>DASYTT010000126.1:0-13442 GCA_036002045.1 Gemmatimonadales bacterium
CGTCGCGGATGCACGCCGACTCCTGGATCGGGCAGCAGGCGGGGGATCAGAGGCCGAGCCTTATAGCACGCACGCGGTGATGGAACTGCGACGCCTTGTCGCAGGGTCTTAATGACCCCTGATGCACAAAACGCTCCCCGCCATCATGACCGGAGGAGCGCAAACTGACAGGTACTAGCTTCAAGATTGCCAGAAACCAAGGTCAATTTGTGCGATTATCGTAACTACCTACCCTCCGCAAGTGGGGGAGAGTCTTCGGAAAGCTCGGTAAAGAGAGTCGTTGCCACCCAGCTCCCAGGCGGAAATGAGCGACTGAGCGGAAAGGACACTCGCTCAAGGAGGTTGCAGCAGCGGGCGGCTGGAAGGACACAGAGACCCTACTGCAGTGGTACCAGCAGCCCGATACCGAAACGCTCCTCGCCGTTATGAGTGAGGAGCGCAAGCTGTGCGAGGTAGTGGTCGGGCCTAGTTTCTGGGATGAAACGAGACCCCAACTCTGTAACCCATCAGGACGGCGGGATTTGAACCTGCGACCCCCTGAACCCCCATTCAGAGGAACCGTATGGATCTCGAGGCTACTCCTGCCCGACTGAAGAACGCAGGCCCTCCCAAAAACTCCTTTGAGATCGCAGGGCCGGTCGTGTTGGCTTCTGAGTGACAGGCTTGATCGTATGGGTCTGCTCTGCCAGGAAATCCTTGTCTGAAACGAGTCGTCGCACGGTGACGGAGTTTACTGTCACATCTACCAATCCTGGATCGAACTGTACCGCACGATACTTGATCAACTCCGATACCACCTTCTCAAATGACAGGGCCTTTCGGTACGGACGATCCGTACTCATTGCGTCAATCGTATCAGCAACCATGATGATCCGAGCTCCCATCGGAATCGCTTCCCCAACGATGCCGTCCGGATATCCCTTACCATCCCACCGTTCGTGATGCCAGCGAACGCTCTCCAAAACGTTGCCGCGGAAGCGGGAGAAGAGAGTCACGAGTTCCGCACTCTTCGCAGAGTGTGTCTTCATTATTTCCCACTCTTCTTCTGTAAGACGACCCTCCTTTGACAGAAGGGGGGCGAACTCGGCGTGAATCTTCCCTACATCATGAAGAAGCGCGGCGTTCTCGATCTCATCCACAAGCTTTGCTTCCAAGCCGAGATCTTGTGCAATGGCCTTCGACAGCGCCGCCACCCGACGAGAGTGACCAGAGGTATAGGGATCTCTCGCCTCTATGGACTTCACCATCATCTCGAGCTGTTCGCGAACATTTAGCTCGAGTTTTTCGTAAGCTCCATCCAATTCATCGTAGAGGCTCTGAAGCGTGTTAAGCTTTGCGTAAACATGCTTTGCAGCGATAAGGGGGAGGAAGATGGCCAAGAAAGCAAGCTTCGAAAGCCCGTCGGGACTATCAAACTTCAGGAAGATCCATGCAACTAAAAGCGCCAGGCTGCTGGCGCCTATGTCGTATCCGAGAACCCATAAGAAGCCGGTAGCCCAAACCTGCCGCAGCGACTTCCCCCTGCTGATCGCCACCGCAGCACTGACGAGAACGGAGTTGAGCGCAAAGTAGACTGCCGCCCCCGCGAAGAACGCGAGGACTTGTCGTACCACCACCTGTGGAATCCAGGCTCCACCGGGGGTCAAATAAGCGGGGGAAAGCGCACCACCGAGTAATCCATAGACAAGGATCGCTGAGGCAAGCGAGAGAGTCCTCTGGGAGACGTTGAACACAACCTTGATCGGCTCCCGCCTGGCGACCGCTTGGCTGAACGCAGTGGAAACTGCAGCCAGGGCGCCGCCCCAGAATGCCCCGAAAAGTATTCCCCCCGCGAGATGGACTATGAAGGAGAGGGATCCTTTGGCATCACCCCCCCGCACGGTAGTAGCAGAGATCTGCAACAGAAAGGCGACTAGAAGTAAGACCGAACTAGGCCAGATCCCCGGAAATGGCAGGTGCTGTTGCCAGGCCGCCGCCATAGTCGCAATCGCTAGAGCGACGACGAAAGTCACATATACGTTGATGCGCCGGGTGCTGTTCATTGCCAAGAGACGCTGGGAGAGAGACCTCGAACTTCCCGTTTAGTGCCAGTCCGCGCCCTCAGCGAAGAACAATCCTTCGATGAAGTCGAGAGCCATTGCTGCGAGCCAGCTGATCATGAGCGTCACCTCCCCCCTTGATGTCTCTGTCCTTCGGGAAGTGGCAGGCCCCGCTATGGCCGCCAGACGCTCCGCTCAGTTGTACCCGCTCTGCTCCGCTCGTGCTTCCGCGAAGACCGGGGTCCCCTCCCTAGTGGTCCGTTCCTTTCTCTATTTGCGAAGTTTGAGCTACCACCAACTCCTCGATCCCGCTAGACCCCAAAGCAGCCCGCTTTACGCCGGCCGCCTCAATTCGCTCCACCGATTGGTCGCATCCAGCACCGCGAACACTGCCGCCCGCTCGGGACTGTGCCGCACCTCCGCCGTCCCCGTGAGCAGCACGCTATCCCGCCCGTTGACCGCCTGCACCGTCGCAAACACGATTTCCCGGTCCAGCGCCTGAATCACCCGCGCGCCCTCCAGCAGCATGGAGCCGCGGCTGAGCAGCCGGTCCAGCACCGCCACCGTCGCCTTGGCCGCCGCTTCCACCCGCCCCCGCATGGTGTCCGCTGCTTCCTCCTCCGCCCCCTCCTGCTTGCCCTCGCACTTGAGCGCCACCTGCACCACCGAGCGCTGCGGCCGCCGCCCCGGCGCTACCGTGAGCGCCTCGAACAGCACGCTCCGCTGCAGCGAGCGCTCCCGCACCGCGTGCCGGTCCAGCGTCTCGATCGGCCGCACGTCCGCCGTCTGCGCGATGCTGATCTTCCGGTGGTCCACCCGGAGCCCGAGCTGCGCCAGGAGCGCGCTCTCGATGTTGCGCACCAGCTGCTTGGCCGGAAGCCCCGCCTGCGCCAGCACGTGCACCTCGCTCACTTCACCGAGCGGCGTCGTGACGACCCGCGCCGAGAGCACCCCCTCGAGCGAGGTGAGCAGATTCTCCGCCCGCCGCACCCCCCAGGGGTCCGGCATGCTCTCCGTCCCCTGGGGCAAAGCCCCCTTGGGCTCGTTCGGTCGCGATGGCGAAGGTCCGCTCACGCCAGTCCTTTCGGGTTGTTCCCTCTTCCCACTTCCCTCTTCCCACTTCCCTCTTCCCTCTTCCCTCTTCCCTCTTCCCTAAACCACAGTATTGCGTCCCATCGCCTTCGCTTTGTACAGCGCCCGGTCCGCGTTCACCAGCAGATCTCCGCTCGCCGGATGCGCCGGGTCGTACTCCGCGATCCCGATGCTCACCGTCACCGAGCCCAGCGGATAGCCGAGCCGGCGCCCCACTCCTTCGATCCCTTCGCGCAGCGCCTCGGCGACCCGTTCCGCGCCCTCGAGCTGCGTGCGCGTCAGAATTACCACGAATTCGTCGCCGCCGTAACGTGCCGCAAGGTCGGAGGCGCGCACCGCGGCTCGCACTTCTTGCGCCACGGCCTTGAGCACCTCGTTCCCCGCCTCGTGCCCGTAGGCGTCGTTGATCTCTTTCAGCCGGTCCAGGTCGAGGAACAGCACCGTGAAGCGCTCGCCGCTCCGCTTGCTGCGCTCCACCTCCTGCGTCAGCCGGTCCCGTAACACCCGGAACGTGGCCAGCCCCGTCAGCAGATCCGTCGCCGCCTCGCGCTGGCTCTCCTCCGCCCTCCGCTCCTGATAGGGCGCGCACTGCTTCATCGAGGCCCGCCCCAGCGCTGCCGCTTCCGCAAAGGCCCGGCAGGTGGCATAACCGCAAGCGCCGCAATCCCAGGGACGCCCGTTGGGACCCAGCCCGATCGTCTTCAAAACCTGTTGGACCGACGCGGCATCGGCGACCTGGCGCCGCGGCTTGATATCGAACACCGCGCCAACGCTTGCAACGATTCCCGGCTCTACCACCGGCGCCAGGCTCCTCGGCGGCTCGCTGCTCTGCACCACCGAGCGGCGCCAGTAGAGCTCCTCCCGCGGCCCCGAAAGCGGATGGTCGAGCGCGCCCTCCGAGGCGAGAATGTCCACGAAGCCGAGCTCCAGCTTGTCCACCACCACCGCCCGGGAGAGCGCCGGCAGCGCGCTCAAGCCCCGGAGCTTCTGGTATCGCTTGCTGGTCTGCCTGAGCTCCTCGAGCAAGGCCAGCGGCATCCCGCCCGCCGCGCTCAGATGGCGCCGCCGCTCCTGCGGCAGCCGGGCGAACACCGTCGGCTGCGCGGCCGCCGTCACCCCCCGGAGCCGCAACAGCTCCAGCAGGTCTTCAAAAGTGACCCAGGCATCCAGCTCGGGCGCGCCCGGCGAGGAGGCGAGCCCCGCGTACACCACCTTCACACTGTCCCCATAGAGCGAGCGCAGGTAGCGCGCCTCGGCCACCGGCGGCGTCGCGATCGGGGCCAGATACGGCACCAGCTCGGGATACCCGCTTCGGATCGCCTCCACCACCACCGGATCCGACGAGCGGATCAGGGTGCCGTCGAGGTTGCTGCGCCAGAGCTTGAGATACTCGCTCGCCACCAGCTCGTCGCCGATCACCCCGCGCGACACCACCCGGAAGCCGGCCGCATAACACGCGTTCACCACCTGCTCGGGCTGCACCGGGTAGAAATGCGCGGCGCTCTCCGTCCCCAGGATCAGGATCCCGGTGCCCTCCGCGGCAATCGCCACCGCGCGGCCCAATTCCCCGGTGACCTGGACCGCGTCATGGGGACACTCGGGCACGCAGAGCCCGCAACGGATGCAGGCCTCGTCGATGACCCGAACCATCGAGGCATCCGGAGCCACCGCGATCGCGTTGGTCGGGCACACCCGAACGCACGCCAGGCACGCGACGCAGGCGTCGCTGTCAATGACAAAATTCACGCAGTCGGTAGCCCCAAGATTGGGGTTGGCTCGAGCATTGTCAAGCGCCTCAGTGACTCAAGTTATGACAGGTCCAGAGGTTACGCGAGTTTGAACTCTTTAATTTTCCGGTACAGCGTGCGCTCCCCGATCCCCAATTTTTGGGCAGCTTGCCGTCTATTTCCTTGACACTCGCGCAAGGCTGCAGTGATCGTGGCCTGTTCTACCTCAGCCATTGTCATGCCAGGCCGGTAGAGCACCTCCGGAGCCGGCTCCGGCTCGCCAGACTCGATGGTTATTGGGGTTAGCGCGCCTTCAGGAACCTCCAGAACCTGGACCCCCCCCGCCCCCCCCCGCCCCCCCCGGGGCTCCGAATCGAGCCTGCGGCGGAGCTCCTCGATCTGCATGCGGAGGTCGATCAGGCCCCGCAGAATGAACTCCAGCTCCTGGCTTGTTGCCTGCCCTGCCACCTGCCCCGCCACCTGCCCCCTGCCCCCTGCCACCTGGTGGACAGGAACTGGGAGGAGCATGGCTGCTCCCTCCAGAATGTCGGCCGGAATATCCGAAGCTCTGATCTCGCTCCCCGGCGCCAGCACCACCATCGACTCGATCAGGTTCCTGAGCTGGCGCACGTTCCCCGGCCAGGGGGCTTCCACCAGCCGGTGCATCGCCTCGGCGGTGATGCCGCGGAAGGGGCGCTCGTGGGTCTTGGAGAACTCCCGGATGAAGCGGCGGACCAGCAGCGGGATGTCGTCGCGCCGCTCCCGCAGCGGCGGCAGATAGATGTTGAGGACGTTCAGCCGGTAGTAGAGGTCTTCCCGGAACTCGCCGAGTGCTACCCCCTCGCGCAAAGCGCGGTTGGTCGCCGCGATCACCCGCACGTCCACCTTGATCGGCTGGGTGCCGCCCACCCGGAAAAAGCTCCGGCTCTCCAGCACCCTGAGCAGCTTGACCTGCACGCTGCGCGGGATGTCGCCGATCTCGTCGAGGAAGATGCTGCCGTGGTCGGCCAGCTCGAAGCGGCCCAGCCGACGCTCCGCGGCGCCGGTGAAGGCGCCCTTCTCGTGCCCGAACAGCTCCGACTCGAGCAGGCTCTCCGGCAGCGCCGAGCAGTTGACCGCGATGAACACCTTGCCCCGCCGCGGCGAGAGGTCGTGCAGCGCCTTGGCCACCAGCTCCTTGCCGGTGCCCGACTCACCCTGGATCAGCACGGTGCTGGAGACCGGGGCCATCTGCTCGATCTTGACCAGCACCTCGTGGATCGCGGGACTCTGGCCCGCGATGCCGGTGTGCTGCTGCAGCCGGCGCCGCTCGATCAGCCGCCGAGCGGTGGCCACCGCCTCGTCGGGCTTGACCGGCTTGGTGAGCACCGCGGTGGCGCCCAGCCGCGCGATCCGCTCGCCGCGCTCGGAGTCGGTGGGCTCGAGCAGCGCGAGGGTGTAGACCTCCGACTCCCGCGCCATCCGGGCGAGCTGCTGCGCGGTCGGCTCGTGCACCGCACCGGTGAGAATCAGGAGATCAGGATGCTCGCGCCGCATCGCCGCGGGGGCGTCGTCGAGCGGGCTCACCAGCGCGGTGCTGAAGCCGGCGGCCTCGAGCGCCGCGTTGAGCGGCACCGCGGTCTCGAGGTCGGCCATGGTGAGCAGGATCTGAGAGGCCATGAGGATTCCGCGCTGCGGGTTAGCTGCTTCGCCGCCAGGCCCAGAGCACCAGTCCGAGCACCAGGGCGGCGCCCGCTCCGGCCACCAGCCCGGTGCGAACCGGCGTGCCGCCGTACACCACGGGAGCGAGCCCCGCCGTGGCGATGACTGCCAGGGCCCAGCCGGCCACCGGCCAGAGGACCCAGCGCTGTTTGGCGGCGAGCGCGAGCAGCGCCACCACCGCGCAGACGCCATAGAGCAGCTGGGTCACCGTAGCGACCCGCATCCCCGCCGTACCGGCGTGGTGGGTCGCAATGACGCCCTCGACCAGCCCGTTGTACCCCGTGACGAGCAGCAGAATCACCAGCACGCCGAGCGCAATCACCCGCAAGGCCGTCCCCCTGTCACCTGTTACCTGCCACCTGCCACCTGCCACCTGTCACCTGCCACCTTCCTCCAGCATTAGCGTTTCGATCACGGAGAGCGGGAGACTGCCGAAGCTCAGCAGGCGGTCGTGGAATTCGCCGAGCCGGAACTTGTCGCCCTGCTGGTCGCGGTAGCGGCCCAGTAGCCGCATGATCTGCCACTTGCCCACCATGTAGCCGATCTTCTGGGAAGGACTCGCGGCGGCGCCGGCCGCCTCGCCCTCCGCGGCTTCCCGGTCGAGGCCGCCTGCTTCCATGAAATACTTGACCGCCTGCTCGAAGCTCCAGCGCCCGGTTTGCAGGTTGACGTCCACCCCGATGCGCGCGGCGCGGTAGCGGGAGAGCCTGAGCACCTGGCCGTGCGAGGGTGAGTTCTCCGGGTAGAGCCCCCCCCCGGCGCGCAGCAGCATCTCCTCGCCGTAGAGCGCCCAGCCCTCGATGAAGGTGTTGTCGTTGTGCTGCCGGCGGATCTCGTTATCCAGCTGGTTCGCGATGGAAATCTGCAGGAAGTGCCCCGGGATGCCCTCGTGGCCCAGGATCGGGCGGGGGTCCTCGATAGCAGCGCGGATGTAGAAGTTCCCGCTCTTCGAGTTGTAGGTCGGGATGAAGAAGAAGCCGCTGGGGTCTTTGTCGTAGAGCCCCGGCGGGTTCATGAAGCCGCCCGGGCTCGTCGGCTTGAAGGCCTCGGGCAATTGCCGGATGGAGAAGGGCCCGAGGTAGTCGGGGATCGTGATCAGCCGGTTCGCCTTGAGGAACTTGACCAGCTCGTCGAGCCGGGATTCATAGGCCTTGAGAAACTCCTCCTGGTCTTTGGGGACGTGGGCCGCACGCGCCGGATCGGGACTCGCGAAGCTCGGCTCCTTGAGCATCGCCTCGAGCCCGCGGTAGCGCGCCAGCTCGACCTCGCCCAGCATCGCGATCTGGGTGGCGTCGTAGGGCAGGAGCAGGATGTTCTTGAGCAGATGGTTGTACTGCGCCACCCCCATGGGCTTCCAGTCGGGCATAGTGCTCAGGCGCTGCTCCAGCCAGTCGGCGAACTCGTGGATCGCCTTGACCGCGTGGTCCCGCGCCGTATCCAGCCGGGTTCGCTCGCTGGGCGACAGGCTGTCCGCCAGCGTCATGAGGCTCGTGGTGTAGAGGTCGTCGCCGCCCCGCGCGGCAGCGATCACGAGCCGGGCAAAGAGCTTGACCGGCCGGGTGAGGTTGCTGCGGGCGGTGCGGAGCAGCGCCGGCACCTTTTCCAGTCGGGCGGCGGCGGAAAGCGCCCTAACCCGCCGAGTCGCGTAGTCTTTCTTGAGGAGGCTGAAGACACCGTTGGCGGCTTCGTTGAGATAGAGCTGCGGGTCGGACTCGTGCGGGAACAGAGTGCGGCCGAAGAAGTCGTCGCGCTCGAGCTGGGCCCGGAAGAGCCGCCAGTCTACCTGGTCGTCCTTGCTCCAGCCCGCTGTTGGCATCGCCTTGACCCGCTCGAGCAGCGTCCGGGTGTGGAGCCGGCGCGCCTGGACTTGGCTCATCCGGTAATCGGCCAGCCGATCGTCCCACTGGTGCCCGCCGGCGTCGCTGCTGCCGACCGGATTGGTCGAGTCGCGCCACGCGTAATAGGAGTGCGCCAACGCGCGGAGCCGTTCCGGCGTCTGCGCTTCGGCGGCTCCCGCGCTCACCAGGCACACCAGTAACGCCAGCAAGGTGGTTCCCCGTTCACTGTTCACTGTTCACCGTTCACTGTGTTCTGTGTTCTCCCCGCGTACCAGATCGACCGCATGTTCCAGCCACTGCGTGAGCACCGCCAGCCCGTCCGCCACGCCGCCGGGGCTGCCCGGGAGATTCACGATCAGCGTCTTGCCGCGGACCCCGGCTAACCCGCGCGAGAGCGCGGCGCGCGGGAACTTGGGCACCGCGGCGGCGCGCAGCGCTTCCGCGATCCCGGGCGCCTCGCGCTCCAGCACCGCGCGGGTGGCCTCCGGCGTCACGTCGCTCGGCGTGAGTCCGGTGCCGCCGGTGCTGAGGATCACGTCGCAGCCGCCGCCGTCGGCCAGCTCGAGCAGCGCGCGGACGATCTCCACTGAGTCGTCGGATACCAGCGCGCGCCCGGCGAGCGTAAACCCTCGCGCCGCCACCCACTCGACAATCCGGTCGCCCGAAGTGTCGGCGCGCTCCCCCCGAGCGCCGGCGCTGGACACCGTCAGGACGGCAACCCGCACCATCAACCCCTCATCTCAAGCTGTGAAATCGGTGAAATCTCTGGACCCCATGACCTCGCGCACCGACCTCGCCCGGAGGGTTTTTCCCTGCCACCTGCCACCCGCCACCTGTCACCTGCGTACAGACCCTTGCTTCCAGAACGGCCGCGCCACCACTTCCGCCGGCACCCGCTCCCCCCGGCAATCCACCTCGAACTTGGTCCCTACCTTGGCCGCCGCCGGCAGCATGGTGGTGCCGATCGCATAGCCCAGCGAAGGGCTCTGCCCGCCGCTCCGCACCAGGTCGACCTGCTTGCCCTCGTGCCATACCGGGTAGCCGTGCCGCGCGATCCCGCGGCCGCTGAGCCGGAACCCCACCGTCTTCCGGGTCACCCCCCGCGCCTTCTGCTGCTCCAGCGCCTGCTTCCCCAGAAAGGGGCTGCCCTTGTCGAGCTTGACGATCCAGCCTAACCCGGCCTCGAGCGGCGTGATGGTGTCGTCGATCTCCTGCCCGTAGAGCGCGTAGCCCATCTCCAGCCGGAGCGAGTCGCGGGCACCCAGCCCGATCGGCACCGCCTTGGCCTCGGTCACCGCGTTCCACAGCGCCACCGTGTCGCGCCAGCGGCAGTACAGCTCGAAGCCGTCCTCGCCGGTGTAGCCGGTGCGCGAGATGAAGCAGTCGAGCCCGGCTACTTTCCCCATCTCGCAGCGGTAATAGCCGATCGAGTCGAGGTTCCGGCCGGCCAGCGGCTGCAGCAGCTCCTGCGCCTTGGGTCCCTGCACCGCGAGCAGGCCGGTGTCGTCCGAGATATCGCGAAGCCGTACGTTCACCGAGCCGGCCTGCTTCTGGTCGACGATGTGCTCCCACGCCTTGGCGCGGTTTGACGCGTTGACCACCAGCATCAGCCGGTCGTCGAAGCGGTACACCGTGCAGTCGTCCACGAAGGTGCCTTCGCGGGTTAGCAGCGCCGAGTACTGCACCGCGCCGCTGTCCAGCGCGCTGACGTCGTTGCAGGTGATCCGGTTGACGAAGGCGTTCCGGTCGGGCCCCGTCACCTCGAATTCCCCCATGTGCGAGACATCGAACACCCCCACGCCCGTCCGCACCGCCTGATGCTCGGCGAGGATGCCGGTCTTGTATTGCACCGGCATCTCCCAGCCCGCAAAGGGCACCATCTTGCCGCCGAGGGCGCGGTGAATGTCGGCGAGGGGAGTACGCTTCAGCGCTTCGCTCATTGGGGAACCTTTCCGACCGTCCGACCGTCCGACCGCCCGACCGCCCGACCTTCCGACTTGGCGCCTGGAGCGCCAATTTGGCAGGTAGAGGATAGCATGCAATCCTTTGATCCGGCAGCCTTCGCCCATTTGCTCGCCCTGCTCGGCCTGGTGATCCTGGTTGCCAGCCTGGCCTCCGGTGCCATCGAGCGGCTCGGCGTTCCCACCGTCGCGGTCTTCCTTGCCCTCGGCGCGCTGCTCGGTCCCCATGGCCTCGGCCTCCTCGACTTCGGGCTGGGCTCCGCTACCCTCGCGGTCGTCGCCACGCTGAGCCTGGTGCTGGTGCTCTTCACCGACTCGGTGACCCTGAACCTGGCGGCGCTGCGAACCCAGCTCCGCCTGGCCGCGACCGTGCTGGGTCCCGGTACGATCCTCCCCGCCCTGCTCACCGGCCTTGCCGGCTGGTGGCTGCTCGATCTCTCTCCCGCGGCGGCCGCGATCCTCGGCGCGGCCCTCGCCTCCACCGATCCGGTGATGGTGCGCGGCCTGCTCCGCCTGGCCGAGGTGCCCGGGGCGGCCCGCACCGCGCTCGGCATCGAGAGCGGCCTCAACGACGCGCTGCTCTTGCCCATCGTCCTGCTCGCCTCGGCGCTGCTTGCGGCCGGCGGGATGCCGCCGCTGGGCGAGATCGGCAAAGTGGCCGGCGCGGTGTTGCTGCTCGGGCCGCTGGCCGGCGTGGTCGTCGGGTTTCTCGCGGTCAAGGCGATGGAGTGGTTCCGCGCCTGGTTCGGGATGCGGCGCGACTACGAGTCGCTCTACGTGCTGGGCGTCGCGTTCACCGCGTATGCCGCGGCCGAAGCACTCCATGGCAGCGGCTTCATGGCGGCGTTCGCGGCGGGGCTCACCATCGCCGCCACAGATGTCGAGCTGTGCGATTGCTTCCACGAATACGGCGAGGCCACCGCCGAGATGCTGCTGCTGCTCGGCTTCATCGCCTTCGGCGCGTCGCTGGTGTGGAGCGGGCTCACGGTGCTGAGCGGGCGGAGTGCGCTGTTCGCCGCGGTGGCGCTGGGCGGCCGCGTGTTAGTGCTGCAGCTCGCGCTGCCGCGCCGGGGTCTCGATCCGGTGGCGCGCCGCCTGATCGTCTGGTACGGCCCCCGGGCGCTCTCCTCTTTTCTCTTGGTACTGATCCCCGTGTTTCTGGGAATTCCGGGGAGCGAGCAGCTCTTTCCGCTCGCCGCGCTGGTCGTGCTGCTCTCGGTAGCGGGGCATGGTGCGCTGCTGGTCTGGGCGACCCATTGGCTCAAGCGCCGTCCCGAGACCATGGAGGCGCCCGCGGGCGGGCTCCCGGGCGCCGAGCTGGTGGCGCACCCCGAGCTCATCACCTTCGAGGAGCTCGACGCGCTCCAGCGGGCGGGTTATGCCGTTCATCTGCTCGACGTGCGCACCGACCGCTCGTGGGAGGGATCCGAAAGCATGGCCGCGGGCGCGATCCGGCTGCCGCCCGCGCGTCCGGCGCAAAGCGCGGCCGCGCTCGCCTTGCCGCGGCAGGATTGGCTGGTAGCGTACTGCGCCTGAGCGGCGGAGCACACAAGCGTCCGGGTGACGCGAGAGCTGCGGAAGGCGGGCTGGCCGGGGGCGCGGGCGCTGGCGGGCGGCTGGAAGGCCTGGCAGCAGCACGGCAGGCCCGTGGTGCCGAAGTCCGATGCCGTCTCTAGGGTCTCCGAAAGAACCGCCCCCATTCGGGGGCGGTAACGACAGCGTTTTGAGCTCAACCTTGGAGGCTAGTAGGTGACGGCGCTCTTGTAGACCCATGCGGAGGTAAAGAAAAGGAAAGCTCGCAACTGCCCGTCCTCGGCGGACACGTCCCGGGTTGTAGGATCCCATACCGCGAACTGAGTGGGACCTCCCTGGAAGACATAGACCTTTCGGTTAGGCTCAGAGCTTTGGCGCGCCGCATTCACCGCAGCGACCGCGGCCTGACAGGTAACCTTCTTGGTAACCAGCTTCACCTGTGCGGAAGTCGTGGCTTGCAGATTCAGGCGTGTCCGCCAATTCACGTTGCCGGTGTCAGTGAGCGTAAGGAGGCTGTCGAGCCTTGCCAGGAACACTGCGCTTATGGCGTCGGGGCCGAGACAGGGTGTTGATTGTCCTGCCGCCCGGATCGGTGCTAATGCTGACGAAAGCAGGCCAATCAATGTGACGCCGACTATTCCGGAAGTCCTCATTGCAGTGCGCATCCTAGTCGCCCCATCAACTACCTCCAAGAGCCATACGCATTGTGTAGGACATTTGCCCATTGAACAGGAAGATTACAGCTACCCCTTCGGTGGCCGAAAAGGTGGGTGATTCGGCGCCAAAGGAAGTTCCCAGCTTGAACATCAATACTTTCCTGCCACTGTTCGGTGTGGCCAGCAGTGAATCAAGCACAAAGGCAGCCCGCACGCATTTTCGCTCAGTTGTGATGATCGCAACGTTCGAAGGGGTGGTCAACTGTAATCCAAAGACGCTGCGCCTCGCCGCACTTATTGAATCAGTATGCGTAAGCAGGTGAATAAAATCAGTCAGTCTATTTAGTGAATCGGTCGAAGCCGCAAGACAGACCTTGGGAGCCACCCGTGTAGACCCATGACCGGGTGGGCGCCCAGTGGAGTCGAACGCCCGAGTGCCCAGATCCAACAGCAGACTTCCGAGCAGGACAAATGAGGTGTGCATTGAGCCTCCCTCATGGAGTATAAGGACGACCCCCGCCATTGTATTCTTTGCTTAGATTCAGGACATGGACCCAACGCTCAGTGGGTTTGCGCTCGGCTTGTTGCTCGGGGCCGCGAAGGTGGGTTTCCTCGGCACCATCGGATTTGGGATTGCCTGGTGGAGAGCCCGCGCCAAGCTCAGACGGTTCGAATCGCAGTTGCCCGATCCCGCCCGCCTCGAAGAACGCCTCGCCAACCTTGAACAAATTGCCGACTACACGGCAGGCCAGGTCAACCGGCTGCTTGAAGTCCAGGCGTCGTTCCCTCAGCTGAGCCCGCCTTCAGGGCCTCGGAATCCGTTGGAGAATTCCTGATGGCCCAGTTCGCTCACTCCAGCGTCGCACTTGCGCTCGTCGTCTTTGCGACCGTCGGT
>DASYTT010000127.1:0-46758 GCA_036002045.1 Gemmatimonadales bacterium
GGTACTCCTGGCCGAGTTTGGCGTGGTACGCGTAGCGTGCGCCATCGTCGCTCCAGGAGACTTTCCCAGCGCTGTTCAGCTGCAGGACCTGGTCGAAGCGGGGGCCGTCGGTGCCGTCGTAGACGAGCACCTGGCGGCTGCCGCGCAGCACCACGCCGGCGACGTGCAGGCCCTTGGGGCTGATCTCGTACTGCATCCCCGGCTCCGGGGGGAGCAGGAGCTGGGTCTCGACTTTGGGCTCCTGGGCGTTGAGCGAGAGGAGCAGCAAGGCGGTCCGCATGTCCGGTCCGAGGTGGGGGGGTCTTACGAACGATGCGCAGACTGGGGCGGGGAACTGTCATGACTGCGGTGAGAGGTGAGAGGTTACTGACGGTTTGCCCGCCTCAGCAGGCGTTCATCCCCCATCCGGGCAGTCCAGGCGGCGAACTCCGGAGTCGGTCCGCGCCATTCGAGCGCGTCGACGCTCGCGAAGAGGGGGGCGTCGGTGCGGAGGGTGGCGAGCAGCTTGTAAAGCTCCGCCTCCCCCTGGCGCTCTCCTAACACGGCATAGGGGAATTCCTCCAGCGGCCCATAGGTGTTGAGCAGCCGGCTCGCCCCCGCGGGACCGATGCCCGGGATGCCGGGGTAGCCGTCGCTCGAGTCGCCCACCAGCGCGAGGTAATCGGGGATCAGCTCGGGCCCGACCCCGAACTTCTGCTTGACGCCGTCCTCGTCGCGGATTTCCTTGGCCCGACGGTCCACCTGCACCACGCGATCGCCGCGGACGCACTGGGCGAGGTCTTTATCGTTGGCCCAGATGCAGACTTTCTCGACCCGCGGATCCTGCTCGGCGAGCTGGGCCGCGGAGGCGAGCGCGTCGTCCGCCTCGAGCTCGACCATGGGCCAGACCACGACGCCCATCGCGGCGAGCGCTTCCTCCAGCGGGTGAAACTGCTTCCAGAGCGCGGGGTCGATCCCGGCGCCGGTCTTGTAGCCGGGCCAGAGCTCGTTGCGGAAGGACTCGATGATATGATCGGTGGCGACGCCGAGATGCGTGGCGCCGCCCTCGATCTGCTCCAGGACCGAGTGGAGCACGCCGAGCACCGCAGCCCAGGGCTGGTCTTCTCCCTTATTGAAGCGGCGCCGGCCGTAGAACTGGCGGAACAGCTCGTAGGTACCGTCGATCAGATGCACGACCATTCGCAGTTTTCCGTGCCGCGCTGAGGTAAGCTGGTTGCTGCTACCGCGCTGGGCCTTCTAGGATGCTGACGGGGGACGATTACGACCCGATTAGTACGCTATAGTGTACCGGCGTATGTACGCTATAGCGTACTAATGGCGGCGCCACTGAAGTGGCACCTTCACCCGTCCCGCATAACGCCATGCGGCCACCGGTACGACCCAATCGCCACTTCTACCATCCCCTCGATGCGATCCTGGGCACCGAGGCGGCGGTACGTCTTCTCCGGATGCTGAGCCTTTCGCGCGAACCGATTTCTCCTATCCTGCTCGCGTTCGGCTGTAGTCTGGGAAGAGCAGGGACCTGGAAGGCACTGCGAAGACTGGAATCCGCCGGGATTGTCGAGCCTATTGGAGGGCGCCCCCGACATCCGCGCTATCGTTTGGCGCCCGCGCACCCGCTGAGCGGGGCGCTCAGAGATCTGTTTGGGTGGGAGCGAACTCTCAAGAAACGGGCCATATTCTCTCTATGATGGAAGCCCTCGCCGCCGCGGTCCGCTCCAATGACGTCGAGCGGGTGCGCCGCGTGCTCTCCGAACACCCTGAGCTCAACGCCAGACTCGACGAGGCGCTCCCGGGCGATGCCTTCGGCGCGACCCCCTTGCTCTGCGCCGTCCACCAGGGCAATCGCGAGCTAGTCGACCTGCTCCTCCAGACCGGCGCCGACATCAACGTCCGCAGCCACTGGTGGGCCGGCGGCTTCGGCGTGCTCGACCACGACGGGGACCTCGCCCCCTTTCTGATAGAGCGCGGCGCCGTGGTCGACGCCCACGCGGCGGCCCGGCTGGGGATGCTCGATCGGCTGCGCGCGCTGATCGGCGCCGATCCGGCGGTGCTGCACGCGCGGGGTGGCGACGGCCAGACGCCGCTCCACTTCGCGAAAAACATCGCGGTCGCCGAGTTGCTGCTCGCGCATGGCGCCGACCTCGACGCGCGCGACGTGGACCACGAATCCACCCCGGCGCAATGGATGATCAGGGATCGCCAGGAGGTCGTGCGCTATCTGATCAGCCGCGGCTGCCGCACCGACCTCCTCATGGCTGCGGCGCTGGGAGATCTGGCGCTGGTCCGCAAACACCTCGACGCCGACCCGGCCGGCATCCGGATGAGCGTCTCTGACGAGTGGTTTCCCAGGGAAAACCCGCAGAGCGCGGGGACGATCTACAACTGGACGCTGTACCGCGACATGACGGCGCCGTTCATCGCGCGGAAGCTCGGGCACGAGGAGGTGTACCAATATCTGATGGAGCGGACCCCGGAGCCGCTGCAGCTCGCGGTGGCGTGTGAGGTGGGGGAGGCGAGCCGGGTGCGCAACCTGCTGGCGCGCCGGCCGGATCTCGCTGCCAGCTTATCCCACACGGAGCAGCGCAAGCTCCCCGACGCGGCGCGAGATGATAACCCGGCCGCCGTGCGGTTGATGCTGGATGCGGGCTGGCCGGTGGACGCGCGGGGCCAGGAGGGCGGTACGGCGCTCCACTGGGCGGCGTGGCGCGGCGACGCGGACATGGTGTGCGAGCTGTTGTCCCGGGGGGCTCCGGTCGACGATCGCAACAACAACTACAAATCGACCGCGTTACGCTGGGCCAGCTACGCTTCCGTCCACGGCTGGCATCCGGACCGGGGCGACTATCCCGGCACGGTCGAGGCGCTGCTGAAGGCCGGCGCCAAACCGCCCGCAGCCAGCGAGGAATTCGTCGCCAGCGATGCGGTGCGGGCAGTGCTGCGCACCCGCTGACTGGCGCAATCCCGCATCGGACCACATTGTAGAGCATCACCCAATCCCAGCTGATCACCCGCGTGCGCCGGCTCTCGCCGGATCAGCAGTGGGCGCTGCTCGTCCTGGCTATCGGCGTGGCGCTCGGGGCGTGGAACGTCCTCACCCCGGCGGAGCGTCCCTTCCCAGGCTTCCTGATCATCCTGCCGCTGATCGCCGCGGCCCGCTGTCGCCCCTCGATCACCGGATTGTTCGGGGTCGTGGCGTTCGGCGGCACCGTCGCGCTGACGCTACGCCAGTCCGCCGAGCTGCGACCCGACCAGGTGGTGCGGCTGCTCACCATCCTGGCGGCGGGCGGGCTCGCGGTGGTGCTGTCCTACGGGAGAGCCCGGGCCGAGAACGCCCTGCGCGCGGTCTATCGAATCGCGGAAGCCGCGCTCGCCGCGCCGGACCTCGCGACCCTCTACCGCGCGATTCACGAGATCATCGGGGAGCTGATGGACGCCCGGAATTTCTACCTTGCGCTGCACGATGCCGACAGGGATCTGGTGAGCTTTTCGTACTGGGCCAGCGAAAAGGACCCGCAACCCGAGCCCAGGCCGCTGGGGAACGGGCTGACCGACTACGTGATTCGCTCGGGCCGGCTGGTCCACTGGGGCCACGAGATGCCCGCGGAGCTGGTGGGGAGCGGAGTGCAAGCGACCGGCTCGGAGTCGGAGGACTGGCTGGGCGTACCGCTCCTGCTGGGCGACCGCACCATCGGCGCGCTGGTGGTGCAGAGCTACAGCAAGAGGGTGAGCTATCACCGGGGGGATGAGCGGGTCCTCCAGTATGTGGCCGGCTCGGTCGCACGCGCCATCGAGCGCAAGCGGGCGGAGGACGCCCTGCGCGCCAATGAGCTCCAGCTCCGTCAGGCGCAGAAGCTGGAAGCGGTGGGGCGGCTGGCCGGCGGCGTCGCCCACGACTTCAACAACCTGCTGACCATCATGCTCGGTGAGGTGGAGTTCGTGGAGGAGCAGCTCCCCGCGGGCAGCCCGCTGCGCGAGCCGGTCGAGTCGATGCGCCGGGCGGCGGACTCTGCAGCCGCGCTGACCCAGCAATTGCTGGCCTTTTCCCGGCGGCAGGTGGTCGTGCCTACGCCGACCGACCTCAACGCGCTGGTTGCCAATGCCGAGAAAATGCTCCGCCGGGTGATCGGCGAGCACATCGAGCTGGTGGCGAAGCTGGACCCGGAGCTCGGCACCACCCGGGTGGATCCCGGACAGATCGAGCAGGTGCTGCTCAACCTGGCCGTCAACGCGCACGACGCGATGCCCAATGGCGGCACGCTGACGCTGGAGACCCACAACGCGTCGCTCGATGCGGGTTATGTGCGCAGCCATCCAGGAGCGAGCGTGGGAGATTTCGTGGTGATCGCGCTGTCGGATAGCGGCACCGGCATTCCGCCGGAGGTGATGCCCCACATTTTCGAGCCTTTCTTCACCACCAAGCCGGTGGGGCAGGGCACCGGGCTCGGCCTCGCGACCTGCTACGGGATCGTGAAACAAGCGGGGGGCTCCATCGAGGTGTACACCGAGCCGGGCCTGGGAACCACCTTCCGGATTTACCTGCCGAGAATCGCGGAGCCGGCTCGCGCTGAGCTCCAGCCCGCGCTGCGGGGTGCGCCGGGAGGTAGCGAGACGATTCTGGTGGTGGAGGATTCGGCGGCGGTCCGCGCGGTCGCGGCTCGCGCGCTGGGCGCGCTGGGCTACCAGGTGCTGGAAGCGGCAAACGGGCAGCAGGCCCTCGAGTTGCTCGCCAGCGCGGCAAGGCCGGTGCAGGCGGTCATCACGGATGTGGTGATGCCCGCGATGGGCGGCCGCGAGCTCGCGGACCGGATTCGGGAGCTCTGGCCCCGGACCCGGGTGCTCTTCTCCTCCGGTTATACCGACGACGTGGTCATCCGGCAGCGGCTGCTGGAGCCCGGCACGGCGTTTCTGCCGAAGCCCTACACTGCGGCCGAGCTGGCGTGGAAGCTCCGCGAGCTGCTCGACGCGAAGCCGGGGTAGCGCGGGTTAGGACTCGAAGGGGCTTCACCGCGGCAGCAGCACCAGCCGGTGCGCCGCGTTCCGCTCGACCGCCCCGCGCGTGAAGGAGAGCGGGAAGTATTCGCCGCGCCCGAACATTTCCACGAGGTTCGCGTAGAAGGGGCTTCCCGGCTGCCCCGATTGCCCCGGCAGGTTGGTCGCGAGCGAGCTGTCCAGATTCGAGAAATCCACCACCTGCCGGTAGGTGGCCCCGGTCGCCGCGACCGTTCCCGCGCCGCCCGTCCGCTCCACCGCCGGGATGTCATACGCGTGCACCAGTGAATGCGGCAGCTCGCTCCGGTTCACCCGGCCCCAGTACCAGCGCGCGGGATCCGTCCCCTGGGCTTCCTCGAGGGCGGCGAGACCCCGGCGAATCGCCCCCACGAGCAGCTCGCGCCGCCGGGCGACCGGCGTGGTCTGATTGCGCGCCTCGGCTGGGATTTCTCGCCCGATTTGGCTGTACAAGGAGGCCGCGACGCTCGCCTTGCGCTGCCAGCCGTCCCACTCCGCGAGCAGCGCCCGGGCGCGCTCTACTTTCGGCTCCTCCGCCGACCACTCCTGGAACAGCGGAATGTCGCGCGCCGCCGCGCCGTTGTACGCATCGTGCTGCATCCGCGTCATCTGCTCCCGCGTGAAGCGCGAGCCTTCGCCGAGCAGCGCGGAGAGCCGATCGAAGCGCGCGCTCTGCGGTCCGGCCTTGAAGAAGAGCGGCGGGTCGTAGCCTTGCGGATGGATGTCGTGGTTTGCCGTGGCGATCCAGCCCCGCTCCGGATTCAGCTCCCTCGGCAGCTCGCCGCGCAGCCCGTCCCACTCGTACGCACCGGTACCCGGTACCGGGAGCCGCCCGTGCCAGTTCGGCCGCTGGGGGGACGCCGCCGAGGCCTGCCACGCGAGGTTCCCCTCCAGGTCGCCGCAGATCATGTTCTCCGTCGGCGCCTTGTAGTACACCTGGGCCGCGAGGAACTGGCGACAGTCGCCCAGCGCGTGGTAGCGGAGCGCGCTCAAGTAACCCGCGCTCCCCGGCTCGTGCATGGTCGAGCGGATCGCGTAGGCTTGGTGGGCGACAGTGTCCTCGAAGAAGACCGGCCCGTGGCGCGAGTACTTGAACTGGACCACGACGGGTGCCGCGCCCTTCACGCGGATGGTGTCGCGCACGACCCGGAGCGATTCCCAGCGCCCGCGAAAGCGCACCTGGTTCCGATCGGCCGGATTGACTTCCTCCATGTACACGTCGGACTGGTCGGTGCCCACGATGGTGAGTCCCCAGGCGATCCGGCCATTGTGGCCGATCGCCACGCCCGGCAGCGGCGCCTCCGTCGCCCCGATCACGTCCCAGCCCGGCGCATTGAGGTGCACGATGTAGCGGATCGAGGGATTCCCGACGTTCCGGTGCGGATCATTGGCGAGCAGCACCTTGCCGCTCGCGGTGAGCTTACCGCTAATCACCCAGTTGTTGCTCCCCGGCGAGTCCTCCTGCGCACCCTGATTCTCGCTGGGCAGCGCATCCGCCCAGGCCTGATATTTGGGCAGCAAGGGCGGGCGCGGCAGGTTCTGGCGCAGTCCGCCGAGGGCGTCGATGACCTGATCGCTGATGAGCGCGAGGTTCACCCCGTTCGGGAGCACCAGCTCGCGGAACGGACTCGGCCGCGCGCGGCGGTTCGCTTCCGCCGCACCGAGCTGGACCACTCGCTGTGCCAGGGTAAGCTCGGCCCGCGCGTCGCCCAAGGGAAACGCCGTCTGGGTGCGCAGCACGGAGAGCTCGGGAGTCCAGTGCCCGGGCGCGAGACCGGTCAGCTTAAATTCGACCGGGAGGTTGGAGCCGGCCTCCGCGATGTAGGCGTTCACCCCGTCGGCAAACGCCGCGAAGATGGCGCGGCCCTCGGGGTGATAGCTGCGCCACTCCCGGTCGTCCCAGGGGCCGCGATACTTGAGCAGGCGCGCGAGCCGGTCGTGCGCGAGGTACTCGGGGCCCAGAATCTCCGCGAGCTCACCCATCCAGGTGCGCCGGTACAGCTCCAGCTGCCAGAGCCGGTCCTGGGCCTGCACATAGCCCTGCGCGAAGAAGAGATCGTGCGTGTTGCGGGCATAGAGGTGCGCCACGCCCCAGCGATCGCGGATCACCTCCACCGAATCGCGCAGCCCGGGGAGGACGACGCGGCCTTCGATGCGCGCGAGAGAAGCACGCGCCAGAGCGTCGAACGAATCCTGTGCCAGGGCCTTAGCCGGGGCCAGGATTGCGAGTGCGAACAGGAGCATGCGCATGGGAAGCCTTCTGATAGTAACGCTGTGCCGCCGCGCTATGTTAGGGTGCTCCCATGCTGGAGGTCCTATGCCGCGTCTGTTCTCCGCCCTCACCGCCCTCACTGTCCTCACCGTCGCCACCGCCGGTGCCCAGGCCCCCATCGGCACGGTCCGTTTTTCGACGTCCTGCGCCTCCGCGGCGCCCGACTTCAACCACGCGGTCGCGCTGCTCCACTCCTTTGCCTTCTCGCAAGCGAGCGAAGGCTTCCACCAGGTCCTGCGCCGCGATCCGCGCTGTGCGATGGCCTGGTGGGGCATTGCGTTGAGCGCCTGGGGGAATCCGTTCGCCGCCGGGATCAAGGCACCCGCGCAAATTCGGGCTGGTCTGGATGCCGTGACGCGCGGCCGGCAGCTCGGCGCGCCCACGCCGCGCGAAGCGGGTTATCTCGCAGCGGTGGCCCGGCTCTACGAGCGCGCGGATTCGCTCGATCAGCGCACCCGGCTGCTGGCCTACCGCGACGCGATGGCGGAGCTGGTGCGGCGCGAGCCGAGCGACACCGAGGCCGCCATCTTCCATGCCCTGGCCCTCGCGATCGCGGCGGACCCGGCCGACAAGAGCTATGCGAGTCAGCTCGCGGCGGGGGCGACGCTGGAGCGGCTCTTCGCCAAGTTGCCGGACCATCCCGGGCTCGCCCATTACATCATCCACAGTTACGACGTGCCGCCGCTGGCCGGTCGCGCCCTCTCCGCCGCCGGCCGCTACGGTCAGATTGCACCCCAGATTTCCCACGCGCTGCACATGCCGTCGCACACCTACACCCGCGCGGGGCTCTGGCGGCAATCCATCGAGGCCAACATTGCGTCGGCGGAAGCCGCGCGGCGCGAGGCGTCGGTGGCCGAAGAGCTGCATGCCGACGATTACCGGACCTATGCCTATCTCCAGACCGGGCAGGACAGCGCCGTGCGGGCCATCCTCGCGGAGCTCCCCGGGCTCGCCGCGCGGCTCGATCCTAACGCGCTGGGCACTGGCGCGCCTCCCTCCGCCGGCTTCTTCGCCATCGCGGTGATTCCGGCGCGCTACGCGCTGGAGCGCGGTGCGTGGGCCGAGGCAGCCAGGCTGGAGCTTCGGCCGAGCCCGTTTCCCTTTGCCGATGCGCAGACCTGGTTCGCCCGAGCGCTCGGCGCGGCGCGTCTGGGGGACACTGCGGCAGTGGCACGCGCGAGCGCAGCGCTCGATGCACTGCGCGACAAGCTGTCCCGAGCCGGGGAGCGCTACTGGACCGAGCAGGTCGACATCCAACGGCAGATTGCGCTGGCCTGGCTTGCCTGGGCCGCGGGAAGCAAGGAGCGCGCACTGGGGGAGCTCGGCGCCGCCGCGGATCGGGAGGATGCCACGGAGAAGAACGCCATTACCCCCGGTCCACTGGCCCCGGCGCGGGAGCTGCTCGGCGAGATGCTGCTGCTGGCCGGACGGCCGGGCGAGGCGCTCGCGGCCTTCGAGACGACGCTGCGAAAGGAGCCGAACCGGGCTCGGGCGCTCGCGGGAGCGGCCCGAGCGGCAGCCGCGGCCGGAACCCAGGGAGTGGGCCCGCCCCGCCTGCGTCCCGCCTGGGAATGGTCGAACGACACGATCCAGCGCGTGGTGAACGCGGTCCGCGCCGGCCGGAGTCTCCAGCCCAAGCAGTGGCCCAACGGCGCACGCGTCGCGGTGCTGCTCTCCTTCGACGTGGACAACGAGACCTTGTCGCTCCGCACCGGCGAGCCGAGCGTCGGGCCGCTCTCGCAGGGCGAGTATGGGGCACGGGTCGCGCTCAAGCGGGTGCTCGACCTGCTGGACCGGCAGCGGATTCCCGCGTCCTTCTTCATCCCGGCGGTCAGCCTGATGCTGCATCCGGAGATGGCGGACCTCATCAAGGCTTCGGGCCGCCACGAGTTCGGGGTGCACGGCTGGATCCACGAGACCAACACGCTGGTACCGGGAGAGGTGGAGCGCGACCTGGTCAAGCGCGCCCTGGACTATCTGACCCAGATCACCGGAACCCGGCCGGTGGGCTACCGCGCCCCGTCCTGGAATTTCTCCCCTAACACGCTCTCCATCGTGCGCGAGCTCGGCTTTCAGTACGAGAGCTCGCTGATGTCGGACGACCGGCCCTACGAGCTGCTCCAGAACGGCCAGCCCACCGGGCTGGTGGAGCTGCCGGTCGAGTGGATCCTGGACGACGCGCCGCTCTTCAACGTGCAGGGCGCCAACTACGCCGCGCCCCGCGAGGTGGCGCAGGTGTGGATCGACGAATTCGACCGGGCCTGGGAGGAAGGGACGATGTTCCTGCTGACCATGCATCCCCACATCAGCGGGCATCGCTCCCGGATCGTGGCGCTGGAGCTTCTGCTGGAGCACATCCGCGCCAAGGGGAAGGTGTGGTTCGCGACCCACCGCGCGGTGGCGGAGTATGTCAAACGGGAGGCCGGCATGAAGTAGGGGGAGTAACAGTCAATTCCGCTACAGCCGTCCGTCGAAATACAGATCGAACCGCCACCCGGTGGGCGCCCGGAGCGCCCGCGCGAGGTCGAGCCGCACCAGCCCGTCGAGGAAGCTGGCGCCCACCCCACTCCCGATCAGGGCGCGGCCTTTGCCGAAATCCGCCCGCGCTCCCGCCCAGCCGATATCGCTGAATGCCGTGAGCCGCACCGCGGGGAACGCGTTCCCCACCTCGAGTCGCCCGCGCCAGTAGGCCGTCCCCGCGGTGACCGCGCCGTCATAGCCGCGCAGCGTCGCCGGCCCGCCGAGGTAGAAACGGCTCTGCAGGGGCACCGTGCCGGTGCTGGTGCCGGCGGAGGCTTCGAGCGCGACCGCTAACACGCTGCGCGGCGTTACGATCGCGCGCACGGTGGCGGAGCCTTTGCCGTGCCGGTAATCGCCGGTGGCGGCTTCCAGCGTGGTCTCCGCGCCGAGCTGCAGCCCGCGCGATACCGGCTGGTTGCCGCGCAGCGTGAGCGAGGCGCCGTACTGGTCGGCCCGGTCGGCCAGCACATTGGGCCGGAAGCGCCGGTCGCCATCGAAGACATGCGGCAGGCTGAAGCTCGTCTCGACCGTGGCCGCCTTCTGCCGCTCCGCAAAGAGTCGCCAGCTCCACCAGCCGGTTTCGCTGTGCTGCCCGGTGAGCTCGACCCCCAGCGTGCGGAAATAGTCGCCGTCGTCGCGCTGCGCCAGCACGCCCCATACGCTGTTTACCACGCCGAAGGGCCGGGTGTCGGGATTCACGGCCGCTAGCCGGCGATAGCCACCCAGCCGGAAGCGGCTGTGCTCGCCGAGCAGCGAGAGCCCGAACTCCGCGTTGGGGATCCGGTCCGCAATGCCGATGCGCCCGAGCGCGTCCGCCGCAAGGCGGCCCCGTTCCACCTTGCCGCGCACCCCGAGCGAGAGGGCCTCGATCCGGTTATAGCGTGCGTTCTGCAGCAGCGCGCTCACCCCGCGCGGCAGCTCCACCCGGCTGCTGAGGGGTCCGGCGCCGCTCAGCCGGCGGATCGACTCGCCTAACCCGCGGATCTCCGCTTCGGTGATCAGGTCTCCCATCTCGAGCACCGGCGGACCCAGCTCCGGACTGGTCAGCAGCGACAGGGTATCGGGCGGGACCACGACGATGAGCGTCGTGTCGCTGTTGCGGCCGAGCCGGTAACACGCGCGCGCAGCCTGCCGCCCCTGGGCGCGATCGAGACATTCCTTGCGCACCGCGCGCAGGCTGTCGCGGCGGGCACGAAGCGCCACCGTGTCGACCGCGACACTGTCCTGAGTCCGCCGGCGCGCCGTCCCGGCCGGCCGGAAGGTGCTACCCTCGGGTGGCGGGGTGCCGCCTTCCACCTCGTAGTCGGAGTAGATTCGCTCGAACCTGACCGGGACACCGAGCCAGGAGCCCATGTTGCCGATCCCGTCGAGCGCCGCGTAGCGCAGCATCCACCAGCGGTTCTCGTAGAAGCCGTACTCCAGCGTGATGAAGCGGATTTCCGCCCGCACATTGACCCACGAGGGGACGTCCTCCAGATCGTCCTTGTCGCCGTCTTTCCGCAGGTCATAGGGCCGCGCGGGCCGGAAGACGGCGCGGACCAGCCCGTAGGTTTCCGCGTCGAACCAGAGCGAGCCCGCCATGAGCCGCCAATCCGAGCGGCGCGGGGTGACCTTGAGCTCGAGCAGCCGGAGCTGCTTGCCGGATTGCAGCGTGATGCGCACCGTATCGCCGCTCGCGAAGCGATAGTCCTGCTCGCCGCCTGCCCGCAGCGGATAGACGAAGCCGTCGTCGTCGTCTCCCCCACCGATCAGTCCGAGGTAATCCTCGGCGGGATTCACCACCAGCCAGCGCATGCTGCCGTCGAGGTCGTCCGGGACTTTGTCTTTGCGGGTGGCGATGGGAATCGCTTGGCGCGCCCCGGTCACGGTGATGGTGCTCTTGCCGTCCCGCCGCCAGGCGATCTTCGCGGAGAGCTCCTCGTGAAAGAGCATCCGGTCGCGCGACAGCGCATGGATTCCGGCCCCCATGCGCTGGCTGACGTTGGCGGTGTAGGAGGTGACCAGCCGTTCGTTCCGGTCCCGCGCGCGGCGGGTCTGGGCCAGCAGATACGCGGTGGCCGAATCGGCATAACTGTCGGGAGCCTGGGCCAGCGCCAACGCGAAAAGGAGCAGAGACATGTACTGGCAACCTACGGCGCAATGGCGGGGTCGGTTTCGCCCTTGACGGCCGCCCTCGCGGGCGCTCGATTGGCCCCATGCCCGTCTCGGTCACCAGCTCGACCCTGATCTATCGCGCCCTCAAGGACTGCGGCGTCCGGATCATCTCCGCGCTGCCGGAGACCTGGCTCGTCCATCTCATCCGGATGGCGGAAGAAGATCCGGAGATGAGGCTGGTGCGCCTGGCCAAGGAAGAAGAGGGGGTGGGAATCAGTACCGGCGCGCACCTGGCGGGAGTCAAATCGGCCATGCTGATGCAGAATCACGGCTTTCTGGCTGCGATCAACGGCATCGTGTCCTGCGCGCAGCTCTATCGCATCCCGCTGCTGATGTTGATCAGCCAGCGCGGCTCCTTCGGTGAGCGGGATCCCTGGCAGACCGAGGGCGGAGGTGTGACCGAGCACGTGCTCGACGCGTTGCGGATCCCCTTCGACCTCCTCGACACGCCGGAGCAGGTGTACAAGAAGATCGGCAAGGCCCAGACGCTCGCCTACTCCGCCAGCCGGCCGGTGGCGCTGCTGCTCTCGCGGGATCTGATGTGGGAGGAGGCCTGAACCTGGGTATATTCGCTAGCGCTAGCGTGTTAGTCCTGCTGCTCGCGGCCGGACCGGCTGCCTCGCAGCAGCCGGCCGCGCTGCCCGCGATCGGTCCGACTTCGCCGGCGCGGCTACTGCAGAGCCAGGCTGCACAGGTGCTTCCCGCGACCCAGGCCTCGCTGGCCGATCGCCTGCGTCTCGCAGCGCTGCGGCGGCGGAGCAGAGGAAGCCATGCGCTGATCGGTGGGCTGATCGGCAGCGCGGCGGGGATCGTCGTCTGCACGGCGATCTCCAATTACGTCAAGGACGAAGGCACCGGTGTTTCCACCTGCACGACCTCGGGGTACGTCGCTTTTGGGGTGGGAGGCTTCGCGGTTGGCGCGCTGGTCGGCTACCTCATCAAATAGGGAGCATCTTTGCGGATGATGCGCCGTCTCGACGCCCTGCAGGCCATCTTCCCCGAGCTCGAGCGCTCGGTCGTCGTCACCATCATGGGCGCGGTGGCCGCCGAGCTGCAGTCGCTCGGCCACCGGCC
This sequence comes from Gemmatimonadales bacterium, assembly GCA_036002045.1. Taxonomy (GTDB): domain Bacteria; phylum Gemmatimonadota; class Gemmatimonadetes; order Gemmatimonadales; family GWC2-71-9; genus JABFSM01. The sequence continues at coordinate 13,031 of DASYTT010000127.1, forward strand.
CAACTTTTTCTATTTACAGCACGCCATGGGGCTCGCCTCGTCGGTCGGACTCGGTATTGCGCTGGGGCGGCCCGAGCTGCCGGTCGTGGTGTTGGATGGCGACGGGTCGCTGCTGATGAATCTCGGCGGGCTGACCACGCTGGCGCGCTACCGGCCCAGGAACCTGCTCCACGTGGTGTTCGACAACGAGAGCCTGCTCTCGGTGGGCGGCTTTCCCACCGCGACTGCCACGGGCAGCGACCTGGCCGCGATCGCGAAGGCCAGCGGGGTGCCGAGGTCGGCCACGGTGACCACGCTGGAAGCATTCCGGGCCGAGTTCCGGGCGGCCCAGCAGGCGGGTGAGCTGACGACGCTGGTCGCCAAGGTCGAGGCAACGGGTCCTGCGGGTTATGTCACCGATCTCTCGCTGCTGGAGAATCGCTACCAATTCGCGCGGCATCTCAAGACCATACCTGCCGGGGAATAATCCGTGTCGCTGCTTGCCCAGCTGGTCGCCGGGTTAGACACCGGGACGCTTCGAGTGATCGACCTCACCCAGCCCCTCGGGCCTGACACGCCGGTGATCGGGCTGCCGGAGATGTTCGGCTCGTCGCCCGGTGTTACCGTCGAGGCGATCTCGCGCTTCGACGCGAAAGGGCCGGCCTGGTACTGGAACATCATCCGGATGGGCGAGCACACGGGGACCCATTTCGATGCGCCGATCCATTGGATCACCGGCAAGGACCTGCCCGACAATGCCTGTGACACGATTCCGGCGCGGCGGTTCATCGGGCCGGCCTGTGTGATCGACGTGACGGCCGAAGTGGCGCAGCAGCCGGATTTTCTCCTGATGCCCGAGCACGTGGTAGCCTGGGAAGCGAAGCACGGCAGGATTCCGGCCGGCGCCTGGGTGCTGCTGCGGACCGGCTGGAGCAAGCGGAGCGATGCGAAGGCCTTTCTCAACGTCGCAGCCGACGGGCCGCACAGCCCGGGTTTTCATCGGACGACGTCCGAGCTGCTGGCCCGGGAGCGCGACGTCTTAGGGGTCGGGGTCGAGACGGTGGGCACCGATGCCGGGCAAGCGGCGATGTTCGAGCCGCCGTTTCCCAATCATGCTACGATGCACGGGGCGGGGAAGTTCGGCCTCGCGAGCCTCACCAACCTCGATCAGCTGCCGCCAACGGGCGCGGTGGTGATCGCAGCGCCGCTCAAGCTGGTCGGAGGGAGCGGGAGCCCGCTGCGGGTGCTGGCGCTGGTCGAAGCCTAGGGATGGGGGGTCTTTGAGGGCCCTGTTGAAGAATATTCCCGCTGGGGAATATTCCCCAAGAGGAATATTCTCGAAACATGGCCCCAACGAGAGATAGAGCTGTCGGAGGTGCCGACTATCGTCCCCGAGGATCTCAATCAATTGCGCGCCGAGCTCGGCGCCCTCGACCGCGAGCTGCTGGAGCTGGTGGCGCGCCGGCAAGCCCTCGCCTCTTCCATCGGTGAGCTCAAGGCGCGGCTGGGCCGGCCGACCCGCGACTTCACCCAGGAGAAGGAAGTCCTCGAGCGAGCGCGCAATACGGCTGCCTCCGTAGGCCTTTCGGGCGACCTGGCCACCGAGCTGCTCCGGCTGCTCATCGCCTCGTCCCTAACCCGCCAGGAGCAGGATCTGCTCGCCGCCACCGGTGGCGGCCTTGGCCGCAGGGCGCTGGTGATCGGCGGCAACGGCCGGATGGGCGGCTGGCTGCTGCGCTTCCTGAGCTCGCAGGGGTTCGCGGTGGAGATCGCCGATCCGGCGCCCGGTCCCGCGGAGGTGCCCCGGATTGCCGACTGGCGCGAGTCGCCGCTCGATCACGACCTGATCGTGCTCGCCACCACCTTGCAGGTCTCGGCGGAGATCCTCGCGGAGCTCGCGCAGCGGAGGCCCCAGGGGTTGGTCTTCGACGTGGGCTCCCTCAAGGGTCCGCTCCGGCCCAGCCTCGAGGCGCTCCGGGCCGCCGGGGTGCGGGTGACCTCGATCCACCCGATGTTCGGGCCTAACACGGAGCTCCTCTCCGGCCGCCACGTCATCTTCGTCGACTGCGGGGTGCCCGAGGCCATCGCCTCGGCCCGCGCGCTCTTCGCCCCGACGATGGCCATCCAGGTGACCATGAGCGCCGCGGAGCATGATCGGCTGATCGGCTACGTGCTGGGGCTGTCCCACGCCGTCAACATCGCCTTCTCCGCGGCGCTGGCCGGGAGCGGGCAGACCGTCCCGGCCCTGGCGCAGCTGTCGAGCACCACCTTCGACGCCCAGCTCGCGGTCGCGGGGCAGGTCGCCTCCGAGAACCCGCGGCTCTATTTCGAGATCCAGAGCCTCAATCAATACGGGCTCGAGCCGTTGCGAGCCCTCAAGACGGCGACCGATGCCATCCTTGAATCGGTCAAGCGCGGCGACGAGGCCGCATTCACCGCGCTGATGGAGCGGGGCCGGGACTACTTCACGGGGCGGGGTGGGGAAGCGGGATAACGGAGCCGCCCGTTCGCCACCACCACCGCAATCCGCCGGGTGTTGCGGATGTCGTCCAGCGGATTCGCCTCGAGCAGCACCAGGTCCGCCAGCTTCCCTTCCGCCACCGTGCCCAGCGAGTCGAGCGCGCCGAGGTAGCGGGCCGGCTCGAACGTCGCCGCGCGCAGCACCTCGAAGGGTGAGAGCCCCGCACGCACCAGGAGCTGCAGCTCCTCGTGCAGCCCGAACCCGGGCGGACTGTTGCGGAGCGGCGCATCGGTCCCGACCAGGACGCCCACGCCCGCCCGCCGCATCGCGGCCAGCTGCGCCAGCCGCTTCGCGAACATCGCCCGCCCCACGGCGTCCGCACCGGGCGGAACACTGTCGGGCATGGGGAAGATCTGCGCTACGTAGCGCCGCAACGTGTCGGGCAGATAGTGCGCCAGCGAATCGCCGGGCAGCGCGCGGCCCGGCCAGCCCGCCACTTCGACCTGCGCGACGAACGTCGGCGTCACCCAGGTCCCGTTGCGCACCAGCCTCGCATAGAGCGGCGCCAGATCCTGCGAGGAGCAGCGGCCCAGGGCGCCCTGCACCGGGAAGCGGGGCGCGAGCGCCACCGATTCGGCGGGCGTGCAGGGGGCGGGAATCGCGAGCAGATGCTCGATGCTCTTCTGGCCCGAATCCGAAGCGTCCAGGGCGCCCACCACCCGCGGTACGTGCCCCGCGAAGACCATTCCGCGCTCCCGCGCTCGGCGCGCGATCGCGAAATACACCTCGCGGGTGAGCTGGCTGTGCACCTTGATGAAGTCCACGCCGAGCGCCGCCAGCGAGTCGACCGCGGCACGGGCCTCGGCGGGATTCCGCACCAGAAGATGCGGAATGGGCACGTCGCCCCCTTCCAGATAGGGTCCCGACGCCACGATCCGCGGGCCGTCGAGGGTGCCGCGGGTTATGGCGCGCCGCCAGGCACGCAGGCTGTCCCACTCGCCGGCCATGTCGCGCACTCCGGTCACCCCGTTGGCGACGTAGAGCGCGAGCAGCGCACGGCCTCTGGGGATCACCGTGTGTACGTGCATGTCCCAGAAGCCGGGCAGCAGGAACTTGCCCCGCCCGTCCACCCGGCGGGCGCCGGCGGGAATCCGCGCGGCGCTCGCAGTCGAGACGGCGACGATGCGGTTCCCCCGAACGATGACGGTCTGGTCGGGGCGAGGGACGGAATCGCGCCCATCGATCAGGCTGACATGCGTGAAGGCAATCGGGGGCTGCGCACCAACCGCGAGGGCCAGCAACAGTCGCGTCATGCTGCATAGTAAGGCCGTTGCCGCTCCCAGGGATTGCAGTAGCTTCCAACTCATGCGATACGCGCTCTTGCTCACTCTGGCCGCAGTCTCTCAGGGCGCCGCGCAGGCCCCACCAGGCGCCGCCCCTGCCCCCGTCAACAACCTCCCCAATCCGTACCGCACCGTCGAAGGCTGGGCCAAAATGCCGGGCGAGCGGACCTGGGGCTCGACCAGTGCCGTCGAGATCGACAAGGACGGCCGGAGCATCTGGGTCGCGGAGCGCTGCGGCGCGAACAGCTGCGCCAGCTCCAGCGTCGATCCGGTTCTCAAATTCGATTCCACCGGAGCCCTGGTGAATAGCTTCGGCGCGGGGATGCTGCTCTCACCCCACGGCATCTTCGTCGACAAAGCCGGCAACGTGTGGGTGACCGATTGCGCCTGTACCGGCACCGCGGAGCAGCGGACCAGCAAAGGCGCGCAGGGAGAGCCGCGCGGCCACCAGGTCTACAAGTTCAGTCCCGAGGGCAAGCTCCTGCTCACGCTGGGCAATGCCGGCGGCGGGCGCGATTCCGCGTTCTTCTGGCAGCCGAACGACGTGCTGGTGGCCCCCAACGGCGACATCTTCGTCGCGGAGGGGCATGCCTCCTCCGCCACCGCGAACGCGCGGATCCTCAAGTTCAGCAGCAAAGGCATTCTGCTCAAAACCTTCGGGACCAAGGGCTCGGGCCGGGGAGAGTTCGATCAGCCCCACGCGCTCGCGATGGATTCGCGGGGCCGGCTCTTCGTGGGCGATCGCAGCAACAATCGGATCGTCATCATGAGCCAGGACGGCGAGTGGCTCGCCGAGTGGCCGCAATTCAGCCGGCCCAGCGGGATCTACATAGATAAGGACGACGTGATCTACGTGACCGATTCCGAGTCGGGCTCGGTGAATCCCGCGCACGGCGCCTGGAAGCGGGGAATCCGGATCGGCAGCGCAAAGGACGGCTCGCTGGTCGCGTTCATCCCGGACCCCGCGGAAAACGCGACCAACACCAGTGCTGCGGAAGGCGTCGCGGTGGACGCGAAGGGCAACATCTACGGCGCGGAAGTGGGTCCGCGCCGACTCCAGAGATACGTCAAGCCATGAAGACCGATTTCAAAGTGAACGGCAAAGCCGTCACGGTGGATGTCCCGGGGGACATGCCGCTGCTCTGGGTCCTGCGCGATGTGCTGGACTTGAAGGGCACCAAGTATGGCTGCGGCATGGCTCAGTGCGGCGCCTGCACCGTGCAGGTGGGCGGCGAAGCGACCCGCTCCTGCGTGACTCCCGTCTCCGAGGTTGCCGGCGCGGAGGTCACCACGATCGAAGGGTTGTCGCCCGACGGGACCCATGCGCTGCAGCGCGCCTGGGAAGAGCTCGACGTGCCGCAGTGCGGCTACTGCCAGGCTGGGCAGCTCATGATGGCGGCGGCGCTGCTGGCCGCCGTGCCCAAGCCGAGCGACGCGGAGATCGATGAGGCCATGGACGGGAACCTCTGCCGCTGCGGGACCTATCTCCGCATCCGCACGGCGATCCACCGGGCGGCAGGCATGGCCGCGGTCGGAGGGAATCCCTCATGACCGCCTCCTTGCGGGTTAGCCGCCGCGAGTTTCTCCAGGCGACCCTGGTCGCGGGCGGCGGGTTACTGCTGGGAACTCGGCTGAGCGCGTCCGCGCGCGCCGCCGGCGCGGTGGCCGACGGGATGCTCAATGCCTGGATCCGGATCATGCCGGACGGGATCGTCACCATCATGGCGCAGAACCCCGAGATCGGGCAGGGCATCAAGACGATGCTGCCGATGCTCATCGCCGATGAGCTGGACGTGGAATGGAAGCAGGTGCGGGTGGAGCAGGCCGGGCTGGATACCACCAAATACAAGAACCAGTACGCGGGGGGGAGCGAAGCAACCCCGAACCACTGGCTGCCCATGCGCCAGGCCGGGGCGGCGGGACGCGCGTTGCTGGTGAGCGCGGCGGCGGCGACCTGGGGAGTTCCCGAAGCGGAGTGCACGACCTCGGCCGGCACGGTGCTGCACGGACCCAGCGGCCGCAAGCTCGGCTACGGCGCCCTGCTGGCGAAAGCCGCGACGCTCACCCCACCGGCGCTCGACCAGGTGAAGCTCAAAGACCCGAAGGACTTCAAGATCATCGGCACGCGGGTTAGCGGCGTCGACAACCACGCGATCGTGACCGGCACGCCGCTCTACAGCATCGACTTCGGGCTGCCGGGGATGCTCTATGCCGTGTACGAGAAGTGCCCGGTATTCGGCGGGACCGTGGTGAGCGCGAACCTCGACGAGATCAAGGCATTATGGGGGGTGCGGCAGGCGTTCGTCCTGCAGGGCGGCAGCGACCTCAACGGGCTGCTCAGCGGTGTCGCGATCGTGGCCGACAGCTGGTGGGCCGCGCGCAAAGCGCGGGAGCAGCTCAAGGTCACCTGGAACGAGGGGGCGACGGCGGAGCAGAGCAGCGCCGGCTTCGCCGCGCGGGCGGCGGAGCTTGCGAAGCAGCCGCCCCAGCGCTCGCTGCGGAAGGATGGAGATGTCGAGGCGGCCCTGGCGAGCGCTGCGAAGGTCGTGCGCGCCGAATACTCCTATCCCTTCCTGTCCCACGCGACCCTCGAGCCGCAGAGCTGCACCGCGCGCTTCCAGGACGGCAAGCTCGAGCTCTGGGGGCGCACCCAGTCGCCGGAAAGCGGCCGGACGCTGGTGGCCGGCGCGCTCGGTTTGCCGCCGGAGGCGGTCACCATCCACCTCACCCGCCTGGGCGGCGGCTTCGGGCGCGGCCTCCGCAACGATTACCTGGTGGAGGGAGCAGCGATCGCGAAACAAGCCGGGGTTCCCGTGAAGCTGCTCTGGACCCGGGAAGACGACATGCGGCACGATTTCTACCGGCCCGCGGGCTTTCACTACCTCACGGCGGGAGTGGACGCCGCCGGCACGCTCACCGCCTGGCGCGATCATTTCGTGTCCTTCGGGGCGGGCGAACGCTTTGCCTCGAGCGCCGGCATGCGGGGAACCGAGTTTCCCCAGCGCTTCGTTCCCAACTTTGCGCTCGACGCGTCGGTGATGCCGCTGGGAGTGCCGACGGGTCCGCTGCGCGCCCCGGGAAGCAATGCCATCGCGTTCGTGACGGAGTCCTTTCTCGATGAGCTGGCCCTCGCGGCCCGAAAGGATCCCGTCGAGCTCCGGCTGGAGCTCCTGGCCGCCGGTCAGCCCGGCGAGGGGACGAACGCCGAGCGACTGCGCGGCGTGCTGCTGCTGGTGGCCGAGCAGTCGGGCTGGGCGACCCGGCGCAAGGAAAAGGGCCGCGGCATGGGGGTGGCCTGCTACTACAGCTACCGGGGCCATTTCGCCGAGGTCGTGCAGGTGAGCGTCACCCGCCAGGGCGTGCTCAAGGTGGACAAGGTGTGGGTAGCGGGCGACATCGGGAGCCAGATCATCAATCCGCTCAACGCGGAGCACCAGGTCCAGGGCGCCGTGCTCGATGGAATCAGCGCGGCGCTGGCCCAGGAGATCACCATCGAGCGCGGCCGCACGGTGCAGAGCAACTTCGACAGCTACCCGCTGCTGCGCCTGACCCAGGCACCGCCGGCCGTCGAGGTGCACTTCCGCAAGACGGACAACCCGCCCACCGGGTTAGGCGAGCCCGCGCTGCCCCCGGTGATCCCGGCGCTCTGCAACGCGATCTTCGAGGCGACCGGCAAGCGGATCCGCTCGCTGCCGATCGGGAAGCAGGATTTGAGCTGGGCCTGAGCGGCTCTTTGGAGGATTCCCCTATGCGATTCAAGTTCCTGCTGCTTTCCCTCGCGCTCTTGCCGGTATCGCGGCAGGCCGTCGCGCAGGCCGAACGCTTCGAGGGCCGCCCCACGTTCGCGGAAGACACCGAGCTGGGCTATTTCGTCTGGCGCGACGAGGATGGCTGGCATCTGCGCTGGACCACCAAGGGTCAGCTGCGGCGCTTCCACGGCTCGGTGACCGCCGAGGGCGGCGAGCTCAAATCGCTCAAGCGCATCGATGTCGAATCCGAGCGGCGCGTGCTGTATGCGGGGCGGCGTCCGCGCGTGGTCGTGGGGCCCCGTGGACGCACCCACGTCGCTCCGGGCCGCGCGCCGGTCGTGGTCAGCCGGGAGCAGGACCACATCGAGAAGGATGGCGACCACGCCATCGTCTTCTCGACCCGCACCGACGACATCGACGGCTTCAACTTCAAGGTGGACGACAAGGTCGAAGTGCTCCGCTTCATGCTGCAGATCGAGGGAGAGCCGCGGCCCAATCTGGTCGAGCTCGGCCGCGAGAATCGGAAGGCCGAGCGGTTGCCGCTGGTCGTCCGGTTAAGGTAGCGAGGCTATTGGCCAACAACCGATAGCCAGTCGCCCATTGGCGCGGTACCTTTTGCGATCCCTCTCGCGAGTCGCCAACCATGCGGCCATTGCTGCTCGCCCTGCTTACCCTGATTCCCGTCGTGTCCAGCGCGCAGGATCAGCCGCTCGGCCCGCTCGCCGCAGCGCTCAAAAGCAGCCTGACCCGCTACTCCGCCAACATGCCCGGCGCCGCCGACCTCATGCCGGCCGACAAGTACGACTTCAAGCCTACGCCCGAGCAGCTCAGCTTTGCGGAGATCCTCGCCCACGAAGCCCAGTCCAATGAGCTGCTCTGCGCGGCCATCGCGGGTGGTCCGCCGGCCTCGGCCGCCCCCACTACCGGGTCCACCGCCCCCAAGGATTCCCTGCTCGCGCGGCTGCGTCGCTCCTTCGACTACTGCGGCAGCGTGGTCGCGCAGCTCAAGGAGGCCGCACTGGGAGACTCGGTGCCCGTCACCAGCACGCGCAAAATGACCCGGGCCCGTGCCATCATCGTGCTGGCGATGGACTGGGCCGACCACTACGCCCAGGCCGCGATGTACCTCCGCGCCAACGGCATCCTGCCGCCCTCGGCTCGGCGGCCGTAGCCCAGGCGGGGTAGCTTCAATGAGCACTCAACCTTGAGGGATGTTCCCATGGACGTGACCGACAGGGTAACTCGGCGGCGCTTCGTCGGCGGGGTGACCTCCGCCCTGGGGCTGCTCACCCTCAAGCCCGGGACACTCTGGCCTCAACAGGGGCAGAACCCGGCGCCCGCCCGGCAGCGTCGCACGGTCGAGGAGTACGACGCGCTGGCCAAGCTCGCCAACAACGAGAACCCCTACGGTCCCCCCGAGTCGGTCCTCAAGGCGATGACCGACGCCTTCAAGTACGCCAACCGGTACGGCTATCCCGACGGCGGGATCACCGAGGAGATCGCCAAGCACCACGGCGTCAAGCCGGAAAACGTCATGCTCGGTGCGGGGTCCGGTGAGATCCTCGACATGGCCGGCACCGCCTTCCTGCTCAACGACAAGAAGATCGTCGGCGCCGAGCCGTCCTATGACGTGCTCTATCAGCACGTGACCGCGCTCAAGGCGGATCAAATCAAGATTCCGCTGTTGCCCGACTTCCGCCAGGATATTCCGGCCACCATCGCCGCGGTCAAGACGAATTATCGGGACGTGGGCTTCGTGTATCTCTGCAGCCCGAACAACCCCACGGGCCGCGTGGTGACCAAGCAGGAAGTGGCCCAGCTGCTCGACGGCATTCCGCCCGACGTGATCGTGCTGATCGACGAGGCCTACCATCATTTCGTGGAAGACCCCAACTACGCCACCTCGGTGCCCTACGTGCTGCAAGGCCGCCAGGTGATCGTCTGCCGGACGTTCTCGAAGATTGCGGCGCTCGCGGGCATGCGGCTCGGCTATGCGATCGCCCCGAAAAACGTCCTCGCGCGGATGCGGCCCTACATGACCGGCAGCATCAACGCGATCGTGAAGTGGGGCGGCGTGGCCGCACTCAAGGACATCGAGTCACAGACCCGGGTGAAGCGGGTGACACTCGAGCTCCGCGGCAAGACCATGAGCGAGCTCACCGCCTACGGCTACCCGGTCATTCCGTCGGAGGCAAACTTCTTCATGGTGCACGTGCGGCGTCCGGTAGGGCCCGTGGTGGAGGAGTTCCGTAAGAAGGGCGTCCTGGTTGGGCGTCCCTTCGCCGCGGTGCCCGAGCACCTGCGGGTCTCGATAGGCACGGCGGACGAGATGTCGCGCTTCATGGTCGCGTTCAAGGAGATCTTCCCGGCGGGGCGGGCGGCGAGCCAGGGCTAGCGCGTCGCTACTCCGGTCGTTGCAGGCGATACTCGCGGATTTTCCGTCGCAGCGTGTTCCGATGGATGCCGAGCCGCCGGGCTGCCGCTGACTGATTCCAGCCGGAGTCCTGCAGCACCCGGGCGATCTGGCTCTGCTCCAGGGCCTCCAGCTTGTCACCCGCACCGGGCAGCGGCTCGCTGCTCTCCCAATCCGGCAGCTCGCTCGCCTGGAGGACCGGCCCAGCCCCCTGGCTGAGCGCCTGCTCCACGACGTCCCAAAGCTCTCGCACGTTGCCGGGCCAGGTGTATTGCCGCAACCGCTCGTAGAACCCGGGCTCAATCGACTCGAGCTTCCGCCCGCTCCGTGGCGCCAGCTGTCGAACGCACTCGTCGGTGAGCAGGTGGAGATCTTCCCGGCGCTCCCTGAGCGGCGGGATGCGAATGCTGACTTCGCCCAGGCGGGCCAGGAGATCGCTCCGAAACCGGCCCTTGGCAACCTGAGCTTCGAGTTCCTCGCGGGTCGTCGCGATGATCCGCAATTCGAGCGGGACGGGCTGGTTGCTTCCGGGCCGATGGATGGCTCGCTCCTCCAGGACGCGGAGCAGCCTCCCCTGCACCAGCGGCGGCAGCTCGCCCACGTGCTCCAGCAGCAAGGTGCCCTGGCCGACCCGCTCGAGCATTCCGATTTTCTGCTCCTCGTCGGATCCGAACAAGGCGTGCTCGAGCAGCGTCTCCGGAATCGCTGCACAATCGAGCGTGAGTAAGGGGCCCGGACGCCCGCTGTGGCCGTGGATCGCGCGCGCCACGAGGCGCTTGCCCAGGCCGCGCTCTCCGATCAGGAGCACCGCGGCATCCTGTTTGGCCATCCGGCCGATGGCTTTGAAGAGCTCGACCATCGCCGCGCTGCCGCCGAGCAGCACGATTTCGGAGACGTCGTCGGAAAGCCCGCCCATGCCGTTCGGGCGTCTCGTGTAGCGCAGGCACCGCTCCACCAACGTGGTCAGCTGGGCCACATGGAGAGGCTTGGCGAGGTAATCCCACGCGCCCTCCTCCATCGCCTCGATCGTCGTCTCCATCCCGCCATGCGAGGTGATCAATACGACGGGGAACTCGAAGCCTTCCCGGCGCAGCTGGCGCAGCGTCTCCAGTCCATCGATGCCGGGCAGCACGAGGTCGAGTAGCATCAGCTCAGGCGCCTGCTGCCGTACTCGCGAGAGGGCCGCTTCGCCTGAGCCGGCGGACTCGATCGTGAGCTGCAAGGGCTCCAGGGCTTTGCTGACGAAGTCCACCAGGTCGGGATCGTCGTCCACCACGAGCAGGCGCGCAGAGCTCATCGGATGCTCAAACGGACCTTGCGCTGGCGGGATCGGTGCCGAAGGGCACCACGAACCGCACGGCCACGCCCGCATCGAGATCCTGCAACGTGGTCTCGCCGCCATGCGCCTGGATGACCAGCCGGGCGATGGTGAGCCCGAGCGCCGGGGCGCGGCGCCGCACGCCCGGGGCGGGATCCTCAGCGAGCCTAACCCGCTCGGTGACGATCTGGAACTCCGCCGCTGGCAGCTCGTACCGCACGGTTGCTGCGCCGACCACGCGGACGCTGCCACCGGGTTGCGAGGCATCGATCGCGTTGTCGATGAGATTCTGAAAGACCTGGATCATGCGGTCGCGGTCCGCCCAGAGCAGGGGGAATTCCGCCGGAACCTGGTTCTCGAGCCGCACGCCCGCCAGCGCTGCCTTTCCGGCCAGCTGGCGCAGCACGCCCTCGACCAGCGGACCCACCTCCGTCGGCTCGCTCAGGAGCGGCGCCAGCGAGTCGAACTCCCCCACTTCGAGTGCCTTCTCCACCAGCCGCAGGATTCCCTCCCCACCCTCCTCGATCCGGCGCAGGAAATCGCTCTGCTCCGGATTGACCGTTCCCATCCGGCCGAGCCGGAGCAACTCGGCGAATCCGATGACGCTCTGGACCGGCGCCTTGAGGTCGTGCACCAGCATCGCGAGCGAATAGTTGCGCAGCTGATCGAGGCTGCCCTTCTGCCCCAGATTCCGGAGCATGACGCCCCAGGCCCGTGTGGGTCCGCTACTCAGTGCCAGGAGCCGGAGCTCGAGTTCGAGGTCCGGCTTGCCGGGCCGTTCCAGTCGCCCGCGCAGCGGAAAGAGCGGCTGGGTTCCCGCTCCCTGGATGCCAGCAAGCAGATCCTCCAATCCGGCCAACGGGAGAGCCTCGGGGAGGCGTTTGCCAGAGAGCTCCCAGGGAAACGTTTCCAGCATGGCGAGGACGGCACGATTACCGTAGCGGATCCGGCCGTCTGGATTCAGCAGGAGAACCCCTTCGTCCAATCCATCGAGCAGCGAGGCGACCAGGCCGGGTTCGGACGCCCCGGGTGGGGCCAGGTCGGGTTGCTCCGGTCGCGGCCCCGGCGGTCGCGCGATCGCCACCTCCGCCGGCGTGCCCTCCAGCAAGAGCGGCCCCAGACGCCAGGCAATCAGCTCGGCGATGGACCGCAGCTCTTCCAGGTCATCGCGCGTGAACGGCGTGGTCTGGCCCTTCTTGTCCACGCCCAGCATGCCGATGCTCTGGCCGGCCCACACGACTGGCGTCAGCACGTATTCCTGCACGCCGAACGCCTTGATCAGCAGGGTCAGTTGCTTGGTCTGTTCGGGGCGGAAATCGTAGTGGTTGGCATCGTGAATCCAGACCTGCTCGCGCTTGTTCACGCACCAGGCTGCAGCGACGTACTTGCCTTCCGCATCGGGATCCAGCGGAACCCGGTACAGCATGAGCAGTGCGGATGACACGTGGGGGCTGACCGCGGGATCGTAGCCGCCCCGCGCCGCGAGGACCGCGCGGCGGGGGTCCACGCTCGCGAACAGGGCGCGGGAAAACCCGAACCCCTCCGCCACATCGCGACAGATCCGGTTGAAAAGTGAGTGAGGATCGCCTGCTGCGGTGAGCGTATGGATCAAGCGGGACCAGCCCGCATGTTCGCTGACTGCGGGTGCCGCCGCCGAAGCTTCGAGGACCATTTACGCCTCCCCAGCCAGGAGCCTTTGGCTCCATCAAGGACGGTAGGCCGGGACTCTCAGCCGGTGCACCAGAAAGGTTCATGCCTGATCCATAAATGTGCAGATGAACGCTCGTAACTTATGACGGTGCAAAAGGTTAGACGTCCTGCCGTCCAATCATTGTGACAGCGGATTCTGGGCCGAACCGCTGCCTGAATGCCACAACGATTTTTGGCAAACATGAAGGCGGATTGGAAGGAGATGGCTTATGCGACATGGCAAAGGCAGGTTGACCGCGCTCGTCATGGGACTGCTCGCCCTCTCAGCCTGTACTGACCGGGAGAGCATGACCAGCCCCACCCTGAATCCCGAATTGAGTGGGGGTGAGGCCGGTACCCAGAACACCTACAGCGGCGAGGCGACGGTCGTTCGTGCGGTGGTGCCGCTCACCGGCACCAATCTCACCCTCATCAAGGCCGGTCCTATCCCCTCGTCAGGGGGCGCCGCGGAGAACAAGCTCCTGTCGGCGAATGTGCCCGGTCTCGTATCGGCGACGGTGCTGCATGCGACCGCCGTCGGCCAAGGGCAGGCCAGTCGCGCCGAAGCATCGGTTGCCGATGTGAACCTGACTGTGGCAGGCAATACCATCGGCGCGAGCTTGCTGATGGCCCGCGCGAACGCCAGCTGCTCGAACGGCAATGTGGCCTTGAGCGGGAAGTCCCATCTCGCCCAGCTGGTCATCAATGGCAAGACGATTACGGTCAGCGGGTATCCGAATCAGACGGTGTACCTGCCGGTTGGGAAGGTGATCATCAATGAACAGAGCAGGACGGCGAACTCCATCACCGTCAACGCGCTCCACGTGATCATCCCCGGTGTGGCGGATGTCATCGTCTCCTCGGCGCATGCCGATATCACCTGCGCCCGCGTGGTTCACCCGTGTCCGCCAGCGCAGGGTGATTTCGTGACCGGCGGTGGCTGGATCGTGTGGAATGGGTCGAAGGCGAACTTCGGCGTGGCTGGAGGCATCAAGCAGCAGGGCCTCTGGGGTCACCTGACCTATCACGACAAGGGCTCGAACCTCAAGGTGAAAGGCACCGGCGTGACGGGGTATGTGGTGGTGAGCGCGACCACCCGCAAGATCACCGGCACCGCGGAAATCAATGGCGCCGCCGGCACCTATGAGGTCTGGGTGACGGACAACGGGGAGCCTGGCAGCAACGACTTTTTCAAGATCAAGCTGTCGACCGGATACACGGCTTACGGCACCCTGGGCGGCGGGAACATCCAGTTGCATCAGAAGCCGACCAGCACTGAGTGCCCATAACCATTGTCCGCCGGTAGGCTCGTGCGAGGGGAGGCCGCGAGGCCTCCCCTTTCACTTTCGCAGTCCCAGCACCAGCTCGACCGCGATCAGGATGATGATGATCCACTCGAGCAGCTCCATCCGCCGCGCAGCGGCGCGACTGGACATCGTCTGGTAGATGTTCTCGATGGTCGCGAGCTTCCGGGTGAGCGCCGCCGCCCAGTCGCCCAGATGGAGCCGGTCGGCGGTCAGCCGGTAGAGCCGCGCCAGATACTCTTCCCCCAGAAACTTGAGCGCGTTGGTCACCCGCTCCAGCAGCACGGCGCTCTCCACCTGCAGCGTGGAGACCAGGCGGGCGCCCTCCGAGAACGAGGCGGGTGAGAGCGAGCGCCAGCCGGTCCGCCGAAAGAGCAGCTGGTAGGAGCGCTCCAGCGTGCGATCGAGGTCTTCATCGAGATAGCGCAGCTCGAGCAGCTGCACATTGGCGAATTCCAGCACCGAGCGCAGCTCGTCCGGCTCCGGCCCGATCAGGAGCGCCGAGTCCCAGTCCACCAGCGTGACGTCGCGCTTGCCGAAGGAGAGCCGCGCCTCGATCGCGTCGGCGATCTCTTCCTCGGACAACTCGCTCGTCTCGGCGCGCAGCACCCGTGCCAGCAGCTCGGCATGCTCACGGCATAGCGCGGCGGCATCCGGCGCGCCTTCCAGCTTGGTGATCTGGAAGATGAAGTAGTCCTCGATTCGCTCGGCGATCTTGGGACGCTCGATTGCGGTGCCGAGGGACTCGACCAGCCGGGTGATGCGCCGGCGCGCATCGGCGACCAGACCTGCATGGCCGCGGAGTGCGTTGCTGAGCTCGAGCAGCTCGGCGGGGGATTCCCTCAGGGGGATGCTGTAGCTCACCGAGGCGGCGCCAAAATCGTAGAGCACCAGCTCGACGACCGGACCGATCTGAAAGGGGGCGACGGGAGCCTCGGCCCGCTCGGTAATGCAGAGCGGCGGCGGACGCAGCTCGAAAGGACCCGAATGCTCGCGATGCTGGAGGCTCAGCCGCTCGGCGCCGCTACTGACTCGCGCCGCTGCTTCGAGGTCGATGGAGAAGCCGACCTCGAAGCAGAAGAGCGGGCGGCAGACACCCTCGAGGATCCTGAGGTTCACTGCGGCCTACGGCTTCGCCGTGCGCTTGGCCTTCCGCTCGGTGGCGAGCCGCTCGTACTCCGCCTGCTCGAGAAAGGTCACATCCACCCAGGCGTGGGCCATCTCGTCCACGGTACGGTCGCCCCAGCCGACCCACTGCTCAGGGTCGGGATTGTTGGGGTTGCCGGGCGTGTTGTCGTGCCACGCGGTGAGCACCAGCACGGTCCCTTTGGGCAGCACCGGCGCCACGTCGTCGGCGTAGATGTAGTTGACGTGCCAGCGCCACTGGAAATTGCTGACCATGCTCAAGAGCTCCCTGCGCCCGTCCGGATAGATCGCCTCGATCGACATGGCCTTGCCGCGCATGTGCATGTGCGGCTGGAAATTTTCGAGCCGCGCCGGGGCGGGCAGCGTATAGAAGTTCTGGGTTATGCTGGTCTGGCGGGGCGGGATGTCCAGCTCGGACCCGGGGGCGGCGTTGAACATCCGGAGAATGGTGCGGTTCTTCGGCACCACACCTTTGGGGTAGAACCAGACGCCGAGCTCGACGACGTCGTCCGGGATCTCTTCGCCGACGGCGTAGTAGTGAATCTCCCAGCGAATCTTCGCGCCTGGAAGAATGAGCTTGCCCGCATCGGGAGGGAAGATCTCCCCCGTCTTGCCGACCGCCCATTCCATGAAGAGTCCCGCGGTCATCCGGGCATCGCCATGCGCGGTGCTCGCCAGGCCGGTGATGCCCTCCTCGTGCTGCTCCAGCATGGTGAGGACGTGATGCACCGACTTCCGGCCCCCGGGGAACGACGGCTTGATCTCGATGGCGCGCACCCAGCGCGGCTCCGTCACCCCGGATTCGACGAGCGGCCGCCACCACTTGTCCTGCCCCGTGGCCTTCACGGTGTACGGGGTGGAGCGCACCACGAGCTCAGGCGGGCCGAACCGTTCGGCGAGTTGCCACGCGGTAGCATCCGGCCAGCGGACGGGAGGCGGGAGGTCCCTGGGATTGCCTGCGGGAGCGCCCGAATCGATCCAGCGGACGATGGTGTTGAGCTGCGCATCGGTGAGGGATCGGTCGTTCTTGAACTCGCGGATCCCGACGGTCCGGTCGATATGCCAGGGCGGCATGGTGCGGGTCTGGAGCCGGTACTTGATCAGCACCAGGTATTTCCGGACGTCGTCATAGGTCAGCAACGACATCGGGGCGATCGACCCCGGGCGATGGCACACCTGGCACTTCTGCTGGAGGATCGGCGCGATGTGCCGCGCGAAGGTGAGCGTGTCGGCCTGCGGCCGGAGGGCGAGCGCGGGAACCAGGAGCCAGAACCCGATCATGAGGCGATCCTCCTCTACTGCGTCACCTTCACCTTCACAAACCCGTTGGTCCAGCAACACTGGGCGTGCCCGCCGTTGACGACGCCGGATGCATCGTTGGCGCGCACCCTCAGCAGGTACTCGCCGGCCGTGGCGAAGGTCGCCGTGGTCGTTGCCTTGGACTCGACGCGATCCACCGCCGGCGTCGAATTACCGAAACGGACCTCCGCCCCGGTGGGCCCTTGATGCACGAACCAGGTCAGCGTGACCGGCACCCCTTCCCGTCCGCCGCTCCCGATGTTGCCCACGGCTTTGCCGTCGTCCGTGGCCCAAAGCGTCAGCGTCAGCGGCATTCCGACCGTCGCCGTGAGCGGTCCCACCGTGATGCCGCCGGGCCCCCTCGCTTCGAGTCCTCGCCCCGCGGGGAAGTCGAATCGGAGCACGGGCGGCGTGTTGCCGGAGCCGGCTTCGCCCTCGAGCGCATCGATCTCCCAGCCGGGCTTGAGGCTGCCGGGAATGGAGAAGGTGTCGCGCCGCATGACGAGGGTCCAGACTACGCGCTGAGTGCCGAATTCCTTAGGCACCGTGACGGCGAAGACGCCCCAGTGGCGCCGGGGGGCGAACCGGGTCGGCTGTCCCGCGTTCGGGCGGCCGGGCGTGATGAAATTGTGGGGTCCGATTGGGATGTCCAGCACCTCCTGGGTGTTCCGGTTGTAGTATCCAAAGGAGAGACTGTAGCTGCCGTCGGGGTTCTGGTACCACCCTTCGAACACCGGGGTCACCGTCTGGCCGGAGTCCCGCAAGGGTGCGAGAGGCACGGTCTGGGCCCTCGCACCCTGCGGCGCCCCGGAGAGCGCAAGCGCGCCACCTATGAAGGTGAGCGCTCGTCGCCGTCCGCATCGCCAGGTCACGGCTGGGCGGTGGGCAGCGCGAGCGCGACGAGCGAAGTCTTGTCCCCGGCGCCCGTGGCGAAGACGATGTACTGCTTGCCCTGGTGCAGAAACGTCATGGGCACGGCGGTCGTGCGCGAGGGAATCTCGACGGCGCCGACCTGCTTGCCGGTCGCCTTGTCCACCGCGTAGAGCATCGGCTTGGCGCCGGGAACTCCGCCGCTGCGCCCGGTGCCGTAGATCACCAGCGTCTTGGTGGTGATGACCTGCGCTTGGCCACCGGGGGACACCGGAGGAAGGGTGACGCCGGCGAAGAGCGGATCCTGGCTCGTGATCGTCTGGAAGCCGCCGTTCGGGATCCACCACGCCTTGTCGCCGCTGTTCAGGTTGTAGGCGGTGAGTCCGCCAAGCTCCTTCGGCTTGAGAATGGAGACGCCGCCGACTCGCGAGGCGCTGGCGCGTCCCTCGAAGCCGCCGCCCCGCTCCGTGGGGGGCGTGTAGCCCGGCGGCGGCGGCAGCGCGCCGAGCAGCCCGCAATTGTCGCGCGGCGAGCTGTAGCGGAATTCCGAGCAGGGGTCTTTCTGCACCCTGATGATGCTGAGCCCGCTCTGCGCGCCGACGTAGAGCAGTCCCGTTTCGGGATCCACGGCTCCGCCGCCGTCGATGTTGACCCCGCCGCTCGCCCCCGGCGCGTACCAGGAGCAGCGGAAGCCGCTCGCGCCCGTGCCGTCGGCAAGCGAGGGCGGAATGAAATATGGACCCATCCGGCAGCGCTGCGCGACCTTGAGCGCGGAGTCCTTGATCGCCGGCGTGTAGTCGATCAGGTCCTGCTCCTGGAGGCCCTGCTGGGCATAGGGCGCCGGCTTGCTGGGGATCGGCTGGGTCGGCCAGCTCTGCTCTCCGGGCACTTCGCTCTTGAGGACGGGCGTCTCCACGATCGGCCAGATCGGCTCCCCCGTCGCCCGATCGAAGACATACGCCCACCCCTGCTTGGTGAGCTGCGCGATGATCTTGCGCGGCCGTCCGTTGACCGTGACATCGAGCAGATTCGGCGCCATCGGCGTGTCGTAGTCCCAGATGTCGTGGTGGACCATCTGGAAGTGCCATTTTCGCTGGCCGGTCTTTACGTCGAGTGCGACGAGGCTGTTGCCGAACAGATTGGCGCCGGGGCGGTGCCCGCCGTACTCGTCGAGCAGCGGCATCCCCACCGGGATGTACACCAGCCCGAGCTCCGGGTCCGCCGAGTAAGTGGCCCAGGCGTCGTTCTTGCCGACCCCCTCGCTGCCGATTTTGGAGCCGTTGGTCCAGCTGTCGGCGCCGAACTCGCCCGGCTGCGGCACCAGATTGAATTTCCAGAGCTGCTTCCCGGTCCGGACGTCGAAGCCGCGGATGAATCCGGGGAGATTGCGGAAGCGGATCGGGTAGTAGCCGTGGATCGACGAATTCCCCACGACGATCACGTCGCCCACCACAATGGCCGGCGAGCTGTTGGCGATCTGGCCCAGCGCAGGATCGATGCCGATCGTGCCGTCGGCGCCGAGGTGCTTGACCGGGTCCCAGGTCTCGCCCGGCTTGGCTCGGCGCGCGGGGGCGGCATCGCTGATGATGAGCTCGCCGGTATCGTCCACCGCGAGGGGCACCATCGGCAAGCCGAGTCCCTCCATCAGGTCGACGATCCCGGCAGTCCCAAATTTGGGGTCGGCCTTGCCGGTCTTCGCGTCGAGCGAGACGAGGTGATACCCCGGGGTGATGACAATGGCGCGTTCCTGACTGCCGTCGGTCCAGTAGGCTAACCCGCGGCCCGCAAACCGCCGCGGCGCCTTCTGCCAGCGGATCCCCTCGTCCATGCCCCACTTCCACAGCAGCTTGCCGGTGGCAGGGTCGAGCGCGAACGCCATGCGGCGGCTGGTCGCGACGGTGAGCAGCCGGCCATTGGCGTAGAGCGGCGTGGTGCGGTAGTACTCGTCCTGCCCGAACTCACCCGCGTTCCACTGCCAGGCCTGCGTGAGTGAGCTGAAGTTCTGCGCGCCGATCTGATCCAGCGGCGAGTAGCGGCTGCTCCAGAGATCCGCGCCCCACACCCGCCATTCGCCGGGGACATTGCCGCGCGCTCCAGGCTTGGTTTGAGCTTGGAGTGCGATGACGGTTGATCCACAGATGACACCGATTACAAAAACGATTTGGTGCCATCGGTGCAATCGGGGCAGTGGGGGGAGGAGTAATCTGTGCAATCTGTGGATCCCGTGCTCTCGGTCGACCAGCGTTGACATGAGCGGGTTACCTGTCTTGAGATGGGTCGGGCTTGAGATCGATGCGGATCTTTTTGAGCGCGAGCGAATCCCCGGGAAGCTCTCCGGAACCCGGAGGCATGCCGTTCATCTTGAGTAGATAGGCCAGCAGCACAATGTACTCGGAATCGCTCAGCGTGCCCGGATCGCTCTTGGGCATCTCGGTGCGCACGTAGCTGAACAGCTCCGAGAGCGCTCGACCTTGCCATTTTGCGACAAAGGCCGGCCCCGCGTGCGATGCCGCGGTGTGACAGCTCACGCAGTTCAGCGCGTAGAGATCGCTGCCCCGCGCCGCCTGCTCGCGGCTGTAGACGCCCGCTTTGGTCGAGCGGGCGGAATCGGCGGGAGCGCTCTGCGCCGCCGGCTTACCCGGCAGCGCGAGGACGCAGGCCGTGAGGAAGAGCGGTAACCGCATCAACCCGCCTCTCCCCCCTCGACTCCCACGGCGGGCTCGCGTTGCCGGGCCGGCAGGAGCCTCCGCACCAGGCCGGACATCACCCAGCCCGCGGCGATGACGATCGCGAGCAGGAGTAACCCGCGCAGCACCGCGAGCAGCAGCGCCGCGTCGAGCGCCGGCCACTGGAACCGGTACTGCCGCAGGGTTCCTGCCCGGTCCGCCATCCAGTGCCAGGCCGAATGCCCCACGATGGCCGAGAGCAGAATGGTGCCCGCCCGCTCCGGCACCCGCTTGAACAACCAGGCCAGCACCGGCAAGGTCAGCGCCAGCACGAAAAGCTGGCCCAGCTCGACCCCGACGTTGAACGCCAGCAACGAGGTGGCCAGGTGCCCCCCGGCGAGCTGCAGCGAATTCTGCAGGAAGAAGGCGAAGCCGAAGCCGTGCACCAGCCCGAAGCCGAAGGCCAGTCGCCAGCGGCGCTGCTGCTTCGCGCCCAGGATGTTCTCACCGGCCAGGTACACGATGGAAAGCGCGATCAGCGTCTCGATCAGCGGCGGAAACCAGAGCACCCCCGGCGCCAGGCCGAAGGTGGAGCCGATCAGCGTGATGGAATGGGCCAGCGTGAACGCGGTGACCACCGCGATCAGCGGACGCAGCCGGCGCAACGGAATCACCAGGCAGAACAGGAAGAGCAGGTGGTCCTTGCCGTCCAGGATGTGCTGGAAGCCCAGCCGGACGAAGCGGAGCGCCGCCTCGTGCCAGCGGGGATCGAGCCGGACCAGGCCGGGATCTCCGCTGAACTGATAGGCGCGTTCGCTCTTGCCCGGGGGGAGGAAGCGCAACACCGTGCTGGTTTGCAGTCCCAGCCGCGCGAACCCGGGATGCACCGAGAAGCTCGAGCGTTCGGATTCGATGGGATACTCCAGGAGCACATCGAGCAGCGCTTGCTGCCAGACCAGCTCGGTTGCTGCCGGCAGCGGCGTTCCCCTCAGATGCGCGAGCGCGCTCGCGAAGCTCTCGAAGGAGCGGTCCGAAGGCAGCGAGATCCGCGTCGCCACCATCCGCCCCCCCCCCGCCGGTAGCTCGCGCCCGTTCTCCCGGAGCTCCAGGCTGCCGGCGACCCAGAGATTGGCCGCATCCACCAGCAGCGGGCCGGCGCGCGCGAGGTCCAGATAGCCCGCGCCCCGGAGCGGAAAGCTGATGTCGCGCATCGCCGCCAGCGGCACCCGGACGATCACCCGCAGGGTTCGGCCATCGGGCTTGAAGAAGGCCAGCGCGGTGACCCGCGCGGGAATCTCGTGGGCCTGGAGCAGGGAAGCCCCACCGAAAAGAAGTCCCGCGCCGAGCGCGGCGACGAGTCGTCGGCGGGATGTGCGGCGCTGCATGGAGAGAGTATACTCTCTCGTCATCGAGACTAGGAGGGGAGATGAAACACCCGCGCAGCCTGCTCGTGGGCGCTGGATTGACGAGCCTCATCGCGGTGCTCGGCGTGGGCCAGGCCGCGCTGGAAGCGGCGGGCCGGCAGGAGGGGGTGATGGCCCCCGCGTTCGAGGTCGATCCGCTCTGGCCGAAACCGCTCCCCAATCACTGGATCCTCGGCTCGACGATCGGGGTGGGCGTCGACTCGAAGGACCATGTGTTCATTGTGCATCGGGGCTTCTCGACCCTGACCGCGCGCACCGAAGCGGGACTCGATACCAAGCCGCCGACGGGGGAATGCTGCGCCGCGGCGCCCCCGGTCCTCGAGTTCGATCCGGAAGGCAACCTGGTCAAGAGCTGGGGCGGGCCGGGCGAGGGCTATGACTGGCCCGCGTCGAATCACGGTATCGCGGTCGATCACAAGGACAACATCTGGATCGGCGGCAACAGCACCAGCGACTCCACCGGACGCGACTCCCATCTCCTCAAGTTCACCCACGACGGCCGCTTTCTCCTGCAGGTGGGCAAGCCGAAGCAGGCGGTCGACAGCAAGAGCCTCGAGCATTTCGGTGGCGTGGCCAAGATCTCCTTCGATGCCGCTGCCAATGAGGCCTATGTCGCGGATGGCTACGGTAACAAGCGGGTGGCCGTGATCGATATGGACAACGGCAAGATCAAGCGGTTCTGGGGCGCCTATGGCAAGGAGCCCTCCGACAGCAATTTTGGTCGCTACAATCCGGATGCGCCCCTGATCCCGCAATTCCGCAATCCGGTGCATTGCGCCGAGCCGACCCCCGATGGCCTGGTGTACGTCTGCGACCGTCCCAACGACCGGATCCAGGTGTTCAAGAAGGACGGCAGCTTCGTGAAGGAGGTCCGCATCGCGCCGAAAACGCTGGGAGACGGCTCGG
Source organism: Gemmatimonadales bacterium (assembly GCA_036002045.1). Lineage (GTDB taxonomy): Bacteria > Gemmatimonadota > Gemmatimonadetes > Gemmatimonadales > GWC2-71-9 > JABFSM01. Next base: position 35,598 of record DASYTT010000127.1, read on the forward strand.
TGTGGGACATCGCGTTCTCGCGCGACCCCCAGCAGAAGTACCTCTACCTGGCCGATGGGAAGAACGAGCACATCTACGTGATGGACCGCCAGTCCCTCGAGATCCTGACCATGTTCGGGGACGGGGGACGCCAGCCGGGGCAGTGGTTCGCGGTGCACAGCATTGCCACCGACTCCAAGGGAAACATCTATACCGTGGAGACCTACGAGGGGAAGCGGCTGCAGAAGTTCGTCTATCGCGGGCTCAAGCGGGTGAGTGCGAAGAACCAGGGCGTTCCCTGGCCCAAGCGCTGAGTACCAGGTAACTGACATCCACAGATTACACAGAACTGAATCATCTGTGTAATCTGTGAAATCTGTGGATCCTGCGGGAAGGACTGGAATGCTGACGCGTATCGCCGCAGTCGCGCTGCTGGTGCTGCTCCCGGCCTCTGCGGGTAGCGCTCAGGTGACCAAGTACGTTCGCTACGCCGCGGCCGGCAAGACCTCGTATGGCGTTCTCGAAGGCGAGACGATCCGCGAGCTCTCCGGCGATTTGTTCCAGACTCCGAAGCCGACCGGCAAGCGCGTCAAGCTCGCCGACGCCAAGCTGCTGGCCCCGGTGCTGCCCGGCAAAGTCATCGCCGTCGGGCTCAACTATCTCTCGCACCTGGGGGAGCGCCCCGCGGCCCAGTATCCCGGTCTCTTTGCCAAGCTGCCCAGCTCCATCATCGGCCCGGGCGACGACATCATCTATCCCGCCGACGCCGAGAATCTGCACTATGAGGGCGAGCTGGTGGTGGTCATCGGCAAGCGGGCGAGTCACGTGACGGCGGCCGAGGCGCCCCGCTACGTCTTCGGGGTGACCGCGGGGAACGACGTGAGCGAGCGGAATTGGCAGCGCGCCGACCTGCAATGGTTCCGCGCCAAGGCATCCGATACCTTCGGCCCGCTGGGCCCCGCCATCGTGAGCGGGCTCGATTACGGCGATCTGCTGCTGCAGACACGGCTCAACGGCGAGGTCGTGCAATCCCAGCGGACCAAGGACCTGGTGTTCGACGTTCCCACCATCGTGAGCTATGTGAGCCGCTATGTGACGCTCGAGCCGGGCGACGTGATCTACACGGGAACCCCCGGGACGACGCGCCCGATCAAGCCGGGCGACGTCGTCGAAGTGGAGATCGAAGGAATCGGCGTATTACGGAACGCAGTGAAGAGGAAATAGCTTCCCTTCGCTCAGATAGGGCTCGAGGGCGGAGTCAATCCCTTCAGCCGCAGATAGGTGATCAGGTTACCGTAGTGCAAGTTGTCGTGGGTGACGTTGAGGAAGGCGAAGCCCAGCCGAGTCATCTTGATGCCGAACACTTCAGCGGGCGCGCTGAGCTCGGCGTCGGCCATCTTGTAGACCGGGTCGCAATAAGCCAGTGCGTCTTTGAGTCCCTGGATCAGCTCTGCCTTGGTCGTCTTCTTCTCGAATTCTCCCATGGCGTGAGGACTCGCCTCGCCCTTCGCGGTCGCGCACATCAGGAAATTTGCGTCGGCGAGATGCCCGACGAGAGCCCCGTAACTGCGCACTGCCGGAGTGGGCTTAAAGGAGTAATCGGCCTCTGGCATCATTTCGGCGGATTTGACCAGCCAGCCTTTGGTCATTTCATACAGCGGCGCGATGGCGGGATTGCCCTGGGCCGCTGCGGTCGAAGTGACGCTGAGAGCGGCGAGTGCTGCGAGATGCAGTTTCATCTAATCGGTCTCCCTGAGATGGCGAATGATCCCCTAGTCCCTAGTCCCTAGTCCCTACCCAAGATCGCACTCAAAAAACATCGTGTCTACCTCCTCATCCTGACGGTAGCGCGGAATTCGGACAAAGCCCAGCGCCTGATAGAGTAGCTGCGCGGCGGTCATCTCGTCCAGCGTCCCCAGCCGGATCCGGCGGTAGCCGGCGGCTCGTGCGTCGTCCAGTAGGCGCTCCATCAATGCGCGCGCGATCCCGCGGCGGCGCGCCGTCGCGAGGACGAACATCCGCTTGACTTCACCGGTCACTTCGTCGAGCGGCTGGAGCGCCACGCACCCCACCGGTTTGCCGTTGAGCATGGCGAGATAGAGCCCGCCCAAGGGCGGCGTGTAGGGCCCTGGAAGCCGCTTCGCATCGACCAGCACGCCGTCCGCGCCCTTGTGGTCGCGTAGCGCCGCGGCGTGCGCCAGGATCATGGTGCGGACTCCGTCGAGCTCTTCCGCCGAATTGGCCCGGAGAATCTTCAGCATCGGTGGGAGTATATTCTGATCCCCATGCGCTCGCTCCCCATCGTCCTGGCTCTTGCGCTGTTGCTGCCCAGGCTGCCCCTCTGCCAAACCGCCACGCTGGGGAAAGCTCCTTTCAACGGGCTTCAGGCGCGCGTTGCGGCGATCCGGTTTTTCGAGAGCGGCGGCGTCCTTCCCGATCCCAAGCAACGCGTCTTCTCCACGACATTCGACGCGCTCACCACCCGGTTCATCTTCTTCGAGCTCGAGCTCGCCTACGCGGCCGCGCGCAAGCGGACCGCCTTCCAGGTCGAGTGCGTCTTCGCGGGGCCCGACGGCAGGCAGCTGGAGCGCACGCTCTCGGGCACTATCGAGCCGGGCTGGACCGGATCGTACCATGCCGCGGGGGTCGGCTCGCCGGAACGAGGGCAATGGGCCGAAGGCGTGTATATGGTGGGGTGCCGGGAAGCGGGGCAGCCCATCGTCAGCACCCGCGTCGAAGTGGTGAAATCCGCCGCGGCCGTAGGCAAGCTCGGCGCCGCGGTCGTGCAGCTCAAGTTCTTCCAGAGTCTCGCCGAGCGCGCGCCGCTGGAGACCCGCCGGTACTCCACCCGCTTCGACAACCGCACCGCCCGGTGGATCAAGACCGAGTTTGCGCTGGTCTATCCGCAGGTGACCGCCGCCACCAATTTCAGCGTCGAATGCGCCTACGTATTTCCCGACAAGAGCGTCAAGCGGGTTACTGTCGAGCGCCAGATCCCCGTGGGCTGGACCGGCTCGGTGCACAGCCAGGGTGTGGCCGCGGAGAGCTGGCCGGTGGGACGCTATTCGGTGTCGTGCTGGAACAACGGCGAGCGAATGGCCGAACGCAGTTTTGAGGTTTTTGATTCGGGAACCGGGAATCGGGAAGCCGCAGCCGGAGGCCGACTCCGGTTCTTTGCCGGGAAGCTCGGCTCGGCGGCCGATCCGGCGTACGGCACGGCGTTCCCACTGGGGAGCTACGACACGCTCTTCGTCGAAGCACGCGTGCCTGCGCGGGTTATCGCGGATTCGGCCGCGTTCGGCTGCCTGCTCACCGATCCCGCCGGGATCAGCTCGACGTTTCCGCTCGCGGGCGGAGTGCGCGAGCGGGAGCTCGTCGCGCGGGGCCCGCTGGGCAGCGGAGATCCTCCCTGGCTGCGCGGCTTCTATCGGGTGGAGTGCCGCACCGGAGCGCGTGCCGTGCTGGCGGAGCGCTTCGAGGTCACCGGCCAGCCGGACCGGCCGGAGCTGGATGCCCGGCTGGTGACCCTCTCCCTCTTCGCCGGCGAAGCGGAGCCGGGAGACGAGGCGGTTCCGGATGCGGTATGGAGTGCCGCCAGGCTCAAATCCCTCTGGCTGGTGGCGCTGCTCGACCATCCGACCGACGCGGGCGTCGGATGGCTCGGCTACTCCTGCCGGGTGACGGGGCCGAGAAACCTGGTAGTCGCCGACACCGGACCAGAGCAGCTGCGCATCGGGAGCGGGGAGCGGGTGCTCCTGCTGCGGCAGCGGCTGGCCCTGTTGCCAAAGCAGCGCTGGGTCGCGGGGAAATACACCCTGAGCTGTAGCGGGACCGGCGGCCCGCTGCTCAAGACCGGGTTCGACCTCACCCGTTGAGGAATGGTAGGCGATGACCGAGAGCCACGAATCGTCTCCCCCCTCCGAAGGCGCGGCAGCGGCGCATCGCCCCCCCCGGCGGCCCACCGGCATCACCGTGCTGGCGGTGCTGGCGACGCTCTACACCCTGTACTTCGCGCGGGCATTTCTGATTCCCGTCTGTTTCGCGATCCTGCTGGACTTCCTGCTCCGCCCCGTCGTCCGGCTCCTCTCCAAATTCCGGATTCCCCAGGCTGCCGGTGCCGCTATCGTCGTGCTGGGCCTTATTGGGCTCGGCGCCTTCGCGACCTATGAGATGGCGGGCCCGGTGCAAGCCTGGGTCGCCAAGGCTCCGGCCACTATTGAGACGGCGCGGGAGGAACTGCGCAGAATCATCCGGCCCTTCGAGCGGGTGCGGAAGACGGCCGAGCAGGTGGAGAGCGCGGCCAATGTCTCCACCTCGCCCAAACCGCCGGTCGTGGTGGTGCAGGGTCCGAGCATCATCTCGCGGGTGTTCGGCTCGACCCAGCGATTCCTGGCCGGGCTGCTCGAGATGCTGATTCTGCTGTTCTTCCTGCTTGCGGCAGGCGACCTGTTCCTGCGCAAGCTGATCAAGGTGCTGCCCCACCTGCAGGACAAGCTCAAGGCCATCCGGATCGCGCGGGAGGTCGAGACGTCCATTTCCACCTACCTCGCTACCCTCGCGGCGATCAATGTCGGCGAGGGCCTCGTCGTGGCAGGGATCATGTATCTGCTCGACATGCCGAGCCCGCTGCTCTGGGGAGCGATGGTGGCGGCGCTCGAGTTCATTCCCTATATCGGCGCGTTCACCATTGTGGTGGTGTTTACCATCGCGGCGCTTGGCACCTACGCCAGCGTGGGACGCGCGCTGCTGGTGCCGGGCGCATTCCTGCTCGTCAATACCCTGCAGGTCAACGTCGTCGCCCCCCAGCTCATGGGCCACCGGCTGGCGTTGAATCCCGTCGCGGTCTTCATCGGCCTGGCGTTCTGGTTCTGGATCTGGGGCATTGCCGGGGCCTTCATCGGGGTGCCCCTGCTCGCGGCGTTCAAGATCTGCTGTGATCACATCGAGCTACTGGCGCCGGTCGGGGAATTCCTGGGGGGAAAAAAGGAGGTGGCGTTGCCGTAAGAGAGACAGAGAGACAGAGGGACAGAGGGACGGAGGGACAGGAGTCAGCGGCCGAAGACGCCCCGCTGCCAGAGCACCAGCAGAACGATCAGCAGCAATCCCATGACGAGCAGAGCCCGGACCCGCCGTCGGCGGCGGAAGGAGGCATAGCCGTCGGGGATAAAGGCGTAGTTTCCCTGGTCCACCAGCGTGGCGGCGCCGACCCGCACCAGCCGTCGCAGCACCAGCCGACCCAGCGGATTGAGCCGCTCGAAAGGGATGCGGTCGCGCAGCAGCCGGACCACGCGAGCTTCGCTGTAGCGCAGCGCGAACGCCGCGAGGAATAGCGCCGCCGCCGCGGCGCGCAGGAGTTCTCTCACTGCCCCTCCGCCGCTCCGCCCCTCTGCCCCACTTTCAAAGCGTCCGCGCCGCCCGCAGCGCGCTGATCTGCCCGTACACGGTCGCCCCGTTCGCCAGCTCCACATCCGTCGCGGCTACCGTGGCCGGCTGGGTGGGACTCCCTACCACCGCATCTCTGCCCAGCCGGACGCTTTGCTCGGCGATGGCCGCCCCGCCGATCCAGGCGGCCTGACCCAGTGCGATGCGCGTGCGGCTCACCACGCTGCCGGTAATCTGCGCCTCGTCTCCCAGCACGATCTCCCGGTGCGCCTTGACGCTGCCAACCACGATCGCGCCGAGCCCGAGTCGCAGCCGGCCCGCCACCACCAGGTTGCTGTTGAGCTGCACGCCCTCGGGGATCGCGAGATCGCCGGCGATGCGTACGTGATCACCGATCTGTTGCGCGCCCTCCGGCAGCGGGAAGCTCTGCGGGGTTGCGGGCGGCGGCGGGGGCGGCTCTTGCGCGGCCCCAACCGAGATCACCGGCGCACCGACCCGTTCGAACCTCACCCCGCTGCCCAGCACGACCGCCGCGTCCGAGGAGACCCGCCCGCGAAGCTCCGATTGCTGGCCCACGGTGAGCTTGCCCGTGGCATGGGTCCAGCGCAGCACCTGGGTAGCTTCTCCTAGCACCAGCTCGCGATCGCCGTACAGCGCGCGGAACACCGTCCGCGGCCCGAAGACCAGCGGGGCCCGCGCGTAGACCTCCAGCAGAAAGGTCTCCCGGCCCTCGAGCGTGAGCGGGGTATCGAAGACCACGATGCGGTTGTGGGTGCGCTGCTCGGCTTCGGTGATCGCCGCGGGCCGCAGATTGATCCGCACGAACTCGGTGCCCTCGAGCATCCGGCCCGAGTAATCGCCCGCGCCCGCCTCGACCGGCAGCGCCCGCTCGAGGTACTGCTTGAAGTTTCGCGCGAAGTAGGCGACGTGTCCCGAGGAGCGGTCCACTACCTTGAGCGGCGCGATGTCGGTGGGGCGGTAGAGCTCGCGCAGTGCCGGAATCAAAGGCAGCAGGAACCAGAGCAGCGTCACGGCCAGGAGGACGAGGAAGGGCAGCACGCTAACCCTCCTCGCCGTTCGGCACGACCATGTCCGCCGAGCGGAACCGCTCGGTCTTTTCCCAATGCTGCCGGCGTCCCGGTGTCCAGAACGTGGCGAGCTGCACCAGGGTCGCCCAGCTGACCGACACCAGACTGACCAGGAATCCCACGATCAGGAAGGGCAGCAGCTTGATACGGCTCCGCGAGCCGTCGAGCCGCGCGCCCGCCGCGACCTCGAAGAAGGCCGCGAAGTTGCCCAGCGTCGAATAGAGCGCCACCGCGAAGATGGCGAGCAGTCCGCTCGCGAGCTGCACGCCGAGATAGTAGAGCGCGAGCGCGAGGCTCCAGCCCAGCACCAGCAACGGTCCCACCGCGTACACCCCGAGCAGCAGCAGGCCGTCGATGACGCTGCGGACGCTCAAGTGCGGCGGACGCTTGAACAGCGGCCACCAGTGCCGCGCCAGCGATTGGTTGTGGCCCCGGGCCCAGCGCTTGATCTGCCGGATCCGGCTGCCCCAGGTCTCTGGCACCTCCTCGTAGCACTCGCTGCGATTCTGGTAGGCGACTTCCCAGCCCGCGAGCACCAGGCGGAACGTCATGTCGGTGTCTTCGGCGAGCGTGGCGTCGTTCCAGCCGCCCACCGCCAGCAAAGCCGAGCGCCGCACCCCGCCCACCGTGCCGCCGTACTGGGGAATCAGCCGGAGGTTCATGCGCGCCTGCTGATCCACCTGATAGCCGCCGGTCCGCTCCAGGTCGAGCAGCCGGGTGAGCAGCGATCGGCTGACGTTGAGTGGCACCACTCGCCCCATGACCGCACCGATCTCGACATCGAAGAAGGGCGCGACCAGCTGTTTGATCAGTCCGCGGCCGGGCAGATAATCGGCGTCGAAGACCAGCTGGATGACGGCGTCGGCGCCCGCCGCCTGGGTACTCGCGTCCTTGAGCGCGGCCGCCTTGCCGGGCCGTCCTCTGTCGCGGTAGAACGGCCGCACTCGGCCCGGATAGCGCGCGGCATAGTCGTCGAGGATCGCGCGGGTGTCGTCGGTGGAGCGGTCGTCGATCGGGATGATCGTGAGCTGCCCCGGGGGGTAGTCGCCCGCGAGCAGCGCATCGAGCATGTGGCCGACCACCTTCTCCTCGTTGTGGCAGGGAACGAACACGGCCACCGTCGGCCAGTCGGCGCTTCCGATGTCGACGTACGGCTGGCGGTGCCGGCCGAACAGCCGGTTGAGCGTGAAGAGGTAGTGGCGGATGGTATAGATCACCATCACGCCGACGATGAGGTACAGCGGTATGATCAGCAGGAGGGTCATCCGAGGTGCACTGGCGGGGGAGCATCCCGCCCCTCGCTGCCGCGCCAGGAGAGCGCCCAGCCGTAGAAGGTCACGAAGACGAAGACGTCGAGCAGGAGGCCGAAGACCAGAAACAGCACGGGCATCAGCACCGCCGTCCCCTGCAGGATCAGCCACACGTGCACCAGCGCGTTCAGCGGAATGAAGAGCGCGAGATGGCCCAGGATGAGCACCGTGAGCACGAGCTTGCGCCAGAGCGCCAGGTCGAAGACGTGGAGGGTGAGACCCAGCAGCAGCGGCACCAGCCCCATCACCACGAGACCGGCCGTGAGCAGGATGAAGACGTGATCTTCGAGCCGGTACGGGAAGGGATCCGGCGCGAAGCCAAAGAAAAGCACGGCGCTGGTCTGCACCAGCACCAGGAGCCGCAGGAAATAGCGCAGCGGGGTGAAGCGCTCCGGCAGCAGAAAGCTGAGCAGCAGCACCACGGTGCAGCCGATGCCCGCGATCCAGAGCACCCGGGTATCGGGCAGCGGAGTGAACGTCGCGACGACCGGGAGCGTAAAGCGCACCCCGCCCACCAGCTCCAGCGTTTGGGTGCCGATCGGCGCGCTGATCCCGAGAAAATCGCGCGCCCGGAGGAAGAGCAGCTGCCAGCCGCGTCCGAGCCAGGGCAGCGCCGCCAGATACCCGACGAGGGCGCCCACCACCAGCAGCAGCGTGGTCAGGAAGCGCCACGCGTTCCAGCGCAATCCCACCATTGCGCGGTGCGGGGCGATGATGCCCCCCTTGTGCCCCCGAACCCGGAGCGCCTCTCGCTGCCGGGCGCCCGCGAGCGCCGCCACGGGGGCCGGCTTACCAGGCATGGAAGAGGCCCAGCGAGCCGCCCGCTCGCGTATAAAACGGATTGTGGTACCACTCGGCGGCCGCGACGACGCCGAGGTGATGGGCGAGCCAGTGGCGCAGCGACACGCCGGCCTCCTGGCTCTTGAACTTCTGCAGGGTGACCGGCGCGCTGGTGAGCTGGTACCCCTCGGTGCCGGCACTCCCCATGAGCGTCAGGATCGCCCGGCCGGTGCGTCCCGCGGTGAGCGCTGCCCTAACCCGCGCCGAGCGGACGCCGCCGGGGTCGCTCCAGTTGAGCCGGCCCCCCGCTTCCAGTAACACGCTGGGCATCGCATACCAGGTCAGCGAGCCGAAGAGCGCCTGATCCTCGTAGATGGATTTCGATTTGACGTAGGTTCCGCCCGCGGTGAGCAACAGCGCTCGGGCGGCGCCCACCTTGAAGGTCGCTGCGCCATCGGCCCTGAGCTCGGGGAGGACGTATTTGCCGCTGCCGGCTCCCACGCCGAGCTGCGTGTAGAAGCGGCTTCCGAAGCTGTGGACGTTGGCGAGCGAGCCGTACACCCCGCGGTCGCGAAACGCCTCCTGCGCTTTGGCGTCCAGGTACCAGGCGTTCCGGGCGCTCGCCAGGACCAGCCGGGCGTAGCCGCCCGTCCAGGAGCCGAAATCGTTGCTGACGTGCTGATAGAAGCCGCCGGCCTCGACCCAGCTCGACCCGGACGGTGGAGCCTGCCCCAGGGCGCTTGCGGCGCCTCCACCCAGGAGCGCCAGGCTCGCCAACGCCACTCGCAGCGACACTGACACCTCCACTTCCCCGTGTGCTAGTGTTGCGGTACCGGCGCTTCGACGTAGGGTGAGGCGAAGAGCCGTCCGCTGTTGCAGCGCTCCTCCAGAATGTCCACGATTTTCTTGGCGGCGGTGCCGTCCCCGAAGGGATTCTCGCCCGACGTCATGCTGTGATAGGCCACCGGATCGGTGAGCAGGCGGTGCACTTCGTCCGCGATCAGGTCGCGGTCGCTCCCCACCAGCTCGCCGAAGCGGGTCTCCACTACCTCGGGCCGCTCGGTGACCGTGCGGAGGATCAGCACCGGCTTCTGCAGCGCGGGCGCTTCTTCCTGGATGCCGCCCGAGTCCGTGCAGACCAGCACGCTGCGCCGCATCACCTCGATCAAATCGTGGTAGGCCAGCGGCTCGAGCAGCCGGATGCCCGCCACTGTCCGCAGCTCGTCGTAGACAATCTGCCGCACGTGCGGATTGAGGTGCACCGGGATCACGACCTCGACGCGGGGGTGCTGCTCGACGATCCGGCGGAACGCGGCGCAGATGTCACGCAGGTTCTGACCCAGGTTCTCCCGGCGGTGCACCGTCGCCAGGATGACCTGCTTGGTGTCCCAGTCGAGCGAGTTGAGGGCCGGATCTTCGAAGACCCCGTCGTGCCGGATGAGCTCGAGCGCGTCGACGATCGTGTTGCCGGTGACGAAAATCTGCTCGTCGGGGATCCGCTCGCACAGCAGGTTCTCGCGCGCCAGGGCGGTGGGCGCGAAATGCAGGTCGGTGACGCAGCTCGTCATCCTGCGATTCACCTCCTCCGGGAACGGCCGCCGGGTGTCTCCGGAGCGAAGGCCCGCTTCGACATGGCCGATGGGAACCCCGCAGTAGAACGCGGCCAGCGCTGCCGCAATCACCGTGGAGGTATCGCCCTGCACCAGCAGCACATCGGGCTTGAGATCGCGCAGCTCTTGGGTGAGCGCCAGCAGGGCGTTCGCGGTGAAGTTCGCCAGCGTCTGATTCTGATGGGAAAGCCCGAGGTCCACATCGGCAGTGAGCTCGAACGCGTGCATCGCCTGCGCCAGCATCTCGCGGTGCTGCGACGTGGTGATCACCACCGCCTCGAAACGATCGGCTCTCCCCCTGAGCTGTTGAATCACAGGGGCCAGCTTGATCGCTTCCGGACGGGTGCCGAGCACGACGGCCACCCGGTGACGCCGGGCTGCTGGGGACATGGGTCTCCCGGTTGCAAATTGGGGGCCTGGGCGTCCCGAAGCCACAAGTTATTGTGTGGAAAGGTATTAGACTGCTGATCCAGCCCCAAGCGGAGCGGGGCGACGAGCTTTGCACGGTACGCCGGGCGATGAGCGTCAGGGCGCCGGGTACGCCTTCCGGTAATGCTGGATGCAGCGGCGGATCGCCTGATGGGCCTCCTTCCGCGCTCTCCAGCCCTGCACCGTGACGGTCTTGCCCTCGAGATCCTTGTAGGTTCGGAAGAACTGCTCGATCTCCCGGCGCAGGTAGCCGGGCACATCGGCGAGCTTGCGGTACTCCTCCTCCAGCGGATCCTCGAGCAGCACCGCGAGGATCTTCTCGTCCCGCTGCCCCTTGTCGCGCAGCTGCAGCATGCCGAGCGGACGCACCTCCATCTGGCAGCCCGGAAAAGAAGGCTCGGTGAGCAGCACCAGCACGTCGAGCGGATCGCCGTCCTCCGCCAGCGTCCCGGGGATGAAGCCATAGTCCGCCGGGTAATGGACGGCCGAAAACAACACTCGGTCGAGCTTGAGCAGGCCCGATGGCTTGTCGAGCTCGTACTTGTTCTTGCTCCCGCCGGGAATCTCGATGACCGCGCGAACC
>DASYTT010000128.1:0-2571 GCA_036002045.1 Gemmatimonadales bacterium
ATGCTGGAGCCGGAATGGGAGCCGCGGGCCTGTGAGGGGGATCCGGCGCGGAAGCCGGCGCTTTCGGTGCTCTCGGCTTGGGAGGGGTGCTCGCCCGCGGCTTGGCCGTCGGCTTCTGGCCGTGGCAGAACTTGTACTTCTTGCCGCTGCCGCAGGGACAGGGATCGGTCGGACGGGGCACGCATTCCTCCGCCTGAGCCGGCGCGAGTTCGCCGTTGCATCGCCAGATAGGCTACGAGTCAGGCAGAAGTCGCGCCAGCCCAGCTTGCACGATGCTCCCGGAGAGTCGCGCCGGAAGGCAGTCGAGTTGGTCGAGTCGCCGGTTCGTGACCATCCGGGGCATTGCCTCCGGGCCTGACTCGCGGTACGGTAGATTCCCATGACCCTCGCTCGCGTCATTCTCGGGCTGGGCGCGCTGGCCTTTGCCGGAATCGGAATCGGCTTTCTCGTCGTTCCAGTGCGCTGGGCCGCCGTCGTGGACATAGTGCTTCCGACCGCCACGGCTCGGACCGATCTCCGCGCGACCTATGGAGGATTCGACCTCGCAATCGGGGTCTTGCTGGCGTGCTGCGCGCTGCGCGCGGATTGGCTGCGACCGGGCCTGGTCGCCTTCGGACTGGCGGCGGCAGGCTTCGGCGGCGGGCGTCTGATCGGCATCCTGGTGGAGCGAACCGCTTCGCGACTGATGCTCGGATTCCTGACCATCGAGATCGCCAGCGTGTTAGTGGCCGCCTATGCCCTGCGGCGGCTTCCGCCCCTACCGTAATCGATGTACGCCAACTCCCCCCGCTGAGCCGCCGCTTGCTGCTCCGCGCCACCGCTTTCTTCACGCTCGCCGCGGGAGGTCCGCCCGGCGCGCAGGCATCGCTCCCCGACTCCCTCGCGGCCTTCCTCGGCCATGGGGTCTCCCACAGGCTGGCCCGCTGGCGCGCCGCCACCCTCCGTGAGGTGCGCTACGACTTGGCACTCGACGTCACGGCACCCGACAGTGCCACCGGCACAGTCGTCATCCGCTTTACCCGCACGGGTGACGATGACGTCATTCTCGACTTTCGCGGCCGCAGGCTCACTGAGGTACGCGTCAATGGTCAGCCCTTGGACCTCGCCGCGGTCTTCAACGGCGCCCATATCCGCATCCCGTCCAACACCCTGACCTCACCGTCCTCACCGTCCTCACCGTCCTCACCGACCATCGAGCTCCGTTTCGTCAGCGAGATCGCGCCGAGCGGTGCCAGCATCATCAAGGTGCACGATCCGGCCGATGGGAGCGATTACCTCTACACTCTGCTGGTGCCCGCGGACGCGAACCAGCTCTTTCCCAGCTTCGACCAGCCCGACCTCAAGGCGCGGGTTACTTTCGCGCTCACCACGCCGCTCCACTGGACCGCCCTCGCCAACGGCTCGCTCGCGCGGGCCGACACGGCGGGCAACCGGGTCACCGCCCACTTCACCGAAACCCAGCCGCTGCCGACCTATCTCATCGCCTTCGCCGCGGGTCCCTGGACCCGCGCCATCTCCGCCGCGGGCGGCCGGGTCCTCAACCTCTATCTGCGTCGCTCCCGCGCGAAGGAGGCCGACGCCGACACCCTGCTCGCGCTGCAGCACCGCTCGCTCCTCTGGATGGAGCGCTACTTCGGGCGGCCCTTCCCCTTCGAGAAGTTCGACCTGCTGCTGGCCCCGGCCTTCCCCTTCGGCGGCATGGAGCACCCCGGCCTGGTGATGTACAACGAGGACCGGTTCATCTTCCGCGAGCGGCCCACCCTGCCGCGCCGGCTGGGCCGCTTCTCCACCATCCTGCACGAGACCGCCCACCAGTGGTTCGGCGACCTGGTCACCATGCGCTGGTTCGACGACCTCTGGCTCAAGGAAGGCTTCGCCACCTATATGGCGGCCAAAGCCCTCGCCGAGCTCGAGCCGGCGAGCGACGCGTGGAAGACCTTCTACCAGTCCAACAAGCCCGCCGCGTACGGCGTCGATCAGACCCGCGGCACCACGCCGCTCTGGCAGGAGATGGGCAACCTCGATCTCGCCAAGAGCGCCTATGGCGCCATCGTCTACAACAAGGCGCCCAGTGTGCTCAAGCAGCTCAATTTTCTGGTGGGCGACAGTGCGTTCCAGGCCGGCGTGCGCGCCTTTCTCGCCGAGCACACCTATGCCAACGCGACCTGGCAGGACCTGCTCGGCGCGATCATCCCTAACCCGGAGGAGGCTCGCCGCTTCGGCCAGAGCTTCATGCTGCGCCCGGGCATGCCCGTCGTCGAGACCCGCCTCACCGTCGTGGCCGGTAAGCTCGCGCGGCTCGAGCTGCTGCAACGCCCCGCGCAGCCGGCGCTCTCGGGGCCGGCCCCCTGGCCGATGCGCACCGAGCTGCTGCTCGGCTACGGCGCCGCACCACCGGTAAGGCTTCCCGTCACTCTCTCCGGCGTCGTGACCGAGGTGAGCGAGGCCCGCGGCAAGCCCGCACCGCTCCTCGTGTTCCCCAACGCCGGGGATCACGGCTATTTCCTCACCCTGCTCGACAGCGCGAGCGTCAACGCCCTCGAGCAGGGCGGGTTCAAGAGCATCCCGGAA
>DASYTT010000129.1:0-3474 GCA_036002045.1 Gemmatimonadales bacterium
GTCGCCCGACGGCAAGTGGATCGCGTACGACTCCAACTCTCCGGGCCACTTCGAGGTGTTCGTCAACAACTTCCCCAAAGCAGGCGCCTCGCCCATCCTGGTGTCGAAGGCGGGGGGCCGTAACCCGCGCTGGGGTCCCGATGGCCGGGAGCTGTTCTATTGGAACGAAGCTGAGCTCATCGCCTTGCGGCTCGACTTTTCGGGCGGACCGCGGGTCGTCGCCCGCACGACGCTCTTTCACGCAAGTTATGCCGGCGCCGATCACGCGAACTTCGACGTGCACCCCGACGGAAATCGCTTCGTGGTGCTGACGGGCCAGGCACGGCCGCAGCGACTCATCCTGGCCCTCAATCCCTTTGCTCCGGCGGCGCCGGGACGATGAAGCTCGCGCTCATCCAGCAGCACGCCACGCGGGACAAATCCGCCAATCTGGCGCGCGGACTCGCGGCGCTCGAGCAAGCCGCCCGTCAGGGGGCCGAGCTCGCGGCCTTCGCGGAGCTCGGCTTTGAGTGGTTCTATCCGCAAAGGCCGGCTGCCGGCCCCGCTCCTCACGAAATCGCGGAGCCGCTCGACGGCCCCACCGTGAGCGCGGCGCGCCGCAAGGCGCGAGAGCTGGGCCTCGTCGTCGTGCTGAATCTCTACGAGCGCACCAGCCAGGGCTGCTTCGATACTTCACCCGTGATCGACGCCGACGGCACCCTGCTCGGCGTGACCCGGATGATTCACATCACCGATTATCCCTGTTTTCACGAGCAGGGCTACTACACTCCGGGCGACACCGGCGCGCCGGTCTATGCCACGCGCGCCGGCCGGATTGGCGTGGCCATCTGCTACGATCGCCACTATCCCGAATACATGCGCGCCCTGGCGCTCGGCGGCGCGGAGCTGGTCGTCGTACCACAGGCCGGAACTGTGGGCGAATGGCCGGAAGGTCTCTACGAGGCGGAGCTGCGGGTGGCGGCGTTTCAGAATGGCTATTTCGTCGCCCTCTGCAACCGGGTGGGCCGGGAGGATTGTCTGGAGTTCGCGGGGGAATCGTTCGTGTGCGGCCCGGACGGGACGGTGCTCGCGCGGGCGCCGCGCGGCGAAGCTGCCATCCTGTATGCCGACGTCGACCTTGCATCTACCGCGGAATCTCACGCACGGCGGCTCTTTCTGCGCCATCGGCGGCCGGAGCTCTACCCCGGCTGGATCGGGCGCGACCTCAGGAGCTAGCCGCGGCGCGTACCACTTTGGTCAGGGTATCCCAGGTGCGGGTCGTCTGCTCCTTGCCGAACGTTTTCTCGATGAGAGTCATGAAGACTGGCCCTTTCGGGCTCCGAACGTAGGCGCTGAAGACTTCCCCGCCTTTCATCGCAAGGATCTGTGCGCCATCGATCTCGATGGGCAGCTCGAGCTTCGCGCGGGGCCGGCCGCGCAGGAAGGTGACGATTCGCTTGGCCTCGGAGGGCAGCCGGAAAGCCTGGTAGGGGTCTTTGGCGAGGATTTCGCGGAGCGCCTCGACCGGACGCACGATGGTTAGGAATTCCCTGCCGAGCTGCCTTTGCATCGCGGCTTCCGCCTTCTGCTCGAGCGAGGCCTCGGCGGCCATGGCCGCGCTGAATACCACATTCCCGCTCGAGAGAACGGTTTTGACCTCCTTGAACCCGGCGGCCTCGAAGGCGGCCTTGAGCTCGGCCATCTTGGCGTTGAGCGGCATCACGCCCCGAAGAAAGGCCGCGTAGCGTGGCATGGGTGAAGAATACCCCACGCCCCCGACTACGGCACGATCCGAAGCACCTCGCCGATCCCCTCAGGCGGCCGCCCTTCGAGCTTCCCTAGAATCAGCCAGCGCTCGCCGCTACTCATTTGTTACAGATTCTTCGCCTGGTTGTATCAGTCCGCCCGCAGGTTGGCGATCTCAGAGTCGGATCGGGCTCATGGATCGTCATTTCATGCTGCTCCAGATCGTGGGAGTAGGTCAGGCCCTCTTCGGCATAGCGACCCTCTTCCTCTTGCTCGGCACTGGAGTGGGGCCCCTCACGCTCGGCGCAGCCACGATCACTCTGGTGCTGACCGGGATCAGCCTCGGTTTCCTGCAGGGCAGCCGGAAATCGGGGAGCTAAGGCTCCCGCAACACCGCCACGTAGAAGTTGGGGTCCACGCTGAACTGCTCAGCAGTCAGTTTGACCGGCAGGTTCTTCCAGCGAGTAGCCGGCTTGATGAAGCCGAGCTGCCCCGGCCCCGTCGTCACGCGGATCGGCATGTCGAAGCCGGGCACCACGCTTTGCCAGCGATACCAGAGCGTGTCCCTCGCGATCCGGTAATCGAAGACCGGGATCTGGGTGGTGCGCAGGTACTGCTCGAATACCTTGCTCAGGTCCATGCCTGCCTGCGCGCTGATGTATTCCTCGACCTGCTCTCCCGTCACCGTCTGTTGCCGGAAGGTCGAATTCAGCCCGCGCAGGATGCCGCGCCAGCGCTCGTCGTCGTTGATGATCTGCCGGATGGTGTGCAGCATGTTTCCGGCCTTGTAGTACTGGTCGATCGGCGGCGACGCGTTCACGCCGTACTCGGTGACGATCGGCCGTTCCCCCTGCAGGTTGAAGCGCGAGCCGACGGTGTACTCCGCCCCGGCTTGCTTGCCGAAGCGGCACTCGGTGTAGAGGCCCTCGGAATAATTCGCGAAGCCCTCGTGCACCCACATGTCGGCAATATCCTTGGTGGTCAGGTTGTTGCCCCACCATTCGTGCGCGCTCTCGTGCACAATGATGAAATCCCACTTGAGGCCGTGCCCGGTCGACGAGAGGTCGCGCCCGCGGTAGCCGTTCCGGAAGCCGTTGCCGTAGGCGACGGCGCTCTGATGCTCCATCCCCAGGTGCGACGTCTCGATCAGCTTGTAGCCGTCCTCGTACCAGGGAAACGGGCCGAACCAGTGCTCGAAACACTCGAGCATCGGCTTCACCTCGGCCCACTGGCGCCTGGCGACGGCGAGGTGGTAATCGAGCGGGTAGAAATCGAGGCTGAGCTTCCCCTTCTCCCCCTCGTACGCCTCGCTCCAATGGGCGTAGCTGCCCGCGTTCACCGCGACCGCGTAGTTGTTGAGCGGCCGGGTGACGAACTACTCGTAGCTGATGGTGCCGTCCTGATTGGTTTGAGTCTTCCGGAGCCGTCCGTTCCCGACGTCCAGCATCGGCTTCGGAACCACGATGGTAACCCGCTGGCTATCCGGCTCGTCGGCCTGGGTGTCCTTGTTAGGCCACCAGATGCTGGCGCCTACGCCCTGGTCGCTGGTGACCACCCAGGGACGCCCAAGGCTATCGGCTCCCCAGGTAAAGCCGCCTTCCCAGGGCGGCCGGGCGGCGGTGCGCGGTTTACCATGGTAGTAGATGGCGATGCGCTTCGACGCGTTCACCGGCTGCGGGGCCCCGAGCGCCACGAAGAACGCATTGCCGTCGCGGCGAAACTCGAGCGCGCGGCCGTCCTGGACCATGC
>DASYTT010000130.1:0-71933 GCA_036002045.1 Gemmatimonadales bacterium
GATGTCCTGGAACACGCTGGACACCGGGCTCAAGCTCTTCTTCAGCCGCGAGGTCAAGGGGAAGACGGGAGAAGACCTGGTGGAGAAGCAGAACGCGGAGATGGGGCTCATGCCCGTCGTGGCGCAGGAGGCGGTGGCCTATGGCTATGAGGCCGAGAACCGCCACTTCGTGCGGGCGTTCCTGGGAAAGGAGAAGCCGCTGCTGAGCTTCGACGACGGGCTCGAAGTGGTCAAGTTGCTCATGACGGCGTATCGGAGCGCAGAGCAGCAGAAGACGCTGGCATTTCCGTCGCGCGGGATCGAGCGGTTCGTGCCTAAGGTGGCCAAAGGCATCTGGCGACCGTCCTGAGATGAACGTGATCCGGTCGCTGAGCCTCAGTGTGACGGCATTCCTGGTGGCGGGTGGGTCAGCCGCCCAGAGCATTGCCCTGACCGGCGGCACCATCATCGACGGTACCGGTAAGCCGGCGGTCCCCAACGGTGTGGTTGTGATCCGGGGCGATCGCCTGCAGTGCGTCGGGACCGCGGAACAGTGCCCGGTGCCTGCCGGCGCGAGGCGGATCGACGTGGCGGGCCGCTTCGTCACGCCGGGACTGGTCGATGCTCACGTCCATTTCAGCCAGACGGGGTGGGTGGATGGCCGCCCCGACGGGCTCAGCGCTCCCGAGCTCTATCCCTACCCGGAGACGGCGCGCGCTCTGCGGGCCAATCCGGCCCGCTGGTACCGGTCCTATCTGTGCAGCGGGATCACGGCGGTGTTCGACGTGGGCGGGCACCCATGGACCACCTCACTCCCAGCGAAGGCCGAGGCCGATTCGCTCGCTCCGCACGTACGCGCCGCGGGACCACTGATCACCCACGCCGGGCGGTCGGCGCTCAACGTGGACGAGGAGATCTACACTTTCCTCCCGATGGCGACGTCCGCCGAGGTGCAAGCCAGCGTGGCGCGTCTCAAAGCGATGGGGTCCTCGGCCGTGAAGGTCTGGTACCTGGCTCCGGCCGCGGCCCGTCGGGAGGAGATCGATGCACGGATGCTGGAGGTTGGTGCGGCCGCGCGTGCCGCCGGGCTCGACCTGATCGTGCACGCCACCAGCCTCCGTGAAGCGAAGGTCGCGCTGCGCGCGGGTGCCGTTCTGCTGGTGCACAGCGTCGAGGATCAGCCGGTGGATCAGGAGTTCCTGGACCTGCTGGCGCGGAACCGCGCGACCTACGCGCCGACGCTGGTGGTCGGCCGCAACGCGACCCGGGCCAGCGTGTCCATCGCGCTCGGCGTGCGCTATCCAGTGGACGACCCGGGCGGGTGCGTGGATTCGGCGACGGTGGCCAAGATCGCCAACGTCGAGCCGTTGCGGGCGCTGCTGCCCGAGCGGCTCCGCCCCGCGGACGCGGCCTACCGCCGGCTGGAGAGCGCCGGCACACGCGGCGCGGTCATGGCCGAGAACCTGCGCCGGGTCCACGCGGCCGGCGGCGTCATCGCCACCGGCACCGACGCGGGGAATCCGCTGACGCTGCACGGTCCGTCGATTTTCGAAGAGATGGAAGCGATGCAGGCCGCCGGGCTTCCGGCGGCCGAGGTCGTCGTCATGTCCACGCGGAACGGCGCGCGGGCGATGCGGCGGGAGAGCGACTTCGGCACCCTGGAAGCCGGGAAGCTGGCGGACCTTCTGGTGCTGACTGAAGATCCGCTCACGGAGGTGCGCGCATTCCGCTCGAGGACGCACATCATGCGTGGTGGCCATCTGTACCCGCAGCGAGTCCTGGCGCACCGCTGACGGCGGGAAGGGAACCAGCATGACCGACTACACCCGCAAGGAGTTTCTCGGCTTGAGCGCGCTGCTTGCCGGCGCGCTCGGTCTCAAGCGATCTCCTACTGCAGCTCCGTCGACCAGGCCCGAGGCCTTGCCGCCGCTTCCGCAGCGGGGTGCGGGCATCGAGGCGGAGCTCATCGTGGTCAACGCTCGCGTGTTCACGCAGGACCCGATGCTCCCGCGGGCCGAAGCGCTCGCGGTGAAGGATGCGCGCTTCCTGGCCGTGGGCTCGAATGCCGACATCCGCAACGTCGCATCTGCGCGAACGCGGGTGCTCGACGCGGCAGGGATGACGGTGGTGCCCGGCTTCATCGACTGTCACTGTCATCCGAGCGGTGTGAGCGAGCTGTACGAGGCGAATGCCAACGTACGCACGCTGGCGGAGCTCCAGGCGAATCTCCGGAAGCGTGCCCAGGCCACCCCGCCGGGTTTCTGGGTGACTGGCGCGATGTTCGACGACACCAAGCTCGACCGTCCGCTCACCCGGCAGGAGCTGGATGCGGTGTCCACCGAGCATCCGATCGCCGTGAATCACCGCGGGGGGCATACCAGCTGGTACAACAGCAAAGCGTTCGCGCTGGCCGGGATCACGCGCAATACGCCGGACCCGCCGGACGGCCGGTTCTTCCGGGACCAGCGCGGTGAGCTGACCGGGCGCGTCGCCGAGCTGGCGCGGGGCGCCGTAACTCGCGCCGGCAAACGGGAGGAGTTCACGGACGCGCAGCGCCGGGAGCGGGCGCGCAAGGGGATGGCGTACATCTCCGAGCTGCTCACGGCCTCGGGGCTGACGTCGGTGCACGACGCCGGCGCCAGCAGCGACCACATCACCGCGTTCGAGGACGTGTACCGGAGCGGCGAGCTCCGGCATCGGAGCTATCTGATGGTCCGCGGCGGCGCTTTTCCCCAGCTCCGCAACGCAGGCGTGTATACCGGGTTAGGCGACGAATGGGTCCGGATCGGCGGGGTGAAGTTCGCCGCGGACGGCTCGGCGTCCGAGCGCACCATGCGGATGAGCACTCCCTACGTCGGGACGAACGACTACGGCATCCTAACGATGACGCAGGAGCAGATCCACGAAGCGGTGGACGACGCGCATACCCACAACTGGCAGATCGGGATCCACGCCAACGGCGACGTCACGATCGACATGGTGCTCAAGGCGTACGAGCGAGCCTTGGCCCGCTGGCCGCACCCCGATCGGCGGCACCGGATCGAGCACTGCACCCTGGTCAATCCCGAGCTGATCCGGCGGATCAAGGCGACGGGATCCATTCCGACGCCGTTCTGGACCTACGTGTACTTCCACGGAGAGAAGTGGGCGGAGTACGGGGAGGAAAAGCTGCGCTGGATGTTTGCGCACCGGTCATTCCTGGACGCAGGCATCCGAGTGCCGGGGGCGTCCGATTACGGGCCCGGACCATTCGAGCCGCTGATGGCGATTCAGTCCATGGTGACGCGGAGGGATTACCGGGGCCGGGAGTGGGGGCCGAATCAGCGCGTGAGTGTGGACGAGGCGCTCCGGATCGGGACCATTCACGGCGCCTACCCGTCGTACGAGGAACACCTCAAAGGCTCCATCAGCGCGGGCAAGCTGGCCGACTTTGTGCTGCTGGAGCGGGACCCGCACGAGGTGGATCCGAGCCAGATCAAGGACATCAAGGTGGTGCGGACGGTCGTGGGAGGGCGGACGGTGCACCCGAAGGGCGAGGCATAGACCCCGCTCAATGCGCGATAGCTCAAGCCGCTTTGCCAGCGCGCGCTGGGTCCCATGAGGCTTGACACAGAGCTGACCCTCCGCGGCCTGATCCTGGGCTCCGTGATTGCCGCGGTCTTCACCGCCGCCAACATCTACCTGGGGCTCCGTGTCGGGATCACCATCGCGTCGTCGATTCCCGCCGCGGTGATCTCCATGGGAATTCTGCGGGCCTTCCGCACCGGCAGTATCCGGGAGAACAACATCGTCCAGACCGTCGCTTCGGCGGGCGGCACGCTCTCGGCGATCATCTTTGTGCTGCCGGGCCTGATCATGATCGGCTGGTGGAGAGGCTTTCCCTTCCTGACCACCTTTCTGATCTGCGCGCTGGGCGGCATCCTCGGCGTGCTCTTTTCGATCCCGCTACGCCGGGCGCTGGTGGTGAACTCGCCGCTGCCCTTCCCCGAGGGCCTCGCCGCCGCGGCGGTGCTCAAGGCGGGAGCGACCGGCGACGAAGCGTCACCCGATGCCGTCGAGCGGAAGCGCGGGCCGCTGATCGTGCTGGTGGGCGCGCTCACCTCTGCGACGACTCAGATCATCAGCGCCACCGGCGTGGCCGCGACGGGGCTGGCGCATTTCTTTCGCGTGGGAGCGGGCGCCACCGGGGTGCAGCTCGGCTTTTCGCTCGCGCTGCTCGGTGCCGGGCACCTGGTCGGTATCTCGGTCGGTCTGGCGATGCTCACCGGGTTGCTCATCGCGTGGGGTATCGCAACGCCGATTCTGAGCCAGGGGGTGCCGGGCGACCTCGCCACGGTGGCAGTGACTACCTGGCGCACCCAGGTCCGCTTCATCGGGGCCGGCGCGATCGGAGTCGCCGCCATCTGGAGCCTGATCAAGCTGGTGCGTCCGGTGTTCGCCGGGATCATGGCGACCGGCCGGGCGCGCAGCGCGGCAGGCAGCAGCGGCCAGGACGACCGCGACATTCCGCTGAGCATGATCGGCCTCCTAACCGCGGGATGCTTGCTCCTGATCGGCTGGCTGCTCCATGGCTTCATAGGGGGCACGGCGCTCGAAGCCCGGACCTGGCCACTGCTGCTCGGCGGGGTGGTGTTCACGGTGCTGATCGGCGGCTTTGTGGCGACGGTCGCGGGTTACATGGCGGGCTTGATCGGCGCGTCCAACAGCCCGGTGTCCGGCATCGGCATTCTCGCCACCGTGGCCGTTGCCCTCCTGCTCGCGGTTTTCGCGCAGCCGGCCCTGGGAGGCGGCGCGACCGACGCGCTGGTGGCCTTTGCGTTGTTCACGGTGGCGATCGTCTTCTCGATCGCCACCATCTCGAACGACAATCTGCAGGACCTCAAGACCGGTCAGCTCGTCGGCGCCAGTCCCTGGAAGCAACAGGTGGCGCTCATCGTGGGCGTCATCGCCGGGTCGCTGGTGATTCCGCCCACGCTCGATCTGCTGAACCGGGCCTACGGCTTCCCGGGCGATCCCAATCGCGCCGCGATCAGCGCCGATCCCCTGCCAGCTCCGCAGGCGGCGCTGATCTCGACCCTGGCGCGCGGGGTGCTCAGCGCCCAGCTCGACTGGAAGATGATCGGGATCGGGGCGCTGGTGGGACTCGTCTGCATCGTCCTCGACGAGCTGCTCGGCGCGCTCAAGCTCATTCGCCTTTCGCCGCTCGCGATCGGGATCGGGATCTACCTCCCGATGGATGCCACGCAGCCGGTCGTGGTCGGCGCGCTGATCGGATGGCTCTACAATCGTGCGATGGATCGGCGCGGCAACGCCGAGATGGCGAAGCGGTTCGGAGTGCTCCTCGCCTCCGGATTGATCGTGGGCGAGAGTCTCCTTGGCGTGCTCAACGCCGGCCTCATCGTGGCGACCGGCTCGGCGGCGCCGCTCGCGCTGGTCGGCGTAGACTTTGCCGGCCCCGCGCAATGGGTGGGCATTGTACTCTTCGCGCTGGTCATCGCGTGGAGTTACCGCTGGGTGTCGCGGCAGTCGGAGCTCGGTCCCGTAGCGTGACGTTGGCGAACAACTCTGGAGGTTGGACACTGTGCGTACTTTGCTGAAGGGCGTTGCCATCGCCCTGATAGTCCTCGCGGGGCGTGCCCCCACGACCCCGGCCCAATCGCCCGAGCTCTCCTCTGCCATGCGCTGGCGCCACATCGGCCC
The DNA here is from genome assembly GCA_036002045.1 of Gemmatimonadales bacterium. Taxonomy (GTDB): domain Bacteria; phylum Gemmatimonadota; class Gemmatimonadetes; order Gemmatimonadales; family GWC2-71-9; genus JABFSM01. The sequence goes on from DASYTT010000130.1 coordinate 5,680, forward strand.
CTATCGTGGCGGTCGAGCCCGGCCGCTGGCCGGCGTACCGAGCCAGCGGAACGTGTTCTACATCGGCTTCGACAACGGCGGCCTCTGGCGCTCGACGGACTACGGCTCCAACTGGGAGCCGCTGTTCGACCAGGAGTCGACCGGCTCGATCGGCGCGATCGCCGTCGCGCTCTCTGATCCGAACATCATCTATGTCGGCAGCGGCGCCGGGATCATCCGCCCCGACCTCGCCACCGGCGACGGGATGTACAAGTCCACCGATGCAGGCAAGAGCTGGACCCATCTGGGGCTTCGCGAGAGCCAGATGATCGCGATGATCGACGTCGATCCCGCGAATCCGAACCGGCTCTTCGTGGCCGCGCTGGGTCATCCGTACGGACCGAATGCCGAGCGCGGCATCTTTCGTTCGACCGATGGGGGCCGGACGTTCGAGAAGGTCCTATATAAGGACGAGTACACGAGCGGCAACGACGTCCGGATCGATCCCTCCAATCCCAACGTCGTCTACGCCACGCTGTGGCAGCAACAGCAGGCGTTCTGGGAAGGCGGCGGATTCGGCGGCGGCGGCAACGGCATCTTCAAGTCCAGCGACGGCGGGACCACCTGGAAACAGCTGACGGACGGGCTGCCTTCGGTGCTGCAGGCCAATATCGCGATCGCACCGAGTAACCCGCAGATTCTCTACGCCATGGCAGCCGCCGCGAACGCCACGGGGGGCTCGGGGCCGGTCGGCTTCTACAAGTCCACGGACGGAGGCGAGCACTGGTTCCTCGCGGTGCGCGGCCCCAACTCGGACCCCAACGCGGCTGCACCAGCACAGGATCCCCGTCCCGTGGGCCGGATCGGGGGCGGCGATCTGCCCACCATCACGGTGGACCCGAAGGATCCCAACGTGGTCTACAGCGCGTCGGTGGTGATGTGGCGAACCGAGGACGGCGGGCTCACCTGGTCTGCGGTGCGGGGAGCCCCGGGCGGGGACGATTACCAGCGGATCTGGATCAACCCCAATGACACCGGCATTATCCTCGCGGTGTCCGATCAGGGTGCAGTGATCTCGGCGAATCGCGGGCTGTCGTGGAGCAACTGGTACACGCAGCCGACGGCGGCGATGTATCACGTCACCACCGACAACAGCTTCCCGTACCGCGTCTGCAGCGGGCAGCAGGATTCGGGGTCGGCCTGCGTGGACAGCCGCTCGATGGACGGCCGAATCACTTTTCACGACTGGCATCCGGCGAACATCCAGGAGTATGGTATCGCGGCGCCGGATCCGCGCGATCCGGACCTGGTGTTCGGCAGCGCCCGCACCAACGTGTCGCTCTACAACCGGAAGACGGGGCAAACCACGCAGGTCGGTCCCGATCCGACCGCGCGGGGAGGCGGGTTCGGGCGCAACGTGCGCACCATGCCGATCGCCTGGTCGCCGGTGGACCCCATGGTGCTCTACTACACCTCGAACGTGGTGTGGAAGTCGGTGGACCACGCGAAGAGCTGGACCCGGATCAGCCCAGACCTGGCACGGCAGACCTGGACCCCGCCGGCGAGCGCGGGAAAATACGCGAGCAGCGTCACTCCCTCGCCGCTGGGCGCGATCACGGCGCTCGCACCCTCGCCCAGGAGCGTGAACGTGCTCTGGGCGGGAACCGACGACGGCAACATCCAGGTGACGCTGGATGGCGGCAGCAGCTGGAAAGACGTCACCCCGACCGCGATCAAGCCCTGGACCCGGATCTTCAATCTCGATGCGGGGCATTTCGACACGCAGACCGCCTACGCGGCGGCAAACACGCTGCGGATCGACGACATGAATCCGCATTTCTTCCGAACCCACGACGGCGGCAAGAGCTGGACCGAGATCAACAGCGGGATCGCGCCGGGAGCGGTAGCCAATTCGATCCGGGAAGACCCGCGGCAGCGCGGGTTACTGTACGCCGCGACAGAGACCCAGGTGTGGGTGTCCTTCGACGACGGTGATCACTGGCACTCGCTGCGACTCAACATGCCGGCGATCTCGGTGCGGGACATCACGGTGAAGGACGACAGCAGCTGCCTCTGCGCCGATCTGGTGGCGGGGACGCACGGCCGGGGGTTCTGGATTCTGGACAACCTGACGCCGCTCCGGCAGCAGGCGGCGGTTCAGGCCGCCGCGGCCGCGGGCTCAGCGTACCTGGTGAAGCCCGCCACCGCAGTCCGGGTGCGCTTCGGCACCAACGAACCGACGCCCTGGACCCCGGAGCTTCCAGCCGGCGACAATCCTCCGCCGGGAGCCATCCTGGACTACTATCTCCCCAGCGCGGCGAGCGGGCCGGTGAACGTCGAAATTCTGGATGCGGGGGGGAAGCTGGTTCGCCGTTACTCCAGCGTGGATCCGGTCCTTGAGCCGGACCCGGGGACGAGCCCCGCGGCATACGATCAGATCTGCCGCAAGCGGCCTGCGGCCACCTACTGCGGGCTGCCGCTCTACTGGCCTGCGCCGGCGATGCGGATCGGGACTGAGGCCGGAATGCAGCGGATCTGGTGGGACCTCCGCTACCAGCCGTTTCCAGTCGAGGACCTCGAGAACGCCGGCAATGTTGCGGCCACCGGCGCGGTGCCGCACCGCTCCTACCTGGCGGTGAACGCGCCGTGGGCGCCACCGGGTGGGTACACGGTACGGCTGACCGCCAACGGGAAATCCAGCACGCAGCCGCTCATGCTCCGGCTCGATCCGCGGGTGAAGACTCCGGCGGTGGGACTCGCGCAGCTCGCGACGCTGTCGCGCCAGATGTACCAGGCCGCGATCGCAACCCGGAGGGCGTTCGATCAGGCACGTGCACTGGTCGCGGCGATGGAACAGCTCAGCGGAGCCGATCTCGACGCGTTCAAGGCACAGGTCGAGTCGCTTGCGCCGGCGCCGCGACGAGGAGGTCCGGGTGGCTTTGGTGGGGGCGGGTTCGGGGGAAGCGCCGGCCAGCCTGCGGCTCCGCCGACTCTATTCTCGGCGAGCAACTCGCTGATGGCGGCCGCGATGGCGATGCAAGGCGCGGACGTGACGCCCACGGCAGGCCAGGTGGCCGGCTGCGAGCGCGCCCGGGTCCAGTCGGCCGAGGTCATGGCGAAGTGGACCGCGCTCAAGACCACGGGGCTCGCAGCGCTCAACGCAAAGCGGCGTGCCGCGGGTCAGCCAACCCTGGTGCTTCCGGAGTAACGCCTAGAGCTGGGGCAGCTTCTGATCTCATAGCGATCGGCGACACGAATCGGATCGGTCACGCCTGTAACATGCTTCCAGCCGGCGGAGCTCGCGAGGGGCAGGTGGCCGGCGTCCGAAGCCGCCGGTAACTTCCAGCCCCAACGCCCTCGCCCCGGAGCCCCGATGAACTCCAAGGTCGGCCGCCTCTCGCTGATGATGTTCCTGCAGTACGCAGTCTGGGGCGCCTGGCTGCCGCTCGCGGCACGCTATCTGACCGCGAGCACCGCCGAAGGCGGGTTAGGTTTCACCGGCACTCAGATGGGGACAATCCTCGGCCTCGCGGGGTCGATCGGCGCGATTGCGGCGCCTTTCATCGCGGGGCAATTCGCCGACCGGCACTTCAGCACGGAGCGCTTTCTGGCGGTGCTCCTGGCCGTGGGCGGGGTGATCAAGTGGGTGACCGCCTCGCAAACCGGGTTTTCGGCGTGGCTCATTCTCTCGATCCTGTACAGTGTGGTCTACATGCCCACCCTGGCGCTCTCCAACTCGCTGGCCTTCGCCAATCTGGGCGATCGCCGCCAGGACTTCGGCAAGGTGCGCGTCTGGGGCACCATCGGCTGGATCGCGGCGAGCTGGATCTTCCCAATGCTCTACCTGCAGAGCGGGCTGCACTTCCAGTGGATGCCTCCGTTCCTGGTGGGCAGTGAGCTCCCCAATGTCACCGCGCGGCTCGCCGATTCGTTGCGCTTCTCCGCGCTGATATCCTGGGGGTATGCGCTGTTCTGCTTCGCGCTGCCGCATACTCCACCCAAGAAGGAGGCGGTCGAGAAGCTCGCCTTCGCCAAGGCGTTTCGCCTGCTGCGGGAGCCCTCCTTCGCGGTGCTGGTGGCGGCAAGCCTGCCGATCAGCGTGATCCATCAGGTGTACTTCCTGCAGACTCCGCCGTTCCTGTCGCAGCTCGGCCTGCTGGACAGCCAGATTGGGCCCGCCATGACGATCGGGCAGTTCAGCGAGATCGCGATCATGGCGATGCTGGGCTGGATGCTGGTGCGGCTGGGCTTCCGCAGGGTCATCGCGCTGGGCGCGCTCGCCTACTTCATCCGCTACACGATCTGGAGCTACCCCACCCTCCCCGTGAGTGTGCTGGTGGCGAGCCAGTTCCTCCACGGGATCTGCTACGCCTGCTTCTTTGCGGCGGCGTACATCTACACCGATCGGGTCGCGCCGTCGGACGTACGGCATTCCGCGCAAACGGTTTTCGGGATTCTCATCCTGGGCGGGGGACCCGTGCTGGGTGGGTTGCTCTCCGGCTGGCTGGCGGACACCTACGCGCGCTCCGCAGGTCAGCTGGATTATGGCGCGCTCTGGCGGGTGGTCTCTCTCATAGGCCTGGGGGCCGCACTGTTCTTCTGGGCCGGCTTCCGGGAACGGAAAGCACCGGCCGCCGTGTGAGCGTGCCGGGCGGACGCATTTCAAACCCTCGCCGGCCGAGTGACATCTCAGGATCGTGTCCACCCTCGCCCTCGCCTCCGCTCAGGGCCTTCTTCAAGCGGCCCGGATTCCGGTCGGGCAGCAGAGACCGGCGGTGGCGATGAGCGAGCTGGTGCAGCGGGCGCAGGGGGGCGACGATGAAGCCTTCGGCGCGCTGTACCGTGCCCACGTCGGCCGGGTCCACGCACTCTGTCTCCGCCTGGCAGGTGACGCGCAAGCCGCGGGGGAGCTGACCCAGGACGTGTTCGTCCGGGCGTGGGAGGCGTTGCCGTCGTTCCGGGGCGAGAGTGCGTTCGGCAGCTGGCTCCACCGGCTCGCGATGAACGTGTTCCTGGGAAAGCGCCGCGCAACCGGACGGCGAGAGCGCCGAATCTTCACGACGGACGAGCCAGCCCTGCTGGAACGGCCAGGTGCGGAGCGGGAACCGCCGGGCGTGCGGCTCGATCTCGAGCAGGCGATCGCGACGTTGCCCGCGGGAGCCAGGGCCGTCTTCGTTCTGCACGACGTCGAAGGGTATCAGCATGGAGAAATCGCCAGAATGACGGGTATCGCGGAAGGAACTTCGAAGGCCCAACTGTTTCGGGCGCGGCGGCTGTTGCGGGAGGCATTGGCACGATGACCTGCAGCGAGCTGCGCGGCCGGCTGGACGCCTATGCGCGCGGGACACTCTCCGCAGCGGACGCCGCGGCGTTCGAGGAACACGTGGATACCTGCGCGTCCTGCGAGGCCTTCCTCGCCGAGGCCGAAGCGCGGCCGGCCGAAACCCAGGGGCTTCCCAAATCGGTGGAACCGGCGAGCGACCTGTGGCCCGGCATTCATGCGCGGCTCGCTCCGAGACACCGCGGGCGCGCCCGCATCGCGATGCCTGGCTGGATGCTCGCCGCGGCGGCAGTGCTCCTGATCGCCGTGTCTTCCGGGATAACTGCGGTGCTGCTGCGTCCGCCGCAGAGCCGCACTGCCGCACCGCCCACCAGTGCTTTCTCACCGCTGGAGGTGCAATACGCGTCCGCCGCCTCCGAGCTCAGCGCCGAGCTCGAGCGCGCGCGGGGCCGGCTTGCGCCGGCTACCGTGCGCAGCATCGAGCGGAATCTCGCGGTGATCGACAGTGCTCTGGCGGAATCCCGGCGTGCGCTGGCCCAGGATCCGAGCAATGCGGGACTGGAGCGACTGGTGATTGCGGCGTGGCGCCAGAAGATGGATCTCCTGCGGCGCGCCACGGCGCTCTCCGGGGAGAGCTGATGCGCCGCCTCACGCTGGTCCTCCCTGTCCTCAGCGTCCTCACGGTCCTCCCTGTCCGACCGTCGTCGGCCCAGCAGAAGATCGAGAAGCGGATCGCCGTCGCGGCCGACGCCTCGATCCGGATCTACAATCTCGCCGGCACGACGCGGATCACCGGCTGGGAGCGCGATTCGATCGCGGTGACCGGCTTTGCGCCGCCGGGGACCTCGTTCTTCATGGGCGGCGCGGGGCGAACGGCCAAGCTGGGACTCGAGCCGGATGAGAAGTCGAAGCAGACCACTGGCGGCAGCCTCGAGGTGCGAGTGCCGCGCGGCGCGCGGGTGTGGATCAAGTCGGCTGACGGATCGATCGAGGTGGCAGGCATGACGGGCGAGGTGGATCTCTCGACGATCGCCGGCGGCATCAAGGTCACGGGAACGCTGCGACTCGTCACCGCGGAATCCATGGAGGGCGACGTCGAGGTGAGCGGCGCTTCGCCGCTGGTTCGGGTCAAGACGGGCGGCGGGAAAATCCTGTTGCGGCAGGCGGGAGGCGACGTGATCGCCTCCACGGTATCGGGGCCGATCGTCGCGACCGAGGCGCAGCTGGCCAGCGCGCGGCTGGAGACGCTCTCGGGACCGGTGAGCTACTCGGGCACGCTCGATCGGCGCGGCACCCTCAACATCCAGACCCATAGCGGAGACATCGAGCTGCTGCTGCCCGCGACGATCGGCGCGGAGTTCGACCTCGCCTCCACCAGCGGGCTCGCGCTGGTGGCCTTGCCCGCGAAGTCGGGGAAGCCGCTCAAGAGCCGATCGATATTCTTCACGAACGCCGGCGGAGGGGCCCAAATCGTAGCCCGCAGCTTCAAAGGCCGGATCAGCGTTTTCGGACAGTAACCCGCTGCAAACCTGCGGGTCTGCCGCGGCATCTCAGGGAGGGCCGGAACGATCCGGCCGCAGCCAACGACTTCTCCCGGAGGTGCCCATGTCCCGCCGTTTCGCTCTGACCGCACTGCTGCTCGCCGCGCTTCCCGCGACGGCATTGGCCGGACCGCCCTGGATCTCGATCGAGTTACCCGCCAATCCGTGGGAGCCAGCGACCCGGGGCGCCTTTCTGGTGGTGCACGCGTATCACCACGGCACGCCGATGGCGGCGCCGATCAGCGGCACCGCCGAAGGCATCGTGAACGGCCAGCGCAAGACCATCCAGCTCGACTTCGAGAAGACTTCACGCGCGGGCGTTTTCGCGCTGCGCAACCAGTGGGGCAACGCGGGCCGTTGGGTGCTGGTGATCACGGTATCGCAGGGCGATCACGCGGAGGGAGACCTCGCCCAGGCGGTGGTCGAGGTCGCCGAAGGCGGCCGAGTGACCGGGGTTACCGTGCCGACCAGCGCTCAGCACGAAGGGCGGCTTCCCCGGCGGGTGACCCGCGCGGAGATCGAGGCGGCATTACGGAACTGAACGTCGAGTGAAACGCGAAGCGCTTCCCGCTTCGCGCTTCACTTGACCGCAGTGACAGGGCCATCTATCAGTTTCAGGTGCTCCCGTCACCCTTCCACGCTGAGTGAGCCGGACAACCCGGCTCGTCTTCTTCCTCATCGGCGCCACCATCGTGGCGCTGATGGTTTGGAAAGCAGGACCCGACACCCTGTGGGCGGCCTTGCGCTCTTCGGCCTGGGTCGTGGCGGCGCTCATTCCGCTCTGGGCCACGGTCTATTTGCTGAACGCGCTCGCCTGGCGGATGCTGACCTCGAAGGGAGGCAGCGCGATTCCGCTGCCGCGGGCGCTGCTGATGACGGTGATCGCCTTCGCGATCAATTACTCGACCCCGCTGCTCAGTTTCGGGGGCGAGCCGTTGAAGGTAGTCGCGGCAACCCGCGCGCTTGGCCGGCCCCGCGCGGTGGGATCGATCGTCGCCTTCCGGTTGCTCCACGCAGTGGCCCATGTGCTCTGTTTCCTGCTCGCGCTGGTTCCCGCGGCGCTCCTGCTGCCCCATAGCGCCGTCACCTACGGGGTGATCCTGGCGGTTGGCGCGGCTCTCCTGCTGATCACGGTCTTTCTGTTCTCGCGCCACAGCGAAGGCCTGGCGCTGCACGCGCTGCACCTCCTGCGCCGGCTCCCGCTGCTCAAGCGGCTGGCCGTGCGGCTGGAGCCGCGCACGGCGATGCTGCACGAGATCGACAGCCACGTGACCTCGATCTACAAGTCCGCACCGCGCCGCTTCTACGCCGCGCTCAGCGTCGAGATGGTGGCGCGCCTGCTCTCGCTGGCGGAGTACTGGGTGATTCTCTACGGGCTGGGGCTGGGAGTCGATCCCTGGAGGGCGTTCGTGGTGGCGAGCTTTTCGTCGCTGGTCGTGAACGCGCTGATCTTCATTCCGTTCGAGCTGGGCACCAAGGAAGGCGGAGTGTATCTGATGTTCGAATGGCTGGGGATCGCGCCCGGCCTGGGGCTCGCGGCCGCGCTGCTCTCCCGAGTGCGCGAGCTGATCTGGATCGCGATCGGATGGGCCTTGATCTGGACGGTGGAAGACTAGGGCTTGCGGCGGGCGAGCTCTTTCTGGGCTTCGAGGTGACCGTCTTTGGCCGCGCGCTCCAGCCACCCCAGGCCGGTCACTTCGTCGCGCTGGTATCCCCCTTTGCCTCTGAGCAGCATCATCGCGAGCTGATACTCGGCTTCCGGCTCGTGTCCCTCGGCGGCTTTCGAGTACCAGAAACGCGATTGGTTCTCGTCGCGCTTGGTTCCCCGGCCGTGCAGATAGCGCTCGGCGAGCTTCCGCATCGAGGTCACCTCGCCGGATTCGGCCGCTTTGCGATACCACACGACAGCGGCGGAATCGTTTCGTCTCCGTCCGTCGCCCTCCGCATACCGCGTTGCGATGATGGGGAACGCCTCCCGCACGCCCATCACGGCGGCCACTTCCCAAAGGCCCGCCGCCTTCGCGCGGTCGACAGCCACGCCGAGGCCGGTTTCATAGCGCCGCGCCATGAGGACCACGGCCTGGGTATCCGGCTCGGCAGGATCCTGCGCCGCGAGCCCGAGATGCACGGATGCCTGGCGCTCGTCGCGCGGGGTCCCGTGAGCCTCCGCGTACAGGAGCCCGAGATTGCGCCGGGCCGCTGAGCTCGCGTTCGCTTCGGCACTGCAGGCGGTAAAGGCCGCCTCCCACTGCTGAGTCTGCATGGCAGTTGAGCAGTTGGGCGGTTGGGCCGGCGGCGGAGGGGGGACAGCAACAGAGGCAGCTGCAGAGCTGTCCGGCCGGGTTCCCGGGGCGGGACGAGTTGGCCGCTGCGGGTTAGCCTTCGGCTGCGGCACCGGCGCTGGCGGCGGAGTCGTCGTGGTCTGCGAGGGGAACATGGGCGCCGGAGGCGCGGGCGCCGGGGTAAAGAGCCCGGCGCGATTGGCGCCATAGGCCGCTCCTCCCAGGAGCAGAACCCAGAAGGCGGCGGCAACCCAGGGCCGCCGCACGAGCGGAATGTTGAAGCGCGATTTCCGGCGCACCCGGCCACCTTCGGCGGGACTCACTTCCTTCCCCTCGAGCGCGCGGCCGAAGGCGTCCATCGAGGCGAAGCGCCGTTTGGGATCCTTTTGCAGCGCCTGGTGAAGGGTGCTGGAGAGTTCGGAGGGAATCCCCGCAACGAGCCGCGAGAGCGGAACCGCTTCCTCGAGCAGCTGCTTGGCGAGCACCTCGCGGACATTCTCTCCCTCGAACGGCACCCGTCCCGAAAGCATCTGATAGCCCACCACGGCAAGCGAATACTGGTCGCTGCGCGGATCGAGCGCGTGCTTTCCGATCGCCTGCTCGGGACTCATGTACTTGGGTGTCCCCACGACGACGCCGGTCCCGGTGATGGAGTGATCTGCCGAGACATCCATTGCCTTCGCGATCCCGAAATCCATCAGCAGGACGCGCCGGGTCTTGCCTTCGATCATCAGGTTTTCCGGCTTGATGTCGCGGTGCACCACGCCGGCCTCATGCGCCGCCTGCAGTGCCTCGGCCGCTTCGAGCAGAATCCGGCGCGCCTCCGCCACGGGCAGCCAGCCCTCGCGGGCCAACACGCTCTTCAGGGTCTCCCCGCTGACCAGCGGCATGAGGAGCCAGAGCACGCCGTCCGACTCGCCGACGTCGTAGACGGGGACGATGTGGGAATTCTGCAGGGCACCGACGGCTTCGGCCTCGCGGCGGAACCGCGCCACCAGCGCATCGGTGAGGATCAGGTCGGGCCGCAGGACCTTGAGCGCGAGCTCCCGCTTGAGCCGGAGGTCGCGCACGCTGAAGACCTCCGCGTAGCCGCCACGGCCCAGCAGTCGGCCGAGCTCGTAGTTGGGACCGAGAGCGCGCTGCAATCGCTCCGGGGCCATCTCGTAGCTCGGTGCGGCAGGCTCGCTCGCCCTGCTAGCGCCGAGCAGGGTTTCGCTGAGAATCGCAGAGCTGGTGGCGAGACCGCAGGAGGGACAGAAGGCCGCGTCCGCGGGTACCTGGCTTTCACAGCCCTGACAGGTACGCGTGCTGCCGGGCGCGGTCACGTTTTGCGCTTGGCTACCTCCTTCTGCGCTTCGGCGTGGCCCTGGGCTGCGGCTTTCTTGAGCCACTCGTACCCGAGCGAATCGGACTTCTGAATGCCCCGCCCTCTGAGATAGGCCATGCCCAAGCCGAACTGCGCTTCGCGATTGCCGCTTTCGGCCGCTTTGCGGAACCAGGTCACCGCTTCGACCTCGTCCTTGTCGAACCCTTTGCCCCGCGCGTACATGTCGCCGACCTTGGCCTGAGCTGCGACGTCCCCCTTTTCCGCGGCCCTGCGGTACCAATAGGAGGCATCCTTATCGCTCTTCCGAACACCCAGGCCCTGCTCGTAGCGTTGCGCCAGAATGGTCCAGGCGGGCACGTAGTCCGCTTCCGCGGCCGTTTTGATCTTGGCCGTGGCGTCGAGCTCGTTCTGCGGCACGCCCTTGCCGAGATGGAGGAGCTGGCCGAGGCGGAGCAAGGAGGGCAGGTCGCCGGCGTCGGCGGCCTTGCGATACCAGGTGACCGCCTCCGCGTCGTGGCCCGGAACCTGGCTTCGGTCATAGAGACCGGCGAGGCGCCGCTGCGCGACGACGTTACCCGTTTGCGCCTCTGAGGTGCAGACCCGGAACGCGAGGTCGCGATCATCGCCATCCGCCGCGCTGACGCAGGTGACCGTGGGCAGGGCTGGTGTTGCGGGCGCCGGTGAGCTTGCGGTGCGCGGCGAGGAGCCGGGGGTGCCTGCAGGATTCTTTCGGGTTTCGCTGGCCTTCTTCTCCACAGGCGCCGGGGCCGGAGGAGGTGGTGGCGCGACCGCCGGAGCACCGCCCCCAGGGGTTCCGAGCGCTCCCGCCGCGTTGACTGCGTGGGTGTCGGCCGCCGCCGTGGATCCGGTTACACCGGGCTGACCCGCGACGGTCTCGGCGGCAGGGGAGCGGTTCATGAGCGCCGCGACGACCACCACCGCAGTGAGCAGTCCGGCGCCAGCAAGCATCAGCGGGAGCCGGCTGGGCTTCTTCGCGGGTTTGACCGGCGCTATCGCAGCGGTCGCCTTGCTGTCGATGGCAGCCGAGGCTTCGATCGCCGCCGAGAATGCCTCGATATCGGGGAAGCGGTCGGCCGGCTCCTTGGCCATGCCCTTGGAGACCGCCTGCATGAGCGCCTCGGGAACCTCCGGCACCAGCTCCCGCATCGAGCGGGGCGACTCCATCATCTGCTTGAAGAGAATCGCGCGGGTGCTCTCCCCTTCGAAGGGGACCGAGCCCGTCAGCATGTGGTAGCCGACGACGGCGAGCGAGTATTGGTCGGTGCGGTGGTCGAGGTGCGGATCCCCGCTGGCTTGTTCGGGACTCATGTAATGGGGAGTACCGACGATGGTGCCGCTCGAGGTGAGCGAGCTGTCACCCGCGGCGTCCATCACCTTGGCGATCCCGAAGTCCATCACCAGCACGCGGCGCGACTTGCCTTCGAGCATGATGTTCTCTGGCTTGATGTCGCGATGCACCACGCCGGCCTCGTGCGCCGAGGCCAGGGCGCCGGCCGCTTCCAGGAGAATCCGCCGCGCCTCGTTGATGGGCCGGCGGCCGTCCCGGACCAGCAGGCCCTTCAGGCTTTCGCCCTTGATGAGGGGCATCAGGATGTACATGATGCCGTCGGCTTCCCCGATATCGTAGATCGGCACGATGCTCGGATGGCGCAGCGCGGCGACGGCCTCCGCCTCGCGGCGGAACCGCGCGAGCATGGTACCCGAGACCGTCAGGTCGGGCCGAATTGCTTTCAGGGCCAGGTCGCGCTTGAGCCAGAGGTCCCGGACCCGAAATACCTCGGCGAAGCCACCTCGGCCGATCAGCTCGTTCAATTCGTAATGCTTGCCCAGCGAATCCTTGAGCTTGCGGATCATCTCCGCAGAGGCGTCGGGCGTCGGGGCCAGCCCCTCGGGCAGAATGAACTCGCCGGTGATCTTGTCGATTGCTGGAGGCGTAGCCGAGCCGCATACGTAGCAAACGGTCGCCAGCTCCGGAAGCTGGGTGTTACAGGAGGGGCAAAGGCGGGTTGCGGACGCCACGCGAAGACTCCGGAGACCGATGATTGGACTGCTGAACAGTAACAGCTACGGGTGCTACGAGCGAGGGGGCCGGGCTGTTGGGTCGAGCCGGCCACCATGTCCTATATTCCTGCATGACAAGGAGTTCGACCGTGCGATTGGGACGCTGGCTTCTGGCCGCGTGGGTGGTGCCGGCCCTGCTATCGGCTCAATCCGCGCCTGGCGATTGGCCCGCGTACGGGCGCGATCGCGGCGGAGAACGCTTTTCACCCCTCAGTGGCATCGATCGAGGCAACGTGCAGCGGCTCGCCGTCGCCTGGGAATACAGCACAGGCGAGGCCGCCATCCCCTTCAACCGGGAAAGGTCGTTCGAAGCCACTCCCCTGGTAGTTGCCGGGGTCATGTACCTGAGCACACCGCTGGGCCGGGTTATAGCCCTCGACGGGGAGAGCGGCAAGGAACGCTGGGTGACGGACCTCAAAGTCGAGCCGATCGGCTTCGGCGACTTCACCAGTCGAGGGGTTTCGCTCTGGGCCGATCCCGCCGCCCGCGCAGGATCGCCCTGCGCGCTCCGGGTCATCGTGGCGACGATCGATGCGCGGCTCCACGCGCTCGATGCGCGGGACGGCAGGCCCTGCATGGGATTCGGAGTCGCCGGCAGCGTGGACCTGCGCCAGAGCCTGCGCAACGCGCCGTTCGAGAAGGAGGAGTACGAGGTCACTTCGCCGCCCGCGATCGTGCGCGGGCTGATCGTCGTGGGATCCGCAGTGGCCGACAACGGCCGTTTCAACGCAGCGAGCGGGGAAGTGCGGGCCTACGATGCCCGGACCGGGGCGCTGCGCTGGAGCTGGGACCCGATCCCCCAGGACTCCACCGATCCGGCCTGGCGCACCTGGAGTGGGCCCGACGCGCATCGAACCGGTGCGGCCAATGCCTGGTCGGTCATTGCGGCGGACTCGGTGCGTGGACTGGTGTTCGTTCCGACCGGCAGCGCGAGCCCCGACTATTTCGGCGGCGTGCGCGTGGGAGAAAATCGTTACGCCAATTCGGTCGTGGCGCTGCGCGCGGAGACCGGCAAAATCGTCTGGCATTTTCAGACGGTGCATCACGATCTGTGGGACTACGACAACGCCTCGCCGCCCGCGCTCACCACCATCGTGAAGGATGGCCGCAAGGTCGACGTGGTGCTGCAGACGGGAAAGATCGGGATGCTGTACGTGCTGGACCGGGAGACCGGCATTCCGGTGTTTCCAGTGGAGGAGCGGGCGGTGCCCGCCAGCACGGTGCCCGGCGAGCAGGCCTGGCCGACCCAGCCGTTCGCCACGGGTATCGCTCCCTTAAGTCCGCAGCGGTTTCTCATTGAAGAGACCTGGGGGCCGACGCCAGCGGATCGGGCAGCCTGCCGGGAGCGGGTCGGCAAGCTTCGCAACGAAGGGATTTTCACGCCGCCCAGCCTGCAGGGTACGCTGGTAATTCCCTCGAACATCGGCGGGGCGCACTGGGGTGGCCTGGCGGTGGATCCAGTCCGGCAGCTCGCGATCATTCCGGTCAACCGGATCATCGCCGAGGTACAGCTCATCCCGCGGGAGGAATATCAGCGCCGGCGGAACGAGAGCGGTTACCGGCTGGAGGGCTCGCAGTACACCAGCATGCGGGGGACGCCGTACGTCATGTGGCGGGGAATTCTGTTCGGGCCATCGGGCGCGCCCTGCTCACCGCCGCCCTTCGGTACGCTCGTCGCGGTGGACCTCCGTACCGGGGCCAAGAAGTGGGAGGTGCCCCTGGGGACCTTCGCGCCAGATGCTCCTCCAGAAGCGGCCGGAGCGGGTAGCCCGAACCTCGGCGGACCGATCGTCACCGCCGGCGGGCTCGTCTTCATTGCCGCCACGCTCGACCGGAAAATCCGCGCCTTCGATGTGGAGACCGGTGCCGAGCTGTGGAGTGCGCCGCTGCCGGCCGGAGGGAAGGCGACACCCATGACGTTCGCGGGGCGTAACGGTACCCAGTATGTCGTGATCGCGGCGGGCGGGGACGGGGGGCGTTTCGGGAAGAGCGATCGGGTGGTGGCGTTCTCGATTAGGTAGCAGGTGGCAGGTGGCAGGTGGCAGGTAGGTGGCAGGTGGCAGGGTCACCGACCACCTATCTGCCACCTGCAACCTGCCACCTGTCATCTATTCAGCCAGAAGTTCACCTTCAGCAGGAAGATGTTGTCCGCCTTGGCGCCGAAGAGGGCGTCAATGTCGCGGGTGAGATCGAAATCTCCGGTGCGGGAGGCGAAGTCATCGCTGGTGCGGGTCCACACCAGGAACAAGGTGGAGCCGGGGCGATACTCCCAGCGCAGCACCGCATTCCCCCGCAGCGACCGGGTGACGAAGTCCGGATTGTCCAACACGAGCTCCGCGGCGGGACCGGTCCCGTCGGGGTCGATGGTGTAGCTGGTGATTTGCCCCGTGTTATTCTGCTGGGTCGTCACGGTTCCCACGGTTTCTCCGAAAACCAGCAGGGTCCTGCTCCGCGGTGCCGCGAACTGCTTGAAGCGGCGGAAGTGCACGCTGGAGATGAACGGCTGGGCGTAGAGCTCGAAGGTGAGCGTCGGCCGCAGCGTCAGGTTGATCCGCGTATCGAATCCGGCGGTCTTCTGGCTGAGATCGGAGAGGATGTAGCGGGTTCCGTAGAAGGCCACCTCGGTGGGATCGGGCTTGGCCGTGACGTACTGGACAGCCCCCCTACTGCGATTGAAGGAGGGACTGAAGGACATCGTGAGGTTCGACGCGGGACGCAGATCAACTCCAACGTTCAGTCCCCAGCTCACGTTGCCCAGGTCGCCCCGGCTGAGGTTGGCACCGACTTGGAGGCTCACCCGCTTCCGGCTGTCGGAATTGATGTTGGTATTGAAGAACCAGTTGCCCGGCCGGATGACCACCGGCCCGCCGCGCAGCAGGCGATCGTCCTCGACATCGGTGCGCCGGATCCCGAAGAAATTGACGCCCCAGTAGTTGAGCAGCTGGCCGAACACGCCCGTGTGGAACTGGGTGTCGGTGCGGTCGCCGTCGAAGTTGTATTCGCGCTGAGTGCCGAGCACCACGAAGTAATTGCGATACCACTTGGTGGGCCGCGCCAGCGAGAGCGCGAAATTCGTGTTCGTCCAGAAGTAGTCGGCCCTGGTATTGAAGGCGAGGTCGTTGGCTTCGAAACCCGGGGTCCGCCAGTTGAGCGCGGTCTCGAACAGCAGCTTGCCGGCGTCTTTGGCAAAGCGGCTGTAGCCGCCGAGCCCGCGGAAGGCGGTTGCGTCGGGATCGTAGCGGTCTGAAAGGAAGCCGTTCCCGCCGGCCTGGCGGTCGGGGCGCTGGAAGTAGCGCGCGCTGGAGTTCTGCAGCCTCCGGATCGCGGCCGGGTCGCCCACGTTGTTGGTGAAGGCCAGATTGCCCGCGAAGGAGTACATCTGGTTCTTCCAGCGCGCGCTCCAGTCGAGTCCGAGCGCCTCGGAGTGCGTGTTGAGCCGGGAGACCAGCAGGGGGTTGTCGGTCGAGCGATAGACCGAGGTGCCCATGGCCCCGAAAACGAGGTTGCCACGATTGAATTCCTTCTTGAGCCGGCCAACGAAATAATTGGTGAACGGCTCGACTTCCTCGCTCTGCCGGACGCCATTGACCAGCGCGGTCGCGTGCTCCCGCGCGGTGACCGCATCGAGTACCCCCACCGTGAAGCCCGAGCGGGTCCGCCCGGTGATCTTGCCGGCGCCGAGAATCGTGGTCGCGTCCGGAGTGTCGGAGTAGGTGGTGCCCGTCGGCAGCAGGCCCTGGGGGATCCGCCCGATGCGCCGGCTGTAGAAGAGCGAGAGGGACGACACGTTGCTGCAGAAGAAGCAGCTGAATCCGCCGAAGCCGAAGGTGCCGCTGCCCTCCACGAAGAAAGGCCGCCGCTCCGGGAAGAACGTCTCGAACGCCGACAGGTTGACCACCGCCGGGTCGACTTCGACCTGACCGAAGTCGGGATTGATCGTCGCGTCGAGGGTCAGGTTCGAGGTCAGCAGATACTTGATGTCCGCGCCGACCCGGGCGTCCGCATCACGCGACTTGTAGAACGGATTCGCGGTATCGCCGCTCTCGAGTCGCTGGAAGCGTCCCACGAGGTAGGGCAGCACCTCGAGACGCCGCTGCGCGCCACGTCCCGGCGAAATGCCTTCGATGTGGCCGAAGCGGGGCGGACCGCCGCTTTCGTCGGGTCCCCAGTATGACCACATCGAGATCTCGTTGAGCCGGCTTTCGGTGCGCCACACCTGCATGCCCCAGGCCTGGACGGAGTCCCGCGGGAAGCGAAGCTGCGAGAAGGGAATCCGGAACTCCGCTGTCCAGCCGAGGGAATCCACCTGGGTCTTCACCTCCCACACCGGGTCCCAGGATGGATCGGCGTTGGAGGCGGCCTGGCCGGCGTCGCGTTTGACGCCCGAGGGGTTCACGGCGAAAATGGTCCGGCCGATGTGGTTGTGATAGGTATCGAGAACGAACTCGATCTGGTCGCTGTTACTGGTTTCCTGATCGCGCCGCACCAGCTGAGTTCGGATGCCCAGCGCGCCCCGGTCGTCGAACATTCGCGCGCCGATATAAAACGCCTCGTCGTCGAACGCGAGGCGGATTTCGGTGCGCTGCGTCGCTGGCTGGCCGATGTTGGGCTGGGCCTGGAGGAAATCCGTCGCGGGCTGCGCCGCGGCCCAGATCGGCTCGTCGAGCAGGCCGTCGATGCTGATCGGCTCGCTGCGGCGGATGGCTCGCACTGTCGGCGAGGGAATGGCGTGGGCCGCCGCTGCGTGAATCGGAGAGGGCGACTGCGTCGCGCGGGCCTTCCCCTGGGCGGCGAGCACGCCGACACTGGCAAGGCAAAGCGACAGGAAGGCGACTTGACGCGGCAACGGCATCGCAAACCCTACCGGAGTTGTGGTGAGGTACCTGGATTGGATGCCGCCCCGCCTGAAATCGTTGCCTAACTGCGGTGAACAGTGAACCGTACCGCAGTGAACCGTGAACAGTGAACTGGAAACGGGCACAACTCTACCACCTACGGTCGGGTTGCCCTGCTGGTTTCCAGCGTCGATACTTGGCAGGCCAGACCATGTTGTTTGCGGGGTTGGTACGGCTCACGGTTCACCATTCACTGTTCACGCTGTTCCGAGACAAAGCATGCCGACCATTGAGAAGCACACGCCCGGCACCTTCTGCTGGTGGGAGCTGGCCACCAGGGACCTAGGGGTGGCCTGGCGCTTCTATCACGCGCTGTTCCGCTGGGAAAAGCGCGACGTGCCCATCGGTGAAGGCCAGCTGTATCGCATTTGCGTCCTCGAGGGCCAGGATGTCGCGGCCATGTATCAGCTCGACCGAACTCAGCTCGAGCACAACGTCGCGTCGACCTGGCTTCCCTACATCGCGGTGAAAAGCGCCGACGAGGCAGCCCAGCAGGCGGTGGCGGCCGGCGGCACGCTTTCGCTGTCGCCTTTCGACGTGTTCGATTCGGGCCGCATGGCGCAGCTCACGGACAGCGAGGGAGCCAGGGTCGCCCTCTGGGAGCCAAGGCAGCACCGGGGCGCAGGCATTATTCGCGAGATCGGAACCGTGTGCTGGATGGAGCTCTCGGCGAAGGATGCGGAGCGAGCCCGCCGTTTCTATGCGGACGCGTTTGGCTGGAAGCCCGAGCGCAAATCGCTGGGCCCCGCGGGCGAGTACACCTACTGGCACGTGGTTGGCGAGTCCAAAGCATTCGGCGGCATGCTCCAGATGACGACGGATTGGGGGGACCTGTCGCCGGCCTGGATGACGTATTTCCAGGTGGCCGATTGCGACGAAATTGCCGCGGCGGCCCGTTCGGCCGGGGGCAAGGTGGTGATGGGTCCGTTCGATGCCGCGAACGTGGGCCGAATCGCGGTGGTGACGGATCCGATAGGGGCAGTGTTTTCCATTATCAGATTCGTCAGCAGCGAGAGGTAAGCATTGAGAGGTGAGAGGGTGGAATCGAGGGCGGCAGGGGGTTATCTTTAACGGCTGATTGGAGTTAGGGTTCCGCCTCCCGGTGAGGGTCGGCAGGTCCCGTTCACTGTTGACCGTTCACCATTTACGGCCTTTATGAGCATCATCGCAAGCGACATCCGCCGCGGCATGGCCATCATGTTCAATGGGGAGCCCTGTCGGGTGCTGGAGTTTCATCATCACACGCCCGGCAATCTCCGGGCGATGGTGCAGGCCAAGCTGCGCCGCCTCAAGACCGGGACGCAGATCGAGCACCGCTTCCGCTCCACCGATACGGTGGACGTGGCCGATCTCGAAACCCACGAGCTGGACTTCATGTACAAGAGCGGCGACACCTACCACTTCATGAACGCGGAGAACTACGACCAGCTCGAAGTCGAGGGAGAGACGCTCGGTGAAGCGGCCAAGTGGATGGCTGAGGGCATGCGGATCATCGCCGAGTTCTACAACGGTCGCCCGATCGGAATCCAGCTCCCTAGCGCGCTGACGCTGGAAGTGGTGGACACCACGCCTGTGATGAAGACCGCAACCAAGACGGCCTCGACCAAGCCCGCGCGCTTGAGCAACGGCGTCACCGTGAACGTGCCGGAGTTCATTCAGCCGGGCGAGCGGATTCGGGTCAAGCCGGAGACCGGCGAGTATCTGGATAGGGCGAAGTAGAGGTGACAGGTGACAGGTGACAGGTGACAGGTGAGAGGTGAGAGGGGCTGCCGAGAGGGGCCCTTGATGTTCTAGGGGTTATTCCTCACACCTTGAAGATCCAGCCGCGACGTTCGAGCACCAGCAGAATCCCGTACCAGAGGGCAACGAACGCAATCGCGTAGGCGAGCGATGCGTTGCGAGGTGAGAGCCAAGACTCGAACGCCGCGCGATAGCTGGCCTGCTGCAGCGAGACACTCTCCCCCTTGAACGGCAGGTGGATCAGACCCAGCATCCGGGCCAGCATCCCCGATCCCACAAAGGCGACCAGCGGATTGAGGCCATAGGTGATGAACGGCATGGCCCAGCGCCGGTGTCCCCGAACCTCGATGATCCAGGCGCAGGTCGCTATGGTCACGCTGGCCATCCCCGCGGTGAACAGCACATAGGAGCTGGTCCAGAGATTCTTGTTGATCGGGAAGACCCAGTTCCACACCAGCCCCGCCACCATGCCTGCGGCGCCCCAGGCGAACAACGCGTTGAGTCGTTCGGCGAGCGGGGTTCGCCTTACCAGTGCGCGCCCCGCGAGAACGCCGAGCAGACAGGTACCGATTGCCGGCAAGGTGGAAAGCAGTCCTTCGGGATCCCAGGTCCTGGACTCCCGCCACAGATGGCTGCCGAAAATGGAGCGATCGATCCAGGCCGAAAGCGTGTCTCCCGGCACATCGATCGTCGCGGAGGCAACGCCGGGTGGGGCGACCAACGTCTGGAGTCCCCAATAACTCAGCAGCAAAATTCCGACGAGCCCCACCACCGCATCATTGGAGCGCCGGTGTGCGAACAACGCAGCCGCGAGGTAGCACACCCCGATCCGCTGCAGCACCCCGGGGATCCGGATTTCGGTGATGCGGGTGAGGGGGAAAAACGGAAACGCGTGCAGCAGCAGGCCGAGCAGGATGATCAGAGCGCCGCGCCGGAGGATCTGGGCGCGGATCGCCGCGGTGGAAGCGCCTGCCTGCTCGCGCGCGCTCAGGGAAAGATGGGTGGTCACTCCGACGATGAACACGAAGAACGGAAAGATCAGATCGGTGGGCGTCCAGCCATGCCAGGGCGCATGCTCGAGCGGTGGATAGATCGCGCTCCAGGTTCCCGGATTGTTGACCAGCAGCATCCCCGCGATGGTCATTCCCCGCACGGCATCCAACGCACTCAGCCGCTCCCGCATCGGCTTCTCCTCCGGGCTATCTTCCCTGGGTTGGCTGCCGGCCGCAAAAATGAGGAGTTGCCATGTCCAGAATCGCGGCCAGCGTTTCGCTCGCATACCTGGTCCGGGTCTGGTAACCGGAATCTACGTCTTTTCGAATTCACCCGGATCAGCACTTCGTGACTCCCGGCCGTAGCTAAAGACAGCATCCGCAGCCGACCCCATCGTGGAATCCATCCTCGAGCGCCTCCTCTCCTTTCTCTTCAAGTATCCGCCGCGAGTCTATCAGCGGGGGATTCTCTCGCTCGCCCCGGCGGTGCCTCCAGTGGTGCTCCTGCTGGGGGCGCTCGTCGCCTTCGGCCTGCTGGTTCTGGCGTTGCGCCGGCTGCGAACTCCCACACTGCTGCGCGATCGCCTGGTGCTGGGGAGCCTGCGCGCGGCGGTATTTCTGCTGGTGGCCGGTTGTCTGCTGCGACCCGTGCTGCTGCTTTCCAGCGCGGTTCCGCAGCGCAACGTGGTCGGCATTCTGCTGGATGATTCCCGCAGCATGCGGCTGGCTGATTTGCCGCAAGGCTCCCGGCTGGACGCGGTGCGGCGGGCCTTCGGCGATTCGGCCGGCAGCCTGAGCCGCCGGCTCGGCGACCGGTTCGTGCTGCGGTATTTCCGGTTCGCCGCGGACGCGGGCCCGCTCGCTGCGCCCGAGCGGCTCCGAGGTGCCGGTTCCCGGACCGACCTGGCGGGCGCGCTGGACGCCGCTCGAGAGGAGCTGGCCGGCGTGCCACTCGCGGGATTGATCCTGGTGAGTGACGGCGCCGACAATGCCGGGGCCGACCTCACCGCTCCGTTGCTCGCGCTCAGGGCTCGCCGGGTGCCCGTGTACGCGGTAGGCGTGGGGCAGGAACGTTTTGCGAAGGATCTGGCGATCGAGCGGGTTGCCCTGCCGGCCAGTACGCTTGCCGGCGCCGGCGTGCTGGCCGAAGTCGCCCTGCGCGTCCGCGGGCTCGGCGGTCAGTCGGTGCAAGTTACCGCCGAGGACGAGGGACGGACGGTGACGGAGCGCGCGGTACCGGTGCCCGAGCGCGGCGATCTGGCGCGCGTACGGCTTCGGCTGCCCCCGCTCAGCGAAGGAAGTCACCGGCTGACCTTCAAAGTCCGGCCGGTGCCCGGCGAAGTCGTCACCGAAAACAACGAGTACCACGCGGTGCTGCGAGTGCGGCGCGGACCGGAAAAGATCCTGTACGTGGAAGGCGAGCCGCGTCCCGAGCTGGCCTTTCTGCGCCGCGCCGTTGCGGGAGACAGCGCGCTGCAGCTGGTGACCCTGCTGCGCAGCGCCAAGGGCAAATTCCTCCGGCTCGGGGTGGACGACAGTCTCGAGCTGGCGGAAGGCTTTCCCACCAAGCGCCAAGAGCTGTTCCGCTATCGGGCGCTCGTGCTGGGCAGCATCGAAGCCGCCTTCTTCACCGGGGATCAGCTGCGGATGCTGGCGGACTTCGTGAGCCGGCGGGGCGGCGGGCTCGTCGCGCTCGGCGGCCGCTCGGCACTGGCCGAAGGCGGCTTTGCGGCGACCCCACTGGCCGAAGTGCTGCCGGTCTCGCTCGAACGAGCCGACGCCACGGAGGGGGTCGCGCCGGCGATCGAGCTGCTGGCGAGGATCACCTCAGCGGGACGCGCGCATCCCGTGCTCCAGCTCGGCGCCACCGAAGCCGCGACCGGTCGCTGGGATTCGCTGCCTCCGCTCACCACGGTCAACCGGCTCGGCGCGCTCAAGCCCGGCGCGGTGGCGCTCCTCATGGGCAAGCCACTCTCAGGCGGAGGCTCGGAGCGCCCGATCCTCTCGATGCAGCGCTATGGCCGCGGCACCACGGCGCTGCTCGGCGTGCAGGACAGCTGGCTCTGGCAGATGCACGCCAGCATTCCGCTCGAGGACCAGACCCATGAGACGTTCTGGCGGCAGTTGCTGCGCTGGTCCCTCGACGGGGTGCCGGAGCGGGTCGAGCTGGCGGCCGCGCCTTCGCGCGTGGCGCCCGGCGAACCGGTGACCATCCAAGCGCGGGTGACCGATGAGACGTTTCTCGATGCCAACGATGCAGCAGTCACGGCGCGCATCATCACTCCGTCGGGCCGCACGGTCGAGCAACCGCTCAGCTGGACGATGCGCGGCGACGGCGGCTACGAGGGGCGGTTCGTCGCGGAGGAGGCCGGGATGTACCGGCTCGAGGCGGAAGCCCGCCGGGAAGGTGGCCGCGACACCGCGCGCGCGGCACCGGCCGCCTTGCTGGTGGACGACTACGGGGCCGATGTGGAGCAGGCCGAGCTGCGTGCCCCGCTGCTGCGACGGATCGCCGGAGAAACCGGAGGGCGTTACTACCCGCTTGCCGATGCGGGCCGGTTAGCCGATGACATCATGTACACCGAGAGTGGCGTCACGGTTCGCGAGTCGCGGGATTTGTGGGATATGCCGGTGGTATTCATTGTCCTGGTGATGTTGTTGGGTGGCGATTGGGCCTACCGGCGGAGACGAGGATTGGCGTGAAGCTATTGGCTATGGGCTATGGGCTATGGGCTATGGGCTATGGGCTATTGGTAGCCCCGAAGGCGGTCGAGGCTCAGGGGACCGGTGCTACTCGGGTGTTGCTGGTGACGGGACTGTCGGGGGAGCCGAAGTTTGCGACGTCGTTCCACGCTGCGGCATCCGCTCTTTATGACGCGGCGAAAGCACGCTGGCGTGTAGCCGATTCGAGTCTCGTCTACCTGGCGGAAAATCCGGCCAGCGATCCGGTCCGGATCCGCGGCCGCGCTACGCGTGACAACCTCGCGGCGGCCTTTGCCGAGCTGGCGCGGCGGAGCGCCGCCGGGGACGTGGTGCTGGTCGTGCTCATCGGCCATGGCAGCGGCCAAGGTCCGGATTCGCGGCTGAGCTTGCCGGGAGTCGATGCCACCGCGACGGACTTCGCGAGCTGGCTGCGGCCGCTCGCCGGGCGGACAACCGTGTTCGTGAATGCGGCGAGCGGGAGCGGGGACTTTCTGGTGGCCCTGGCGGACAGCGAGCGAGTGGTGATCACGGCGACGAAGAGCGCATTCGAGCGCAATGAGTCCACCTTCGCGGAACATTTCGCACGCGGGCTGGGAGGCGGAGACGCCGATGCCGACAAGGACGGACGCGTGACGGTGCTCGAGGCCTTTCAGTTTGCGCGGCGGGAAGTGGCGCGCGGCTACGAGTCGCGCAACCTCCTCATGACCGAGCATGCCCAGCTGAGCGACTCGATGCTGGCGCGCGGCCTGGCGTTCGGAGTCGCGCCGATTCCCGCGGACCCGCGGGTTGCCGCGCTGTATGCCGAACGCCAGGCGCTGGAAGGGCAGGTGGCTGCGCTGCGCCGGAAAAAGGGCAGCCTCGACTCGCTCGCATACGAGCGCGAGCTCGAGCGTTTGTTGCTCGAGATCGCCAACAAGACCGCCGCGATCCGAGTGGCGGAGGGGCGCAAGCCGTGAGCACCATGGTGCGCGCGGCGGCCCTGGCGCTGCTGACCGTATTCAACGGTGGCCCGGCCCCGC
Organism: Gemmatimonadales bacterium; assembly: GCA_036002045.1. GTDB lineage: Bacteria > Gemmatimonadota > Gemmatimonadetes > Gemmatimonadales > GWC2-71-9 > JABFSM01. The sequence continues at coordinate 29,521 of DASYTT010000130.1, forward strand.
GCCAAGCGCCAGGCAGCCCGTCCGCGGAGGTGCGCGCGCTCGCGGAGTCGGGCCGGCTCGCGGAGGCGGAGCGACTGGCGCGGAGCGGCGGTTCAGCGCTCCTGGTGCCGCTCGGCGAGGTGCTGGTGCTCCGGGGCCGGCTGGCGGAAGCAGAGTCGACCTTTACCGCTGCGGTGCGGGCGAATCTGCCGGAGCAACGAACGGCGCAGGTTGCGCTCGCCGAGCTCGCGGCGCAACGAGGTGATCAGGCCACCGCGCGCCGGCTGGCCGACGCGCTGGCCGGAGCCTATGAGCGGGAAGGATCGCGCTGGTCCGCGGAGGCCATCACCGCGGCGGGCCGGGCCTACGTGCTCCTGGGGGACGACGATGCCGAAGCGGTGCGCGCGGCGCTCCGGACCTTCGATGCCGCGGTCGCGCGGGACTCGGGCGCGCTCGAGCCGCGAATTCGGACGGGGGATCTCTTCCTCGCGCATTACAACGCGCCGGATGCCCGCGCCAGCTACGAAGCTGTGGTCCGGATCAGTCCCCAGCACCCGCGGGCACTGCTCGGGATTGCCAAGGTGCTCGCGTTCGACGGGAGCTCGGGCGCGGTGCAGGCAGTGCGGCAGAGTCTGGCAGCAAATCCGGTGCTGGTGCCGGCGCAGGTGCTGCTGGGCGGGATCCATCTGGATGCGGAGGAGTACGATTCAGCGAACGCCGCGGCAGGCCGGGCGCTCGCGGCGGACTCCAGCAGCGTGGCAGCCTGGGCGCTGCTCGGCGCCACGGCCTGGCTGCGCGGCGATTCGGCCGGATTCGCCGGCGCGCGGGCCGGCGCGGGCCGGGTGCATCCCAGGCCGGCCGAGTTCTACGCGGCGGCGGCCGAAGCAGCGGCGCGCCATCGCCGCTATGCCGAAGCCGTTCGCTTCGGGCGCGCCGGGGTGGCGCTCGATCCCGGCGCCGCCCGCGCGCTTGGCGTGTTAGGCATCAACGAGCTCCGCACCGGGGCGATGGATTCCGGGCGCGCGCACCTGGAGCGCGCCTTCGCGCGGGACCCGTTCCACATCTGGTACAAGAACACCCTCGATCTGCTCGACGAGCTGCGCGGCTTCCGCACCATCGCGACGCGCCGCTTCCAGATCGTCGCGCCGGCGGGCGAGGCCGAGCTGCTCGCGCTCTATCTGGGTCCCCTGCTCGAGGAAGCCTACGACTCGCTCGCGGCGCGTTACGACTACCGGCCGCCCACGCCCGTCCGCATCGAGCTGTTCCGGCGCCATGCGGATTTCTCGGTCCGCACCGCGGGACTCACCGGACTCGGCGCCCTGGGCGTGAGCTTCGGCGGCGTGCTCGCGATGGATGCGCCCTCCGCCCGAGAGACCGGCAGCTTCAACTGGGGCTCGACGGCGTGGCACGAGCTGACCCATACGTTCACGCTCGGCCTCTCGAACTTCCGGGTGCCCCGCTGGTTCTCGGAAGGACTGTCGGTGCTGGAGGAACGCCGGGCCCGGCCCAGCTGGGGGGCAGGACCCTCGGTGCTTTTTCTCGCCGCGCTCAAGGCGGACAAGCTCGTCGCGCTGGCCCGGCTCAACGAGGGGTTCGTGCGGCCTTCGCATCCCGCGGAGATTCAGTTCAGCTACTACCAAGCGTCCCTGGTCTGCGAGATGATCGAGCGGGAGTGGGGGCGGCCGGCACTGGTCACGATGCTGCGCGCCTATCGCGACGGGCTGGCTACTCCGGCTGCCATTCAGAAAGCCCTGGGGATCAGCGAAGCGGTGCTGGCACAGCGCTTCGCGAGCTGGATCCAGGAGCGCTTCGCGGCTCCGCTTCGGGTGATCGCGCCGTGGGACGGCAAAGGTCCGGAGGTGGAGGGGGAGCTGATGAGCACGCTGCGCGAGGGAGCGGCGCAGCTCACGGCGGGACACGCCGACGCGGCGCGCACGGCGTTCGAGCGGGCCACGGCGATGTTCCCGGAGTACACCGGGGCCGATGCTCCGCTGCTCGCACTGGCCCGGCTGCACCGGGAGCGGGGCGACCGGCAGGCTGCGGCGGCGGCCCTGGGGCGGTATACCGCGCTCGACGAAGCAGCCTGGGATGCGAATGCCGAGGCAGCGGAATTACTGGCGGAGCTGAGCGATGCGGCCGGCGCGGCCCAGGCGCTCGAGCGCATGCTGTGGATTTCTCCCTATGACAGCGGGCTGCACGGCAGGCTGGCCGTGCTGGCCGAGCAGCTGGGCGACTTCCCGCGCGCACTGCGGGAGCGGCGTGCCGCCCTGGTGGCGGGGCCAGCCGATCCGCTCGAAGCGCGCTACCAGCTGGCGCGGACCCTGGCGCGCTCGGGCGACAGCACCGCCGCGCGGCGCGAGATTCTCCAGGTGCTGGAGGCGGCACCGGGGTTCGAGAAAGCACAGGAGCTGCTGCTGGCGTTGCGAGGGAGAGTTCCATGAGAAGCTATTGGCTATGGGCTATGGGCCGTAGGCTATGGGCTATGGGCTATGGGCTATTAGTGGTCGCTGCACCGGTAGGGGCCGCGCGTCCACTCGAGGCGCAGCGGTTCCGCGGCGTCAACGGGGAGGCGGCGCTCTCGGCCCCGCCGAATCCGCCCTATGACGGGCGCTTCACCTACGCCAGGGTCAAGTTCACCCAGAGCTGCTGCATGATGGGAGACCGCTACTGGGACGTGAAGTGGGGGCACGACTATCCGGAGGCGGACCAGCACCTGCCCAAGATCCTGCAAGAGCTCACCTCGATGCGGATCCGAACCGAGGCCAGCGTCATCGTCACCCTCGACGATCCGGAGCTCTTCAAGTTTCCCTTCGTATATCTCTGCGAGGTGGGATACTGGCTGCCGAGCGACAAGGAAACGGCGGGCTTGCGGAACTATCTGCTCAAAGGCGGCTTCGTCATCGTGGACGACTTCGAGGGACCGCACTGGTTCAACTTCGAATCGCAGATGAAAAAAGTGCTGCCGGAGGCGCGGCTGATTCCGGTTCCCGCCAGCCATCCCATCTTCGACTCGTTCTACCGGATCGAGTTGGGCGCGTACCGTGAGGGCAATTTCGGCACTCCGCCCGAGTTCTTCGGCGTCTTCGAGAACAACGATCCGACCAAGCGCTTGTTGATGATCGTGAACTACAACTTCGACGTCAGCGAATTCTGGGAATATTCCGACACGGGATACTTTCCGATCGACCTTACCAACGAAGCCTACAAGCTCGGCGTGAACTACATCATCTACGCATTCTCCCGTTGACCGGAAAGGACGCCGCGTGACCGTCACTCCTGTTTCGCCCGCCGAGCTCGACCATCTGGACGACGTGGCCCTGGCCGAGCGGCTGCACGCCGCACGGGGCCGGGTGATCGCCGAGCTCCGCAAGATCATCGTGGGGCAGGATGCGGTGATCGAGCAAACCCTGGTGGCGCTCCTGGCCGGCGGGAACTGTCTCATCATCGGCGTCCCCGGACTCGCGAAGACGCTCCTGGTGCACTCGCTGGCGCAGGCGCTGGATCTGCGCTTCTCGCGGATTCAGTTCACCCCGGATCTGATGCCCTCGGACGTCACCGGGACCGACGTGATCCAGGACGATCCTGCCAGCGGGCGGCGCCATCTGGTCTTCATGCGGGGACCGATCTTCGCGAACGTGGTGCTGGCCGACGAGATCAACCGGACACCGCCCAAGACACAGGCGGCGCTGCTCGAGGCCATGCAGGAGCATCGGGTGACGGTGCAGGGCAAGACCTACGAGCTGGAGCCTCCCTTCTTCGTCTTCGCCACGCAGAATCCGATCGAGCTGGAGGGGACCTATCCGCTACCGGAAGCGCAACTCGACCGCTTCCTGTTCGAGGTCATCATCGGCTATTCACCCGAAGCGGATGAGGTCGCGATCGTACGCGCTACGACGGCGGCGCCGCCCGAAGCGATCCGACCCGTGGTGTCGCGCGAAGAGATTCTGGCATTTCAGCGGCTGGTGCGACGAGTACCCGTCGCCGATCCCGTGGTGGATTATGCCGTGAAGCTCGCGCGCCTCTCGCGTCCGGTCGAGCCCCAGGCGCCCGACTTCATCAAGCAGTTCGTGGCGTACGGCGCGAGCGTGCGGGCACCGCAAGCTCTGGTGCTGGGAGGCAAAGCGCGAGCGCTGCTGCAAGGCCGGGCGCATGTGAGCTTCGACGATGTGCGCGCGCTCGCGCCGGCGGTATTCCGGCATCGGCTGCTGCTCAACTTCCAGGCGCAATCGGAGCGGGTCACCACCGATCGGCTCACCGAGCAGCTATTGGCCGCGGTACCGACCCCGCGCTCCGGACTCTAGCGGATGACTGCTACCGCACCCGCCGCTTTTCTCGATCCCGCGCTGCTCGCGCGGATCGGGGACCTGCCGCTGCTGGCGCGGACGGTGGTGGACGGGTTCATGCACGGGCTGCACCGGGCGCGCCGGGTCGGGCTGTCGCTCGATTTTGCCGAGCACCGCGCCTATCAGCCGGGGGACGACATTCGGCGGATCGACTGGCGGGTCTATGGCCGGACCGACCGCTTCTACGTGAAGGAATACGAGGCCGACACCAACGCCTCCGTGACCTTTGCACTGGACACGTCGGGCTCGATGGATTTTGGCAGCGGTGCGGTCAGCAAGTTCGATTATGCGCGCGTGCTCACCGCCTCGCTCGCCTGGCTGTCTCAGCGCCAGGGCGATCGGGTAGGACTGGTGACGTTCGCCGGCGACCTGCTGGAGGTGGTGCCGCCCTCTACCCGCCATCTCCAGCTCTTGCTCTACACGCTCGGCCGCGCCAAGGCCAGCGGGGCGGGCCGACTCGCACCGGTGCTCGAGCGCGCGGCCCGGCTGATGAACCGCGCGGGAATCGTGGTGGTGGTCTCGGACTGCTATGAGGAACCTGCGCTGGTGCAGCGCGCGACGGGCACCCTCCGCGCCCGCGGACACGACGTGGTGCTCTTCCACGTTCTCGACCCCGCCGAACGGGAGCTGCCCGGCGATGGCGCTGCGACGTTCGAGGATGCCGAAACCGGTGAGCGGCTGCCGCTCCGTCCCGAGGCGCTGCGGGAGCGCTACCAGGCGGAGGTGCGGGAGCATGGCAGCGAGCTGGCGCGGCGGCTCGGCCAGGACCGGGTGGACTACGTGGCACTCACGACCGACCAGCCGCTCGACCTCGCACTGCATGCCTATCTCGAGCGCCGACTGGCGACGAGCCGGGTGCGTTGATGGGTCTCAGCTTCCTGGTTCCCGCTTTCCTTGCCGGGCTCGCGGCGCTCTTGATCCCGCTGGTCATTCACTTGCGGCAGCGCGAATGGGAGCGGCCCCGGCGCTTCCCCTCCTTGATGTTTCTGCGCCGGATTCCCATTCGGACTGCCCGCCGCCGCCGCATCACCGATTGGCTGCTGCTCCTGCTCCGGGCGGGAGTGTTCGCGCTGCTGGTGGCGGCGTTTGCCCGGCCGTTTTTCCGGCAGAGCGCAACGACCAGGGCTGCGGAGCCGGCGCGGTCGGTGGTGCTGCTGCTCGATCGCTCGATGAGCATGAGCCACCGCGAGGTGTGGCCGGCCGCGCTCGATTCGGCGCGGCGCCTCGCCGGGGCGCAGCGACCCCAGGACAAGGTCGCCCTGGTGCTCTTCGACGAAGAGGCCGAAGTAGCGCAACCGCTCACGGCGGACCGAGGGGCCGTCCTCGCCGCGATCGGCGCGGCCAGGCCCACCGCCCGCGCGACCCGCTACGCGGCCGCCCTCCGCGCCGCGCGACAGGTGCTCGCGACGGCGCCCGGCACTCCCGGCGAGATCCTGGTGGTGACCGATCTGCAGCGCAGCGGACTCAGCGGACTGGCCGGGCTGGAGCTGCCGGCGGAAGTGGAAGTGCGGCCCGTCGCGGTCAAGCCGACGACGCGCGCCAACGCGGCGGTGGTAAGCGCCGATGTGCAGCGCGTCGCGAACGGCGAGCGGAGCCAGCTGCTGGTTGTCGCGCGGGTGATCAGCCGGGAGCACGCCGGCGGGCAGCAGCGCGCCCGGCTTTCGCTCAGCGTCAATGGCCGCGCCGCCGGCTCGCGCGAAGTCAGCCTGCCTCCGGACGGCGCGGTCACCGCCACGTTCGATCCAGTGCCGCTCGCGGCCGGCCGGGCTCGCGCGGAGCTGAGCCTCACGCCCGACCTGCTGGTCGCGGACGACCAATTCCGGTTCGTGGTTCCCGCCGAGCAGGCGTTGCGGGTGCTGCTGATCGCGCCCGCGGGCGCGCGGGCCGACGAGACGCTGTTTCTGGAGCGCGCGCTGGGGATCGGGCGCGAGCCGCGCTTCGCCCTCGAGCGCCGGGCCAGCCTCGACGCCCGCGCGCTCAAGGGCGCGGCGGTGGTCCTGCTGCTCGACACCCCGATTCCAGGTGGTTCTACCGGTGCGGCGCTCACCCAGTGGGCGCTAGATGGCGGCGGGCTGCTCATCGCAGCGGGGCAGCGGCTCGCCGTTCGGCCGACCAGCAATCCTTTGCTGCCCGGCAGCCTGCGGGGCAGCATCGAGCGGATGAGCGATCGGGGCGGCAGCTTCGGCGAAGTCCAGCTCGACCATCCGGTGTTCGCACCGTTCCGGGAAGGCGGCGGCGCGGCGCTCTCGTCCGCGCGCTTCCTGCGCTATCCCCGGATCGAGCCGGGGCAGGGCGCGGAAGTGCTGGCTCGCTTCGACGATGGAACGCCGGCCTTGCTCGAACGTGCGCACGGTGCGGGGCGCTTGCTGCTTCTGGGAATCCCGCTCGATGGACTCACCGGCGACTTCCCGCTGCAGCCCGCTTACCTCCCGTTTCTGCGCCGGCTGGTGGTCCACGCGGCCGGGCACCAGGTCTCTCCGCTCTGGCGTACCACCGGTGAAACCGGCATCGTTCCTATGGGAGTGCGGGATCCGGTGGTGGCCACGCCGGGAGGCGCCTTGCTCCGTCCCGCGTCCGACTCGGGACCCTGCACCATGATCCTGACCGAGGCCGGGTTCTACGAGATGTATGCCGGGCGCGCCGCAGGGGAGCCGCTGGAGATCGTGGCGGCCAACCCGTCGCCCGCCGAGTCGGATCTCACCCCGGCCGATCCGCGGGAGCTGCTGCTCGGCGTCAAGCGGGGCGATTCGACTGCGGCGGCTACGCGCGCCCTGGTGGCCCCCGCCGAGCGGGAAGGCCGCCAGGGGCTCTGGCGCATCCTATTGGTACTGGCCGCTGTGCTGCTGCTGGTTGAAACCATCGTCGCCAATCGCGGTTGGAGAGGCACTGCCGCTCACGTGCTGCCCGCGCCGCCGGAAAGGAAATCCCCATGAGCGAATCCGATCGGGCGCTGCACGACGTGGTGCGCCGGCTGCGGCGCGGCTTGCGAAACCGTCTGCTGCTGGAGGGAGCGGTCAAGCTCGCGGCGGCCGCGCTGCTCGCCCTCTTCGCGGGTAGCGTGCTTACCGCGCTGCTCGGCGCGAGCTCCAATGTCGTGGTGACCGTCCGGGTGGTGGGCTATGTCCTGATCGCCGCCGCAGTGGTGCGCTACCTCCTGCTGCCGGCTGTGAACCGGCCCGACGATGCCCGGCTGGCCCTCTACGCGGAAGAGAAAGCTCCCGAGCTCAAGCAGACGCTGGTGAGCGCGGTGCACGAGCTGCGCGTCCCGGAAGAGGAACGGCCTTCTCCCGCGCTCGCGGCGCTGGTCGTCGCCAACGCGCTGGCGGAGGTGCGGCGGATCGAAGCGGGACCGGGGATCGAGCGGGCCCGGGTCCGGCGGGCCGCGGGATGGTTCGGTGCGCTAGCGGCGGCAGCGGCCCTCGTACTGTTCGCCGGTCCGCAGATTCTCCGCGACACGGCGCGGCTGCTCTTTATTCCCTGGTCCGAAGCAGCGGCGGCACCGGTCTTTTCGATCGCAGTCGAGCCCGGCAACGCAGCGGTGCCGCGGGGCGGTGCGATCCAGGTGCGTGCCGTGCTGCATGGATTCGCCTCCGAGGCCGCCGAGCTCGTCGTGCGGGCCGACACGGCGACCGAGTGGGTCCGACTGCCCATGCTGCGCGACTCGGCGGACGCCGAGTTCACCGCGCGGCTCTTCGATTTGACCAGTGCCTCCGAATACTTCGTGGAGGCCGACGGCATCAAGTCGCCGGCGTTCCGCTTGAGCGTCACCGACCTGCCCGCGGTGCAGCGGCTTGCGCTCGAGCTCAGGTTCCCCGCGTACACCGGTCTGCCGCCGGAGAAGATCGAGCCGGGTGGCGACGTCGCCGCAGTGGTTGGCACCAGCGTTACGGTGCGCGCAACCGTCACACTTCCGGCCAAGAGTGCCGCGGTACGGGTGGACGGTGGCCCGATGGTTCCGCTCGTGCGGGATAGCCTGGGGCGTTGGAGCGGCGTTTTCCGAGTGACGCGGGACGGTTTCTATCAGGTGGATCTCGTGGCGCCGGACGGGACGCCGGTGCCGGGCTCGGTCCAATACGTGATCGAGGCCCTGGAAGATCACATCCCCACGGTGGCGATCGAGCAGCCGGGTCGCGATACCAAGGTGACCTCGGTCGAAGAGATCAGCATCGCGGTCCGGGCGTCGGACGATTACGGGGTGGCGGGGCTCGAACTCCGCTATACGGTGAACGGCGGCGCGGAGCAGCGGGTCGCCCTCACCGATTCCGCCTCCCGGCGCACCACACCGGAGCTCCGCGCCGCCCACACCCTCTTCCTGGAGGAGCTCGGCCTCAAGCCCGGCGATCTCATCTCCTATCACGCGGTCGCCCGGGACGGCGCGGGAGGCAGCGGCTCGAGCGACATCTATTTCCTGGAGGTGCGTCCCTTCGGGCGCGATTACCGCCAGGCGGAATCGGGTGGAGGTGGTGGCGGGGGCGGGGGCGGTGGCGGGGGCGGAGGTGACTCCCCGGAAGGGCTGACCGCCCGGCAGCGGGAGATCGTCGCCGGAACTTTCAATACGCTGCGGGACAGCGCGCGTAGCGCGGAGCGCCGGCGGCGCGAGGATCTGACCACGCTCGCCATCGCCCAGGGAAAACTGAAACAGGACGTGACCGCACTGGTGCGCCGTTTGATGTCGCGGGGCATCGTGGCCGAGGACACGGCGTTCGCGCTGATTCATGCCGAGCTCGACACGGCGAGCCGGGAGATGCAGGTGGCCGAGGAGGGACTGGGCCGGGGCGTTCCTCGCGAAGCGCTGGCGCCCGAGCAGCGCGCCCTGCAACGGCTGCAACGGGCCGAAGCGGTCTACCGGGAAGTGCAGATTCAGATGGGTGGAGGTGGCGGTGGACGGGGGCGAAACAACGCGCGAGCCGAGGATCTCGCCGACCTCTTCGAGCTGGAAACGGACAAGCTGCGCAACCAGTACGAATCGGTGCAGCGGAATCAGAGCCAGAGCGCGGAGCAGCAAATCGACGAAGCGGCGGAGCGGCTGCGTCAGCTCGCGAGCCGGCAGCAGCAGGAAAACGAGCGGATGCAGCGGGCGGCGGAAGAACTGCGGGCTCGAACCGGGCAGAGCAGTGGAGGTGGCGGTGGAAGCGGGCAACGCGAATTGGCACGGCAGGCGAAAGAGGAGGCCAGACGACTGGAGCGACTGGCCCGCGAGCAGAATGCGCCGGAGCTCTCCGAGGTCGCCCGCAGGCTGCAGGAGGCGGCCGACGCGATGCGGCGGGCCGCGAGCGGATCGCAAGCCGGAGGGGGCGCCGCGCAGGGGGGCAACGCGCTCGACCGGTTGCGCAACGCGAGCCGCGAGCTCGAAAAGGCCCGGACCGCTCGACAGAGCGAGGGGATCCGCAATCTGCAGCGCCGGGCGGAAGAGTTGAGCGCGCGCCAGCGAGAGACGGCAAAGGAAGTGGAGGCAGAGGGACAGAGGGGCGGAGGGACAGAGGGGGCCGAGCGACTGAGACGGCTGGACGAGAAGAAAGACGCGATGGCCGGTGATGTGGAAAGGCTGCAGACCGATGCGGAGCGGATCGCGCGGGAGGCGCGCGGCGAGCAACCCGGCGCCGCAGGCAAAGTCGGCCAGGCCGCGCAAGCGATTCAGGACGCGCGGCTGCGCGACCGGATTCTCTATTCGAAGGAAGTGATGCGGGGCAACTCGCCCGAATACACCCGGCGTTTCGAGGAACAGATCAGCGAGAATCTCGGCACAGTCGCCAGCCGGCTGCGGGAAGCCGCCGGGGCGCTCAGCGAATCGAGCGAAGCGCGCAGCGACCGTGCGCTGGAACGGGCCAGGGAACTCGTGCGGGGACTGGAATCGCTGCGCGAACGGATGGCGGATCAGAGGGGCAGAGGGGCAGAGGGGCAGAGGGACAGTGAGGGACAGCAGGGACAGGCGGGCAGAGGGACAGAGGGGCAGAGGGGCAGCGGAACCCAGCCGGGCGGGCAGCCGAATGCCGGCGGACAGGGCAACGCGAATCCGAGCGGTGGTGGGGGAGGTGGCGGGCGGCTGAGCGCCGGCGATGCGCGACAGTTCAGCCGGGAATTCCGGCTGCGGCGTGAGGCGGCCGAGAGCCTGCGGCGCGAGCTCTCTCAGCAGCCGGGTATCGACCTCGGCGAGCTCGATCGCGCCATTGCCGGGTTGCGGCAGCTCGAGTCGGGGCGGCCCTTCGGCGATGCCAACGGGCTGGCGGAGCTGCAGGCAGCGGTAATCGAAGGACTCAAGACCTGGGAGTTCCGGCTGTTCCGCGCGTTAGGCCAGACCGGAGAGAACCGGCCCGCCCTGGGCGCACCATCGCAGGCGCCGGCCGAATACCGAGCCCTGGTCGAGGAGTACTATCGGGCGCTGGGGAGGAAGAAGCCGTAAGGAGATCCCATGTCCATCGAGAGCACCCGGCGGGCTGTCGAGCGGTATATCCGCTCCCAGCACACCGATCTCAGCATGATGGCCGATGACGTCGTCTTCACCAACATGGCAACGGGGGATCAGCATCGCGGGCGGGACGGACTGCAGCAGATGCTGCATTACACCTATCATGTCGCGTTCGAGGCAACCGCCGAAACCAGGAATCTCGTGGTTGCCGACCAGCACGCGGTGCTGGAAGCGGATTTTGTCGGGAAACACATCGGGGACTTTGCCGGGGTTGCCGCCTCGGGAAAGACGGTCCGGGTGCCTCTCTGTGTCGTCTACGACCTGGAGAATGACCGGATCAAGCGGGGCAGGGTGTACTGGGAGGTCCCCGCGTTCCTCCAGCAGGTCGCGTCATAAGGGAGGCGGGCCGCCCCATCACGCGCAATCACAGCGAGAGCTTGCCTAACCCGCCGAGGCTCATCGGGCTTCCGTACGACGCGAGCTCGTCCTACCTGCGCGGTGCCGCCGAAGCGCCGCCCCTCATAAGGGCGGCGCTGGCGTCTCCGGCGGGGAATTCCTGGACAGAAGACCTGCACGATCTGGCCGTTCCCTTGCTGAGCGACGCCGGTGATCTGGCGCTCCCGCCCGCCCCGTCCGCCAGGACAGCAATCGAGGCGGGGATCACCGCGCTGCTCGACGGCGGCTGGCGCCCGCTGGCGCTGGGGGGCGACCACTCGGTCAGCTATCCGATCCTGCGTGCGATCCAGCGGCGGTACCCGCGCGTCACCATTCTGCAGCTCGACGCACATCCCGATCTCTACGACGAGTTCGAGGGGGACCGGTTCTCGCATGCCTGCCCGTTCGCGCGCATCATGGAAGAAGGCCTGGCCGAGCGGCTCGTGCAGGTCGGGATTCGCGCGATGAACGGCGCGCAGCGCGAGCAGGCGGAGCGCTTCGGCGTCGAGGTGGTCGACATGCGGGCCTGGCTCGCCGGCATGCGCCCGGGGCTCGCCGGCGCGGTGTATCTCTCCATCGATCTCGACGCGCTGGATCCGGCCTTCGCGCCCGGCGTCTCCCACCGTGAACCGGGTGGCCTCTCCGTCCGCGAGGTCATCGCCCTGGTGCAGAAGCTGGCCGGGGTGCTAATCGGCGCGGACGTGGTGGAATACAATCCGCGGCAGGATATCGGCGGGGTGACGGCGGGTGTCGCGGCGAAGCTGGTCAAGGAAGTCGCGGGGCGGATGCTGCAAGCGGGCTAGCTGCGTCCCCTGTCAAGCAGGGAGCCACACCATGAAACCTGATGATGCCAACGGCCGGCTGCGGCCGGAGGAGCGTCCCTTTCGCGTGCTGTTGATTGCCGGATCCAACCGGCGCCAATACGACTGTCCCGGCATCGACTCCAAGGCCCGCGCCCTGCTGTTCCGGATGGCCGACCGGCTGCCGCAGGACTGGGAGATCGACCTCGAGGACCTTGGCAACGTGTGGAACCGGGAGCAGATCCGGAGCTGCAACGCGTGTGTCTCGACCTCGATGGCGCTCTGCGTCTGGCCCTGCAACTGTTACGAGAAGGGCAGCTGGGGGCAGCCGGATCTGATGTGGAACCTCGATCTGTACGCCCGACTCGATCTGGCTGATGCCTGGGCCATCATCGGGCCGGTGAACTGGTATGGGATGAGCAGCAACCTCAAGGCGATGTTCGACCGGCTGGTCTGCATGAACGGCGGTAACCCGCGCGAAGCGCTGATCGAGCACAAGGACCCCGCGCTGGCGATCGAGCTGGAGCATTCGCCGGAGTGGGAGCAGCTCTCCCGCAACCACCTGGAGGGCCGCTCCGCCGCGTTCTTCTGCTATGGAGACGGCGGAGGGGACGAGCTCAATCAGGCAGGGCGCCCCAAGATCCTGCGGCACCCCTCCTGGTTCGATCCGGAGGAGGAGCCCTTCCAGGAGATGCGGGACTGTTACGCGCCCCTGGTCTGGCAATGCCGCTATAGCGGGATCGAGGTGCCCGACGCGCTCTGGCGCTACGCCGAGTTCGGGCGGGGAAAGAAGTACAGCGACAACCAGGCGGAGCACATGCAGGAGGACGGCGAGCTGCTGCGCGAGTTCGACGGCTGGACCGAGGCCTTTGCCGACCACGTCGCGAAGAAAGGCAAGGTGACCCCAGGCGAGTATCGCGCCTACGGCTACCATCCACCGTCACACGTCTGGGCCGATCTCAAGACCAAATGGCGCGGGCTACGCATGGCCCTGGGTTTTCCGATCCCCGGGAGCTCACCCGCGATTCAGCAGGACCTGGGTCTCAACCGGGACACGACGCTCCGCTACAAGAAGGGGGAAGGGGCGAGACTGCGGGAGTAGATTTGATCCGGTCGAGGTTGGGAGGTCAGCATGGAAGTGATTGCCAGGCGGGAGCTCGCCGCGCTGAGTCGAGACGGGGAGCGGCGCTCCGTAGAGGTGCGGCTGGGAAAGCCCGTGCCGAGCGGCCGGCAGGGAGGCGAGTGGGCCTGCCCGATGCAGATCGTCGGGCTGGGGCCCGAGCGAATCAAAGAAGCGTTCGGAGTGGATTCAGTGCAGGCGATTCAGCTCGCGCTGCGGTTGGCCACGATCGACCTGCACTCGCTGGCGTCCTCGAACGCGGTGCGTTTGGAGTGGCTCGGCGGCGAAATCGGCTTCTGGCCCGGCGCCTAAGCCTCTCCTGGTCCCTCCACCTTCGCCAGCGCGTCACGGATCGTCTGGTTGGACGGCCGGATGTTGTAATCCACGTCGATGACTTTCCAGCGCACCACTCCTGACCGGTCGATGATATACGTCGTGGGATGGGGCCATCCCTGTCCGTTCGGGTTCAAGAGACCATAGCGGTCGATCACTTTATGGCCCGGGTCGGACAGGAAGGTAAACGTCGCCGGAATCCCGTCGGCCGAGATCTGGTCGACCATCTTCTGCAGAAACTCCCGCGCGTCAATGGAGAGTGCGATCAGCTCCACCCTCCGCTTCAAGCTCTCGTCCAGAAGACTCTTCAGCTCCCCGAGCTGACGGGTACAGGCGGTTCACCAGTGTCCCCGGTAGAAGACGAGCACGACGGTCTTCTTGCCGCGGAACTGCGACAGAGTGACGGTGCCGCCGTCCTTGGATTCGAGGGTGAAGTCGGGAGCGATCGTGCCCACGGCGACGCGTCCGGTATCGATCGGCGGGAGGCCGGCGCCGTCCGCCGGCCCCAGCCTGGGACGCCCCTGGGCCACCGCCCCGGCGGTGAGGGACAGCGAGACAGCGGCGGCGGCCGCGAAGCGGGGCAGCAAGCGCATGCGCAAATGATATGTCCTTCCAGCGGTGCGCGTAAGGAGACGCGAAGCTCTACTTCGGCGCGATGGCGCGAATTCGCGCTCGCAGCTCGGTGAGCCAGTTGAGAACGACGACCACTTCCACGTCCGCGTCGGGCTGCAGCATGAGGAACCCCTGGCCATCGGGAGCGACGTCGTAGTTCTGATGACTCGTACTGGTGGAGTAATTCCCTTCAAAGAGCACGTCCCGTCCCGTGACCGAGAATGACGGCACCGTGGTCACCCGCGCCGCGAGCAGCTGCCGGCCGTGCCGATAAAACAGCCGTCGTCCGTCGGGAGCCCAGTGCGGTTCGCTCCCGCCACCCGCCGAAACCGGATAGCGGGGTCCCGGTCCGGGAAACGGCCGGACGTACACCTCCGCGGCGCCGGTTTCATCAGAGACGTGCGCGAGCCAGCGGCCATCCGGCGAGAGGCTCGGCATCAGCTCATGATAGGATGCCGTCGACACAAACGGCCGAGGCGTCGAGACGTCGGCGAGGGAGCGGAAAAAGACCCCGTAACTGCCGCCACTCTGGTTCAGCCGGTACACCAGCACGCCACTGTCGGGCGCGACCTCCACTTCCAGCGCCTCGTCTCTGGACTCGAAGACCTTCTGGGGCGGCGCGGTTCCATCGGCGGGCCGCCACCAGGTACCCACCTCGCCCGACCGGTTCGAAAGGAAAACAATCCGCTTGCCGTCGGGCGTCCATTCGGGGCGAAAATTGGCCGCTTCCGAGGTGAGCCGGGCGAGCGTTCCGGCCGCGATGTCGTACACCCAGATGTCCGGAGGCCGCGAACGGACGGTCACTGCGATCCGTTTGCCGTCGGGCGCGAAGCGGGGGGACTCGTAGGCGCGAGGCTCGGAGAGGACCGGCCGCACGCCACCGTTCTGGCCCACCAGGACGAGCCGAGACGTGGCTGACCCGGTGAGGTACGCAAGCGTCCCACTTTCCGAGAGCGCGGCCTTTGCCACGCCGGAGCCCCCGATCGCCAAGCCATCCAGAACGGCGACGCTGCTCCCCGTGACCGTCCGCCGACCAAGATCGAATGGCGCGGCCATCAAGGCGCCGTCGGCCCGGGCGTAGAGCAGATGGCCTTCGTAGACGCCGAACGGAGAGCTACCGAGCAGATCGAGAATGGTGGATTCCCCAGTCTCCAGTGAGGCAACGCCGATGCGCGCGGTCTGCAGGCCACCGCTGCCCCAGCTGGTATACAGCACCGTTTTTCCGTCGGCGAGTACCTGGGGGAAACGCTGAGAAAACTCCCCTCCGGCGCTATCCGGCCTGGTGAATGGACTCGGCGTCCCACCGGAAGCAGCCACCCGCGATAGTCCCTCCACTCCTCCGTAGGCACCGAGGACGATGACGTTGTCCGGCCCCCAGCTCGCACCGTTCGACTGAGTGACCGCGGCGATCACCACAGCTGGTCCGCCGTCAATGGGAACTTTCTTGAGCTGGCCTCCGCTGAAGAACGCGACCCACTTGCCGTCAGGAGAAAGGAAGGGGAGGGCCGCTCCCTCCGTGCCGGGGATCGGCCGCGGAGTGAGCTGAGCCGCCTCGCGGCGATAGACCATGCTCGACGCCGCGGCCTGCCCACGGTACACGAGGGTATAGCCGTCGGGAGAGAGGAGGATCACCGAGCCGAAGCCCTCCAGCAGGGGTGCGCTCGGCGGGAGGGCGAGCACGAACCGCATGGGCTGCTGAGGCGCGCGGTCTCGGGAGGAAAGCCAAGCCGCCGCACCTGCTGCGCCGAGCAGCGCCGCCCCGATGAGCCCGGCGCTCTGCAGCAGGCGGGAACGCCGCCTGGCGGCTGGGGAGACGGCTGCGCTTGGCGGCTCGGGTATCGCGAGGCCCACGGAGCTCACGAAGGCCTGTCCCTGCAGCGCCTGGGCGAACTGTCCCGCGGTCTCGAACCGGTCCGCAGGAAGGCGTGCGAGGGCCACGAGCAGGGCCCGCTCCACGTGCGGCGGAATCGTGCTGCGCTCGAGCCTCGGGGATCTCGGTGTTTCGGTCAGCATGTGGGCGATGACCGCCTGGGCGGTCGGGCCCGTGAAGGGCGGCTCGCCGAGCAGCATCGTGTAGAGCACGCACCCCAGTGAGTAGATGTCGGTCTTGCCGGTGATCTCCCGCTCACCCATCGCCTGCTCGGGACTCATGTATTGCGGAGTACCCAGCGAGAGCCCCGTCTCCGTCAGGCGGCTGGCGCCCGCCGAGCTCACAGCGAGGGCGATGCCGAAGTCTGCAACGAGCGCGGTCCCGTCGTGCAGCAGGATGTTATCGGGCTTGATGTCACGGTGAATCACGCCGCGCCGATGTGCGTAGTCGAGAGCCGACGCGACCTCCGTGGTGATCCGGATCGCCGTGTCGACCGCCAGCTGCCTTTCCCGGTCGAGGCGCGCCCGGAGCGATTCACCTTCTACGTAGGGCATCACGTAGAACACCGTTCCGTCGACCGTTCCCGAATCGTGCAGCGGAAGAATGTGCGGATGCTGCAAGTTCGCGGTGACCTTGATCTCCTGCAGAAAGCGCTCGGCACCGATGACCGCGGCCAGTTCGGGCCGGAGCACCTTGAGGGCTACTGGACGACCGTGGCGTACGTCCCGGGCGAGGTAGACAGTCGCCATGCCGCCAGCGCCGATCTCGCGTTCGACCTCGTAACGATCCCTGAGGGCATCGTTCAACCTGCTACTCGCGTCCATTGCTTCCTTGTGCTGCCCGTGGGAGCGCCCCTACCTCCAAGCTACGGCTCGAACCCGCTACCTCGCCAATCCGGTAACCCGCTACGGCTTGCTGTCCAGGCGCACCCGATTCGGCCGGTTCGCCACCTCCAGCAAGAGATCGTAAAGATACCGGGTGATCCGCGCATAGTGCGGGTAGTCGATGTACTGTGGCTCGTCCGTCCGCTGATGATAATCCCCGTGCAACCCGGTGAAGAAGAAGGCGATCGGGATGTTAAATCGCGCATACATGGCGTGGTCGCTGCGGCCGTAGATGTTGTTGTAACCCGGCCAGGTCGTGGGCGAGTCGAACTGGTAATCGAGCCGAAGCGGAGTCGGCTGCCGACGGTTCACCTCCGCGACGATCTCGCCCAATTCACTCGACAGCCGCTTGGAACCGACCACGGCGAGGTAGTCGTCGCCCCCGCCGGGCACGTCCGTCGCCCGCCCGCGCCCGATCATGTCCAAGTTGATTTGCGCTACGATCGAGTCGCGCGGAACCGTGGCGTGGTCGGTGAACCAGCGGGCGCCCTGCAGCCCGTCCTCCTCTCCCGTATGCCAGACGAAGAGGATCGAGCGGCGTGGCTTCGGCCCGTGCGCGATCGCCTCGGCGATCTCGAGCAGGGCCATCGAGCCCGACCCATCGTCGTCGGCGCCGTTCATGATCGAGTCCAGTCGCCGTGGGCGCAGCCTGCGAACGCTGTCGAGATCGAGCCGGATCGCGGCGAGCTGCTGCTGAGTCAGCGGCCGGAGCTGGTTCCCCTGGATCGCCAGCGCGGTGCGTGCATTGTTGAAGAGCTTGAGGGAGTCATGATCCAGCGGGAGGCCGGTGAACCCCACGTGGTCGTTGTGCGCGCCGAGCGCCACGTACTGGCCGCTCACCGTGACATCGCTGCCGCGGATGATGCCGATCACGTTGCGGGCGTACTGCGGCACCGGGGTTTCTTGCAGCTCCAGCCGCGCGGTGAGCTTACCGCCTACCGTGCCGGCTTTGAGCTCCTGCACCGGGGCACCGAAGATGAGCGCGGCGGCCTCGGCGGTAATTGAGAATGGCTGCGGCGGCGTGACGGTCCCTGCGGACGGGGTCTGGGGGGGCAGGGTCCCGGCGCGATCTTCATAAGCCAGGCGCCGCACGCTCGGCGCCAGGTTGTGGAGGTCGGCGATCGCAACGGCGGCCGCGCCCGCCAGGCGGGCGTTGATGGCGCGACTGAGCGCTTGAAAGTCCGTCTGCGCGAGGGCGAGCGGCAGCTGACCCGGTATCAGCACCACAAATTTGCCCGCGGCCTCGGCGGCGGAGAGCATCCTGGCCGTGTCGCCGCGCACGCCGCCGAAGATCGCCTGGACTGCCTCGATCGGCTTCGGGGGAATCGGAGGGGGCGTCGCAGCCCATTCCTCGAGCCAGCGGAGCGGCCGGCCGTCGACACTGAGCGTCGACGTGGGAGCAATCCGGCGTACCACATAGGGAAGCGCCTGGAAATAGGTTCCGCTGTCGCCCGCGGGCTCGATATCGAGCTGGCGGAGCTCCCGGGCGATGTAGCCGGTGCCCCGCTGGTTTCCAACGCGGCCCGCATCACGTCCCTGCATCGAATCGTCGGCGAAGGCGTAGAGCCGTGTCTGCAGATCCGCGGCCGAGATGGAGCCGCTGGTCGAACGAGGTGACAGAGCCACCGGATTACCGTACTCGTTGAGCGCAAGCTTGGCTGCGCAGCCAGTCAGGGAAAACATGACGGCGATGCCGGCGGCCAGTCGTCGAGGGAGCACGGTCACTCCTGTAAGAGTGGAGGGGGCAACATCCTGTAGTGTCGCCGCGAATCCGACGCTGGTCAACCGGAAGACTCCACTATGATGGTAGCATGCGCCGGTCCCGCTGGATCCTCGTCCTGGCCGTTGCGCTGGCGCTCGGGCTCGCCGGCTGGCCTTTCAGACACACTCTCCTGATCCTGGCCTACCGCCCTGCCCTGCCGCACGTTGCGCCCCCCGCTGCCGGTACCATCCGCTTCGCGCTGATCGGGGATTATGGATCGGGCGATGAGCGGGAAGCAGAGGTGGCCCGGCTGATCGAGAGCTGGAAGCCGGACTTCGTCGCCACCGTGGGCGACAACGACTACGAGAATGAGACGGGCGGCATCGATCGGGCCATCGGGCCCTTCTATCACGAGTACATCGCGCCGTATCGCGGCAGCTACGGCGCGGGCGCCCGGGGGGTCAACCGTTTCTTTCCGATCCCCGGGCACCGCGACTGGGATCACGCGGCGCTCAAGGCCTATCTCGATTTCTTCACCCTGCCCGGCAACGAACGCTATTACGACATGGTCTGGGGACCGGTTCAGCTCTTCATGCTCGATACCGATGAGCGGGAGCCCGACGGAGCTACCGAGAGCTCGGCCCAGGCCGTATGGCTGCGGCAACGGCTGGCGCAGTCCACGGCGAGCTGGAAGCTGGTGCTGGCGCATCACGCGCCTTACAGCTCGCACGAGGTGGAGGACATCACGCGCATGCGCTGGCCCTTCAAGGCCTGGGGAGCCGATGCCGTCCTATCCGGCTACTACCACGTTTACGAGCGCCTGCTGGTCGATGGATTGCCGTATTTCGTGAACGGAGCAGGTGGGGCGTGGGTGTCCGGGTTCGGAGTCGTGGATCCCCACAGCCAGTTTCGCTATGCGGAAGACAACGGCGCGATGCTGGTGGACGCCAGCGTCACGCGGATCAGCTTCCGCTTCGTCAACCGCCGGGGCCGGATCGTGGACGAGTACGCCCTGGTGAAGCCGCCCGCCTGAGCTTCTCTCGACAGCGAACCGGCAACGCCGTATGCTTTCGAGATTGCCATTGCCCGCCGGCACAACCTTCGCACCGATGCGCCTATGAAGACCGCGTCACCCGCGATTGCCAGAGTGGCCATGACGGGCCTGGTGCTATTCGGCGCCGCCGTCGCCGGGAGATCGGCAGGCCAAATCGGCCAGCTCAAGGTTCCCCGGGATTTCAGACTGGATCTCCTCTACACGGTCCCCGGAGAGACCGAGGGCTCGTGGGTGGCAATGTGCGTAGATCCCAAGGGACGCCTGATCGTCGGCGACCAAAACGGAAAGCTCTATCGGCTGACGCTTCCGCCCGCGGACCAGCGCGGTGCGATTCGGCCCGAGCCGATCGAGCTGGACATTGGAGGCGCGCATGGCCTGCTCTACGCCTTCGAGAGCATCTATGTGATGGTCAATGAGGGATCTCGCCCCCACGGATTGTACCGGCTGCGAGACACGGACGGCGACGATCGCTTCGATGAAATCCGGCTGCTTCGCCAGATGGACATCTCCGGGGAACACGGCGGACATTCGATCGTGCTCGCACCGGACGGCCAGTCGCTCTACGTGGTAGTGGGAAACCAGAGCACGCTCACGCCGGTCGGCTCCTCGCGCGTGCCGTTGCACTGGAGCGAAGACAACTTGCTGCCCCGCATCCCCACCGGCTTCATGGACAATTCCCTCGCGCCGCAAGGCTGGATCGCCCGGACCGATCCCGAGGGCCGGGAGTGGGAATTGATCGCGGCCGGCTTCAGGAATGAATTCGACGCCGCCTTCAACCGGCTGGGGGAGCTGTTCACGTACGACGCGGACATGGAATGGGACATCGGCGCCCCCTGGTATCGACCGACGCGGATCAACCACGTCATCAGCGGCGCTGAATTCGGCTTCCGCAACGGCTCCGGCAAATGGCCGGAATACTTCATAGACAGTTTCGGCGCCGTGGTAAACGTCGGCCCCGGATCGCCAACGGGGGTCAGCTTCGGCTACGGAGCGAAGTTTCCCGCGAAGTACCAGGAGGCGTTGTTTGTCGCCGACTGGAGCTTTGGAAAGATCCGCGCCGTCCATCTCTCGCCTTCTGGCGCGAGCTACTCCGGCGAGATCGAGGAGTTCCTCAGCGGCCAGCCGCTGGCAGTGACCGATCTCGTCGTCAACCCGAACGATGGCGCGATGTATTTCGCGGTGGGCGGCCGGCAGAGTCAGTCCGCGCTCTATCGGCTGAGCTACGTCGGGAAGGAGTCCACGGTGGCGAGCGCGCCGGATACGCAATTCAGGGCCAGCCGCGCGCTGCGCGCCACGCTCGAGCGATTCCACCGCCGTCCCGACCCGCGGGCGGTGGCGACGCTGTGGCCGCATCTGGCGGACTCGGATCGCGCGATCCGGTTTGCGGCCCGCACCGCGCTAGAGTGGCAGGACCCGGCGCAGTGGCGTGCGAAGGCGTTGGGGGAACGAGATGCGCGGACTGCGATCGCCGCACTGGTCGCCCTGGCCCGGGTCAGTGGGAAGGACGCCTCCCATCAGGACGCGACCGGCCCGAAGCCTCCCCCGACGCTGCAAAACCAAATGCTCGGCGCGCTGGACCGCATCGCGTGGCCGAAACTCAGCACCGGCGATCGGCTCGACTTGTTGCGGGCGTATTCGCTGCTCTTCACGCGGCTCGGCCCGCCCAGCGAGGCAAACCGCCGGCGTTTGCTTGCCCGCTTCGATCCCCTTTTCCCGGCTGCGACCCGTGAGCTCAACGTCCAGCTGGCTAATCTGCTGGTATACCTGCAGTCCCCCAGCGTTGCGACGAAGGGGATGGCTCTGCTCCGCAAAGCCAGCACGCAAGAGGAACAAATCGAGTATGTGCTCGCGTTGCGGGCACTCAAAGCCGGCTGGACCTTGCCGTTGCGGGAGGAATACTTCCGCTGGTTCGTCACGACCGCCGCGGCGTACCGTGGCGGCAACACGTTTGCCCGCGCCCTGAGCACGATCAAGCGGGAGGCCGTCAACAACCTGACTGAGCACGACCGGATCGCCCTCAAGTCCACGCTCGAGCTTCGGCCAGAAGCACGCTCGCCACAAACAGCGCTGGCCGCCAGGTCGCCGGTCCAGGCGTGGACCGTCGACGAGCTCGTGTCCATCGTCGAGACGGGCCTCCGCGGCGAGCGAAATCTCGAGCGAGGTCGCAAGCTGTACAGTGAGGTGGCCTGCGCCGCCTGTCATCGGTTCGGGGACGCTGGCGGCTCGGTCGGGCCCGACCTGACGGCCGTGGCCGGGCGGTTCAGCGTGCGGGATTTGCTCGAGGCCATCGTCGAGCCCAGTAAAACAATCAGCGATCAATACGCCGCCATCGTCATTCGCAAGACGAGCGGCGAGGTGGTCACCGGCCGGGTGGCCAATCTGAGCGGCCCGACTGTCCAAGTCGTCGAAGACATGCTCGAGCCCGGCAAGTTCACCAGCATCAGACGCGCAGAGATCGAGTCCATCGAAAACGCCAGCGTGTCGATGATGCCTCCCGGACTCCTGAACAGCCTCCAGCCCGACGAGATTCAGGACCTGGCCGCGTTCCTCTTGCTTTCCCGCGGAACCGTCGCAGCCGACAGCCTCGACGGCTTCGTCGCGATTTTCGACGGCAAGACGCTGAACCATTGGGACGGAGATCCGGCGTTCTGGCGAGTCGAGGACGGTGTGATCATCGGTGAGAGCACGCCGGAGAACCGGGTGACGCAGAACAGCTTCCTCATCTGGCGAGGCGGCACGACCAAGGATTTTGAGTTCAAGGTGGACTACCGGATGACGGCACATGCCAACAGCGGCGTGCAGTATCGAAGCGCCGTGCTGACCCAGCTCGGGCACTGGGTCATGAAGGGTTACCAAGCCGACCTGGATGGTGCCAACCAGTACTCGGGTCAGATCTACGAGGAACGGGGGCGCGGATTCCTGGCCGTGCGCGGTTCGTTCACACGAATTCGCGGTGCTGCGGGAGGAGGCAGTAAGCCGATCGGATCATTCGGGGATGCCGCTGAGTTGAAGGCAGTGCTGAAACCCAACGACTGGAATTCACTGCACATCATCGCCCGCGGGAACCTGATCCTCCAGTCGGTCAACGGACGGCTGATGAGTGCAGTGATTGATGAGGACGAGCAAGGCCGAGCGCTGGAAGGGTCGCTCGGCCTGCAGATTCATTCCGGTCAGCCCATGCGAATCGAGTTCAAGAACGTCTGGTTCAAGCCGCTGTAGCCGGACCCTCTCTAGTAGCGGTAGTGATCAGGCTTGTACGGCCCGCTCTGCTGCACGCCGATATACTCGGCCTGCTCCGGGGTGAGCTGGGTGAGCTTGACCCCCAGCTTGTCCAGATGCAGCCGCGCGACCTTCTCGTCCAGGGGCTTCGGTAAGACGTAGACCCTCCGCTCGTACTTGCCCGCGTGGGTGTGCAGCTCGATCTGCGCCATGACCTGATTGGTGAAGCTCGCCGACATCACAAAGCTGGGATGTCCGGTGGCGCAGCCCAGGTTGAGCAAGCGGCCCTCGGCGAGGATCAGCACGCTGTGGCCGTCGGGGAAGACCCACTCGTCGTACTGCGGCTTGATGTTGATCCGCTGGATGCCCGCCACCTTCTTGAGGCCGGCCATGTCGATCTCATTGTCGAAGTGGCCGATGTTGCCGACGATTGCCTTATCCTTCATCCGCGCCATGTGAGCGGCGGTGATGATGTTGAAGTTGCCGGTGGCGGTGATGAAAATGTCGGCGCTCGAGACGACGTCCTCCAGCGTGGTGACCTGGAACCCTTCCATCGCGGCCTGCAGCGCGCAAATCGGATCGATCTCCGTGACCACGACGCGCGCCCCCTGGCCCTTGAGCGCCTGGGCGCAGCCCTTGCCCACCTCGCCGTAGCCGCACACCACCGCGAGCTTGCCCGAGAGCATGACGTCGGTGGCGCGGTTCAGCCCGTCGATGACGGAATGCCGGCAGCCATAGATGTTGTCGAACTTCGACTTGGTGACCGAGTCATTGACGTTGATGGCGGGGAAGAGCAGGGTGCCCGCCTTCATCATCTCGTAGAGGCGATGCACCCCGGTGGTGGTCTCCTCGGACACGCCGCGGATCCCCGCGGCAAGCTTCGTCCAGCGGCCGGGATTCTTCTGCGCCTCCGCGCGCAGCAGGTCGAGGATCACGCCCCATTCCTCGGGGTCCCTCTCGGGATCGAAGGCGGGAATGCTGCCGGCCTTCTCGAATTCGGCGCCTTTGTGCACGAGAAGCGTCGCATCGCCTCCGTCATCGAGCAGCAGGGTGGGACCCGAGCCGTCGGGCCACATGAGCGCCTGCTCGGTGCACCACCAGTATTCCTCCAGCGTCTCGCCCTTCCAGGCAAAGACCGGGGTCCCGCGCGGTTTGGCCGGGGTGCCATTCCGACCCACTGCGACCGCGGCCGCGGCGTGATCCTGAGTCGAGAAGATGTTGCAGGAGACCCAGCGCACATCGGCGCCGAGCTCCACGAGCGTCTCGATGAGCACCGCGGTCTGTACCGTCATGTGGAGCGAGCCCATGATCCTGGCCCCGGCGAGCGGGCGCTCGGCCTGGTACTCGGCGCGGAGCGCCATGAGTCCGGGCATTTCCTGTTCGGCGAGGCGGATCTCCTTGCGACCGAAATCGGCGAGGGAGAGGTCGCGGACCTTGAACGGCACGCGAGTGGGGGCAGCGATGGTCGTCATGCGTTACGCTCCGAATGGGCTATGGGCTATGGGCTATGGGCTATGGGCTATGAGCTATGGGCTAGGGGCCGTGCGAGCGGTCAGCGCGAACAGGGGTGGGCCTTTGGCCTTCGGATCGGGCGGCAGCGCGATGCAGCGCACTCCGGCATAACCCGCTGGTTCGAGCCAGCCGCGCAGCTCGGGTTCCGCGAACCCCAGCCACTGGTGACCCATTTGCTCCCGGTATTCCAGGTGCTCGTGGGGCTGCATGTCCATCACCAGCAGCTTGCCGCCCGGCTTCAAGGCGCGGTGCACGGCTGACAGTACACGTGCCGGATCGGGCGCATGGTGCAGCACCAGCAGGAGCAGTGCAGCATCGAGCTCGCCCGCTGCAAGCGGGGGGGCTTCCAGCGCTCCGTTGCGCAGCTCGACGTTCGGCAGCTCCCGGGTGCGCTGGCGGGCAGTCTTGAGCATGGCCGCCGATTCGTCCACCCCGATCACGCGGTGCACGAACGGAGCCAGCAGCGCCGCGAGGGACCCGGTGCCGCAGCCAAGGTCACCCACCGTCCAGCTCTCCTCCAGCAGAGCCGGCAGCGCCAGGAGCTCGGAGCTCCGGCCGAACAGCTCGCTTCTGAGCTGGTCCCACTGCCCCGCTGCGGAAGCGAAAAACCGCTGGGAGGTCTGGTGCCGCTCGGAGAGAATACGGGTGAGCCGGGCCGCATCCCGCCTGGCAGCAGCGGACCCTGCCACTTCGTCCCGGATCGCAAGCCACAAGCGCCGCCGCCCGGGCTCGGGCTCGCGGGCCATGCGATACCAGTTGCTGGTTCCCTCGCTGCGGGTGGCGATCAGCCCGAGATCGGCCAGGACCTTGAGATGCCGGCTCACCGTCGACTGGGGGAGCTGCAGGACGGCCTGCAGCTCCCGCACGGTGAGCTCCTGACCCTCGAGCGTCAGCAGCAGGCGGCCCCGAATGGGGTCGGCCAGGGCGCTCAGGCGGTCGAAAATGGCTATGGTATTCATCCGTCAATCCGGATTAATAGATAATATTGGCGGCCGGGGGAGTCAAGTGGATGGCTATTGGCTATGGGCTATGGGCTATTGGCTATGGGCTATGGGCTATGGGCTATTGGCTATTGGCTATTGGCTGTGGGCTATGGGTCATTGCAGCCTCTTGTGTCCCCCGCCCACCGGGGCGGCGTCCTCTTGTATGCTCTCAACCCCAACTCAGTAGATTCCCGACCATGCGAATTCCCGGACTGCTCCTCCTCGCCGGCGTGCTGCTTTCTGCCTGCTCCAGCTCGCTTCCCGCGCAGCAACCGCCCGCGCCGGCGGAGAAGCCCAAGGAGCCGCCCAAGCCCGGCGTGGACTTCGCCAAGTTCAAGTTCATGGAAGGGTGCTGGGCTGCGCAGACGGATAAGGACAACACGGTCGAGGAGAACTGGACCGCGCCCGCGGAGAACCTGCTGCTCGCCACTACGCGCTACCTCCATAAGAAGCGGGCAACCGGCTACGAGTTCACCCGCATCCAATGGATGGACTCGATCGTGGTGTTTGCCGCCTCGAGCGACGGCAAACCCGAGGAGGTCTATCCCATGAAGGCCCTGGCCGACGAGTACGTGTTGTTCGAGAATCTCACGAAGAAGTTCCCGCAGCGAATCATGTATCGCATGGCGTCGGATGGCGCGCTGATCCCCCGCAATGAGGGCGACGGGCCCAGCATCGAGCTCCGCTTCCAGCGAGTGAAGTGCCCGGGAGCAGATAAGAAGAACTAGGGCCGGTGCAACGCTTTAGGCCCTGCCCCTGTCTACTGGGATGTCCCGGCCTCCTGGAGACTCCCATGCTGTCAATTTCCGTCCGCCGCAGGCTCGGCGCGCTGCTCCTTCTCCTGCTCAGTGTCGTGCCGGCAGCCCACGCCCAGCGCCGCTACGATTTCAGTGACTGGCAGGTTTCCTGCTCGCGGTGGCGCGGCGACCGCGACAGCGAACGCGTGTGCAGCGTGATCGAAAAGACAGTTCCGGCGGTTGCCGGCACGCTGAACATCGACGGCCGGATGAACGGCGGCGTCACGGTGATCGGCGAGAACCGCCGGGACGTCCTGGTGCGCGCCCTGGTCGAGGCGCACGCGCGGAGCGAAGCACGAGCGGAGGAGCTCGCCGACGCCGTGAGCATCCGCACGGAGAACGGACGCATCTTCGCGGAGGGTCCCGACACCAGGAGGCAGGAGTGGTGGTCGGTGAGCTTCGAGGTCCATGTGCCGGCCCACACGGATCTCGACTTGCATGCGCGCAACGGTGGCCTGGCCGTCCTGGCCGTGACCGGCACATTGCGCATGGAAACTCTGAACGGGGGGATTCATCTCGACGCCGTGAACGGCGATGTCGTCGCCGAGACGATGAACGGCGGCCTGCACGTAGCGCTCGACGGCGATCGCTGGGAAGGCAAGGGCCTGGACGCTACGACCACGAACGGCGGTGTGCACCTGAGCGTGCCGAGCGGGTATTCGGCCCACCTGGAGACCGGCACAGTGAACGGCGGAGTGGATATCGATTTTCCGGTGACGGTCCAGGGTAAAATCGGGCGGCGGATCACTACGGACCTGGGCCGAGGTGGGGCGACGCTGCGGCTGATCACCACGAATGGAGGGGTGCAGATCAGAAGGGAATAGGGAATAGGGAAGAGGGAAGAGGGAAGAGGGAAGAGGGAAGAGCAACGTTTTGGGGCCTGCTTGCGTCATAACCTAAGAACCTTAGGTTATCGGCCAAGGAGGCCCTTCGCATGCCCGGCAATGAGCTCGATCTGCTGCGCGGCACCCTCGATCTCCTGCTCCTCAAAACCCTGAGCTGGGGTCCCCTGCACGGCCTCGGCATCGTCCGCTGGATCGAGACAGTCACCCAGGAGCGGCTCCAGATCGAGGAAGGCGCGCTCTATCCGGCGCTGCACCGGCTGGAAGAGCGGGGCTGGCTCGAGGCGGAATGGGGTTATACGGAGAAGGGCCGCCGCGCCAAGTACTACCAGCTCAGCGCGGCCGGCCGCCGACAGCTCAGCGCGGAGGTCTCCAAGTGGTCCCGCTACAGCGAGGCGGTCCGGCTGGTGCTGACCGCTGAGGGAGGCGCCCGATGAGCGATCGATGGCGGGGTCTCCGGCGGGTGTTCCGGTTGCCGCTCGGCACCCGGGCCGTCCGCGGCGAAGTGAAGGACGAGCTGAGGTTTCATCTGGAGGAGCGGATCGAGGAGCTGATTGCCCAGGGATACTCGCGCGAGGAAGCGGAACGGGAAGCTCGCGAACGTTTTGGGGATCTGCACCAGGTAGAGGCCCAGCTAACCCGCATTGACTTGCGGACCGCGCGCAAGCGGGCGCGCGGCGAATCATGGATCGCTTTCCTCCGCGACCTGCGGCTGGCAATCCGCTCGTTGCGACGGCATCCCGGTTTCACCGCCGCCGCCGTACTCACGCTGGGCATCGGGATGGGGGCCACCGCCTCCATCTACGCGTTGCTGGAGCGTGTGGTGCTGGACCCATTGCCCTTTCCAGCGTCCGACCGGCTGGTGCGCCTCAAGAATCCGGTTCCAGGCGTTGAAAAAGGTGGCGAATGGAATCTGTCGACCGCGCAGTACTTTCATTATCGGGAACACGTCCGCGAGCTCGACGCGATCGGACTCTACCGACTCGATGGGGTCAACGCCGCGACGGGAGGGGGAGGGGAGGGGGGAGGGGAGCCGAAGCGGGCCCACGCGGCGTTCGTCACCGCCAGCATGATGCAGCTGCTGGGCGCGAAGGCGATCCGTGGAAGGCTGCTGAGCGAAGCGGATGACGCGCCGGGAGCGCCCGATGCAGCGGTCATCTCTTCCGGCTTCTGGCGCTCGGCGTTTGGCAGCGATCCCGCGGTAGTGGGCAAGATCTTACGGCTCAACGACGAGCCGGTAACCGTGGTCGGCGTGATGGCACCGGGCGTCGAGCTGCCGCGTGACCGGGGGGAAGCCCTGGCCACACCGGTCGACTTCTGGCTTGCGATCCGGCTCGATCCTGCAGGCCCCTTCGGAAACAACCACGTGTTCGCGGTGATCGCGCGGATCGCGCCGGGTGCGAGCGTCTCCGGCGCTCAGGGGACGATCGACCGACTGCTGCCTCAACTCCCCCAGGCGTTCCCCAGTGCCTACAGCCAGAAGTTTTTCGAGAGGTACCGCTTTCATACGGTGCTCTATCCGCTCAAGCAGTACGTACTGGGCGACATGGCGCGCAATCTCTGGATTCTCTTCGGCGCCGTCGGCCTGGTGCTGTTGATTGCCTGTGCGAACGTCGCAAACCTGCTGCTGGTTCGCCTGGAGACCCGGCGCAGGGAGCTCGCGGTGAAGAGCGCGATCGGCGCCGGGCGACGCGACCTGGCGCGGGAGGCCTTCGCCGAGGGCATGACGCTGGCACTGGCTGGCGCGGCCCTGGCGGTGGGAGTGAGCCTCGGTAGTACTCGCTGGCTGGTGGCGCTTTCGCCGCCGGGCATCCCGCGGCTCGACCTGGTTGGCTTCAGCAGCATGACACTCTGGTTCACGCTGGGCCTCGCGCTGCTGATCGCCGCGGGGCTCGCGACAGTAGCGGCGCTCTCGTATAGCGGACTCACGGGCTTTGCTGCTCTGGGCGAGGGTGGACGGGGGGGAACCGCGGGTGTGCAACGCCAGCGACTCCGTGGCATTCTGGTGGTCGCCCAGATCGCGCTCGCGCTCATGCTCGTGGTGGGCTCGGGGCTCCTGCTGCAGAGCTTTCGAAGGCTGCGCGCGGTCGATCCGGGCATCGATGCGCGCGGCGTGATGATCCTCGACTGGTACTTGCCCTACCAGCGGTACGACAGCCTGACCAAGGTCTGGCAGTTCCACGATGCAGTGCTGACCAAGCTCCGGGCGCTTCCGGGGGTGGTGGCTGCCGGCGCTTCCCAGGAGGTGCCGCTACTCTCCGGCTTCGGCTGTACCGTACAGGGCTTCGAGGAGCCGGTGGTCTACGACCGCTTGAAAGAAGCCGGGCTGACGACCTGCGCCGGCCAGTCGCCGACTACACCAGGCTACTTCGAGGCACTGCGAATCCCGCTGGTCGCGGGGCGGTATTTCCGCGACGAAGACAACACGGCTCCCGAACGCGGCGCGGTGATCGTGACCAAGGCGTTCGCCGAGCGGTTCTGGCCCGGAGAGAACCCGATCGGGAAGGGCGTCAATCCGAACGGGCGGACCAAGCCGCCCTTCTATCATGTGGTCGGGGTCGTCGGTGACTTGCATGGGACCGCGCTCGACGAACCGGTGGCGATGGGAATCTTCTACCCGATCGTCGCCATGCCGGGCGGAGGGCGCTGGTATCCGAGCAGCATGCGCGTCGTGGTCCGTACGATCCGTGGCGATCCGCTGACGCTGCTGGGCGAGATCCGGCGTGCCGTGAACGAGATAGATCCGACCATTCCGATCGCGAACGCGGAGACCATGCAGCGGGTGGTGGCGCGCTCGATGGGGCGGCTTTCGTTCACGATGCTGCTGCTCGGAATCGCGGGAAGTGTGGCGCTCGCCCTGGCCGCGATCGGACTCTACGGCTTGATCTCCTTTGTCGTGGCACGGCGCACCAACGAGATCGGGGTGCGCATCGCGCTGGGTGCGAGGCCACGGCAGGTGGAACGCCTCGTGGTGCGCGGGGCGCTGCGCCTCGCGGTGCTGGGATTGCTCGTGGGTCTAGCGGGTGCGGCGGTATTCGCTCGGGTGCTCGGGGGCTTGCTCTACGGAGTATCTCCACTCGATCCGACAGCGTACGCAGTGTCGGTCACGGTGCTTCTGGCCGTGGCGGGACTAGCGGGCTGGATCCCCGCGCGACGAGCGGCGCGGGTTGATCCGGTGAAAGCTTTGAGGGAAGAGTGAAGAGGGAAGAGGGAGGAGTGAAGAGGGAAGAGGGAAGAGGGAAGAGGGAAGGGGGAAGAAGGGCTCGCAGCGAAGTACCTATGAGCGCGTTCGAAGGATCATGCCTTCCTGAAGGAAACGTTAAACCTTAGAAAATGTTTCGTGACTATAAGGATCTTATCGTTTGGCAGAAAGCCATGGACCTCGCTTGCGAGGTTCCGCGGATAGTCAAACAGCTACCGAAGTGCGAGGAGTACAGTCTCGGCGATCAGATGCGGCGTGCCGTGATTTCGGTTCCTGCGAACATTGCCGAGGGATATGGTCGCTGGTCGCGAGGCGAGTTCATTCGATTCGTCAAGATCTCGAACGGATCGCTGCGGGAGCTCGAGACGTTGCTTCTTCTCGCTCAGCGGCGTGGCCTCGCAGAACCGGAGATGCTTGCCGGTGCGCTGGACAACCTAGTCCAGGTTGCTCGGATGCTCACGGCGCTGCATCGGACCCTTTCGGCCTCACGATCCTCTCGCCGCCAGTAGACTCTTCCCTCTTCCCCCTTCCCTCTTCTCTCTTCTCTCTTCTCTCTTCTCTCTTCTCTCGTTCACGGCAGCCGTCTCGTAACGGCACCCTGTTCGTCGAGAAACTCTACGCTGGCCGCGCCGAGGGAGTCGACCCGCAGCCGGAGCCGCGGCTTGCCGTTCGGATCAAAGAGACTGAGCACCGCCGCTTTGCTCTGGTCGCGTCCGAGGTAGGCACGGGTGGCGCGGAGGGGGATGCCGTTGCGCGGCCCCATGAGGCGCTGCAGCGCGCCGACCCGCGTGGCGCTATCCGCGATCTTGTTGAGGGAGTCGCGCTGCATGATCAGGTCGTAGATGTCCCGGTTGTCCCGCTCCGCGATGGTGATGCCGGTGGTCTTGCGCCCGTTCTCGTCCGTGTAGCGCAAGGTCAGCGTCTCGTCCTGGTTGAACTGGTCGAAGGACATGCCCACCGAAGAGGCGTAGCTGCCATCCTCGCGGACGCGGCCGGTGAAGGTCAGCCCGCCATTCTCGGTCCCCTCGTCGTTGAAAAAGATGATGCCGGGTCGAGTCCCTCCGGGATACCCGAATGGCTTGCCCTTGTAGATCGGCCCGATCGAGCGCGGCCGGTTGGAGATGACCATCCGGAGCTTGCCGTCGGGCTCGACGACATTGATTCGCTCGACGTCGATCTCGGTGAAGCGGGTTTTCTGGGAGCCTTGCCGGAAGGCAGCGACGGAGAGCACGCCCAAGAGGAGGGTCGTCAGGACGGCGTAGGCCTTGAGCAGGCGGAGATCGCGGTGGACGCGCATGGGAGTAGGGGTCAGGGGTCAGGGGTCAGGGGTCAGGGTACCACGTGTGTTCTCGCCGGGCGGGGCATGCTGCTTTACGTGGGCGGTCATGCGGCGCACCAGCTCGGCCGTGCACGGCCAGCGCGGCACCGCAACGATGATTCTGGTTCACGGCTCGCCCCGGCGCCGAAGGTCTACTGCCAGCGGAAGATTCTCACCGCCAGGAACGATACCACCAGCCACGCGGCCACGATACCGAAGCTCGGGGGCGATCTGCGCAAAGGTGGCGCCCTCCAGCATGCTGGCGCGGAGCGCAACATTCACCGCGGTCAGCGGGAGGGCTGCACGACCGGCTGAATGACTGCGGGAAACCGGGTACTCGAGAAGAAGATGCCGGAAAAGACCCACACAGGGACCATGGCCAGATTCGGCAGGCCGGACGCGCCTTCGAGCGTGCGGGAGCGCGAAGCGATGAGCAACCTAACCCGCCGAAGGACAGCGCCCCAGCAGGCAGAGCAGTCCGAGCACCGCCACCGCAGGGTGCATGGCGATCGGCTATGGGCTATGGGCTTGCTCCGGCGCAGAAGTGTAGCCGGTGGCGCTGCGTTCGGAGAGCAGCCGCTCGGTGAAATCGAGGCGCTCTTCCATTTCTCCCAGACGGCGCTGGAGGTCTTCGATCACGGTATCGCGCTCCGCGATCGCGCTGTCCAGACGCGCGACGTCGTCCGCGGCACCTCGCTCGAAGCGCTTCCGTTTGTGGTAGGGCTGAAAGCCGCCGCCGAAGATCATCCGCATCATGGGTCCGATCGTACCGAAGACGATGAGGAGGATCAGCCAGGTGGGCATCGCGCCATGCGTGATCATGAGGCCTTCTCCCATTCCTTTTCGATTTCGGTCGCAGTGCGCTTCAGAATCTCCACGATGCGCGGCACGGCGGGATGGCCCGGGCCGTAACGCCACGCGCGCTTGTAGGTCTGCGCGGCGACCCGCGCAAAGGCCTGGTGCAGCTCTCCCATCGGGCCGCCGGCATAATCGCGGACGGTATCGCGCACCCGGTCGAAGATGTCGTCGATGGCGTCGCGGTTCTGCGCGAGGAACTCTTCGCCGGCGGGAGTGATGTGGTAGACCTTCTTGCCGTCTTCCTCGACCGCCCGCACATAGCCCTGGTCTTCGAGCAGCTGGAGGGTGGGATAGACGGTTCCCGCCGAAGGGGTGTAGCACCCGGCGAGCCTTTCCTCCAAAGCCTTGATGATGTCGTAGCCGTGCCGAGGCTTTTCCTTGAGCAGCCGCAGGATCACGAACTTGACCTCGCCCGACTCGAACATCGGTCCGCGGCGGCGGTGACGGGACTGTCCACCGACCTTAAAGCCGAAGATTTTGGGACCCCATTCCCCTGATACGAAGTCGGCCAAATCTCCTAAACCCCAGTCATCACGGTGTTTATGCATTTCACGCTACCTCGTAAGATAGATCACACGATATATCTTACGATAAGGCGGGTAAAAAGGGAAGAGGCAAGCGGGAAGAGAGGCGGCAGAGCGGCAGAGGGCAGTGAGCTACGTTTTTCTGATGAGCCTACTTGCCTGGGGAATGCTCGGGGTCCTGCTGGTCATCGCCGGGCTCGGACTCGATGTGGTGCTCGGATTCCGAAAGCTCGAACGACTGGCGGACGCAGCGCCTCGCGAAGGTGCGGGAGCGCCGCTGGTCTCGATCGTGGTGGCCGCGCGTGACGAAGCGCGGGGGATTGAGGCCGCCGCGCGATCTCTGCTGACCCAGAGATACCCGGCCTTCGAAATCGTGGCGGTAGACGATCGTTCGACCGATGCTACCGGCGAAATTCTCGAGCGGCTGGCGCGCGCCGATCCGCGGCTCCGGGTCATCCACGTGCGCGAGCTGCCGAAAGGATGGCTGGGCAAGAACCACGGGTTGTCGGTCGGTGCAGCAGCGGCCCGGGGAGAGTGGCTGTTGTTCACCGATGCCGATGTGGTGATGGCGCCGGAGACGCTCGCTCGCGCCGTGGGATTCGCCGAGCGGCGCGGTCTCGACCATCTGGCGGTGCTACCCGATATCCGGCTCCCGGGACTCCTGCTTTCCGCTTTCGGCACCGGATTCATCTGCTGGGGCACGGCAATCCTGCGCCCGTGGAAGGCGCGCGATCCGAGAAGCTGGCGCTTCGTCGGCATCGGCGCCTTCAATCTGGTGCGCGCGGCGGCGTACCGCCGAGCGGGAGGTCACGAGCCGATCCGGCTCCGCCCGGACGACGACCTCAAGCTGGGCAAGATTCTCAAACGCAGTGGGGCCCGCAGCGATTTTCTGCTGGGCAAGGGACTCATCTCGGTCGAGTGGTATCACTCGGTGCCCGAGGCGATCGACGGACTGATGAAGAACACGTTTTCGGTCGTGGAGTACCGGCTGCTGCCAATGCTCGCCGGCGTCCCCCTCTACCTGGTCGGCGGACTCGGGCCGCTCGCGGCATTCGGGTTCGGGAGCGGACCGCTGCGTTGGATCGCGGCCGCCGCGGTGACCAGCCAGCTCGGCATCATGCTCTTCGGAACCCGAGAGAGCGGAGCGCCGCGGCGCGTGGCGCTCCTTTACCCGGTCGTCGCCCTCCTCTTCGCGTGGATCATCCTCCGCGCGCTGGTGCTCAATCTGGCCCAGCGCGGGATCGTGTGGCGGGGGACGTTTTATCCGCTTGCTGAGCTACGGCGCAATAAGGTGTAGGCTATTGGCTATGGGCTATGGGCTATGGGCTATGGGCTATTGGTCAACAGCCTTCCGGGTCAGCGTTGAGCTGTAGCTAGCTCCTCGACAGCACGGGCGAGGGCGTGGACCTTGGCCTGGTCAGCGGCTCCGGTTGCGTCGCTGTGAAGCTGGGTGGCGAGCTGGTTGAGCGGGCTCCTACGCTCAGCCGCCGAGAGCTTCTCCGCGCGGGCGAGCTCGTTTCGCACCGCCGTCACCCGAGCCACCGCGAGACCGTTCGAACGCGCGAGCTGATCCAGATACGCCCGCGGCACGGCAAAGCTTGGCGGCCAGACCAGCCTGGGCTGGTCCTGGACGTTCAGGAAGTCGAAGCGCACCAGCCGCGCGGCATCAATCTCATTCTGGGTGAGCCAACCGCTGGGCACCAGCTCGAAAATGTCCAGCCCGCGGGAAATCTCCGAGCTCACGATGTAGCCGTTGTACCAATACGCCGACCAGGATCCGGCATCGACGAGCTTGGTGGAATCCATCGGACCGCGATCGAAGTAGGCGATTTCTCTGGGGTGGGCCGCATCGGTCCAGTCGAACACCGAGATGCCGCCCTGATACCAGGCCTGCACCATGATGTCGCGCCCGGGCACCGGGATGAGCGACCCGTTGTGGGCCACGCAGTTCTCGAACGAGGTCTGCGCCGCGGGCAGCTTGTAGTAGCTCTGGAACGTCATCTGCTTGTCTTTGAGCGTGAAGATCGCATCGGCTCCCCACTCGGGCTTATCGGTCACTCGACAGCGGGGTGCGGCGCCGCCGCCCCATTCGTCGGTGAAGAGAATCTTGCTGCCGTCGTTATTGAAGGTGGCCGAGTGCCAGAAGGAGAAGTTCGAGTCGGCCACCGCGGCGATCCGCTTGGGATTGGCGACATCGCTGAGGTCGAGCAGCAGGCCATAGCCGCCGCACGCGCCACCCGCCAGGCCGATGGCGGGATAGACGGTGATGTCGTGACACTGATTGGGGCCGCTCCTGGGCCGGGGGGGGGGCGCCTGCTGCGGGCGGCCAGCGGATCTGGCGGCGCGCTCCGCTGAATCGGCGGGCAGCTCACCGTGCCGCGGCGGGGGAGCGAGCTCTCCGAAAATTCGCGGCGAGCTCACGATCGCTGCCTGCTCGGGGGCGGCGAGCGGCACCCGGATGACCTCGATGCGGAAGAGGGCGGTGCTGGGATCTTCCTCGAGCGGCCGGCCGGAGCAGCCAGGCAACTCACTCGGCGAGCGCACCGGCGCGGAGCCAGAGACATAGATATAGACGTTGGCCTGATCCTTCGGATCGCTCACCACCGTGTGGGTATGCGAGCCGCGGCAGGTCTGCACGTTGGTCAGGTACTTCGGGTTGGTGATGTCGGTGACGTCGAAGATGCGGATGCCGCGCAGCCGTTCGTGGCTGACGGAGTCCTGGACTCCCTGCAAGCCGCAATCGAGGCGGCCGCCCGTCGATTCACCCGACACGAAGAGCAGATTCTGGTAGATGGATACGTCACTCTGCGAGCCGGGACAGACGTAGCCGATCTTGAGCGACGGCTTGCGCGGATTCGAGATGTCCCAGACCTGGACGCCGCTGTAGTTGCCCTGGATGACGTAATTGCCCGAGAAGGCCAGATCCGAGTTGGTCAGCCGGCGATCCCCGGGGGTGCTCGCATTGAAGAACTTTTCCGATGGCGGCGTCTGGGAGACGAGGCGAAGATTCCAGCTCGCTTCCGCGGGATTCATCCAGCCGGCCCGGAGTCCGACTCGGGGATCGGGGCTCGGCGGGGTGGTGGAGAGATCCGGCCGGGGGGCGGGCGCGGCGCTCACTGAGGCAGACGAGGAGGATGAGGAGGAAGCGCAGGCCGCGCACAAGACGAGGCCGACTGCGAGCAGTGAAAGCCTGGAGATGGCAGCCATTGGTCAGGGAGTCTTTTGAGAGGGTAGTTGCGCGAGCATGAGGGTCATGAAGTCGATCTCGGTGGTCTGATCGGCGTTGACATCGGAAGCGAATTTCCAGACATACTCGTCCTGCGCCGCGCCGCGCGCGGAGAGGAGCTGTTCCACCATGGTAATCGCGCCCTGGTGGTGCTGGATCATGAAGGTCAGGAACAGCCGGTCGAACTCTGTCCCCCTGGCCTGGTCGAGCTGCGCGAGCTGCTCCGGGCTCAACATGCCGGGCATCAGCGGGTGCGCCATACCGGGCATGCTTGCGTGCGAGGGGGGGGGATCCGCGTCGGGAACCGGCTCACGGCGGTCCCGGAGCCAGCTCTGCATGAAGGCGATCTCGTCGCGCTGGCCAACGACGATCCGCTCGCAGAGGGCGCGCACTGCCGGGCTCGCGCCATGCGAGGGTGCCCAGCCGGCCATGAGCACGGCCTGGGCGTGATGCGCAATCATGCCCGACATGAAATGGACATCGGCTGCGGTATAGGCCGGGCGACCGCTGTCGGCCTTTGCGAGCGCCGCGGGGGTCAAGGTGGACTGATTCCCGGCAGGGACCGGTTCGGTGCGCACCGGCGGCTGGCCTGCGGTGCCGCAGGCCGCTATCGCAAGCATCGCGAGCAAGCCTGCTCGCGCGAACGTGCCTCTCATGATCCCCGATAGTACAGTGATACCGGCGAGATGGCGAGCGGTGCCGCTGACTACTGGCTACAGGCTATGGGACCGGCGGCGCTTGAGGTAGCCGGCAACGGCGAGACCGAGGAGGCCGGTGGCGAGCAATGCCATGGTGGCGGGCTCGGGAACCGCGCTGGTGGGAAACTCGAAGTTGTCCTCGACCACGAAGCCTTCCTGGTCGGCGAAGCTCAGCTGCACGTTATCGAGGAAGGCACGATAGCTCCCCGGCCACATGCTGCCGACGCCGATCATGACGCCATAGACCTGGGCGCTGGCAGAGTAGCAGTTCTGGACCCAGCCGGCGATGTCGTAGGTCTGCAGCGCGGCAGACCCGGTGAAGCCGGTGTTGACGCATCCAGCGTTGGTATAGGTCAACCCGCCGTCGAAGTGACGCCAGAGCTGCTGGCCGGTGATGTTCTCGAAGTTCCACTGATCATTCTCGGTGGGCTGCAGGGAACTCCTGGTGTTGTACCAGCGCTCCCAGACCAGCTGGCTCAAGACCGTCACGTTGTCCTGCAGGTCGCGCACCAGGAGGCGGAGCACGGGGGTCTGCTCCTGCCAGGTTTCCGCGGTCAGCGCGGAAGGGGCCGGGTTAGGCAGCGTGTAGCTGTCGCGCCACCAGTCGAAGGTCAGGCAGTTGATATCGGACAACAGTCCCCAGGACCCGTTGGCGTCGGCCACCCGCTTGAAGAAGGCCCAGTCGAACAGGCTTCCGGTCGTAGCCAGCTCGAGCGAGCCGTTGCCGCTCCGGGGATTGGTCGGAGTGATCGCGATCGTGGCGAGATTGCTCGCCGCGGGATAGACGTTCTTGTCGACGGCCCAGCGGGGATCGCCGGGATAAATCAGGTTGGGCGTATCGCGGGGACCGCAGTCGACGGGAGCGGCGGCCAGCGGTGCCGCGGCGCCCGCAAGGAGCAGCGCCGAAAGCAGCAGGCTGGGTCTCCGCGATGGGGCCGACATGTCCGCTCCGGTTTGCTAAAGAATTCCTGAGCTCTGGAGGTGCAATCGATATGCCGATGATGGATTCGGCCTTTCTTCGGGCAAAACTGTTTAGGTAGGGCCAGCAACGAGAGGAATCCGCCGGGATCGTCCTACAAGTGCGTAGGCCGAGCCCTACGCTGTGGCATGCATAGCACAAATCTTCCGGAAGCTAGGGAAGGGGGAAGCGCAGCACGGTTTCGTGGTCAGCGAGCGGCGGTCGCGAGCCTGTCGGCATACTTGAGCCGCAGCTTGGCCAGCTTCGGGGTGATCATCGCCCGGCAATACGCCTTGTCAGGATTGTTGCGGTAGTAATCCTGGTGATACTGCTCGGCGGGATAGAAGGTGTCCGCCGGCGCGACTTGGGTCACGATGGGGCTGCCGAAGGTGCCCGCGGCCTCGAGCTCGCGAATCACCCGCTCGGCTTCCGCTTTCTGCTCCGGCGAATGGTAAAAGATGGCGGAGCGATACTGGGTCCCTTCGTCGGGACCCTGGCGATTCAGGGTCGTGGGATCGTGAAAAGCGAAAAAGAGCTCGAGCAGGTCGTGATAGGAGATCACGGCCGGGTCGAAGGTAAGCTGGATCGCCTCCGCGTGGCCGGTCAGCCCCGAGCAGACCGCCTCGTAGGAAGGATTCGGCATCCGGCCGCCGATATACCCCGACACGATCTGCTTCACGCCGCGGAGCGGCTGGAACACGGCTTCCTGGCACCAGAAGCATCCGCCGGCGAACGTCGCGACCTCTTGCATCACACACTCCTCCTAGGGAAGAAAGCGCTCCTGCTCGGCAGGCGAC
Organism: Gemmatimonadales bacterium; assembly: GCA_036002045.1. Taxonomy (GTDB): domain Bacteria; phylum Gemmatimonadota; class Gemmatimonadetes; order Gemmatimonadales; family GWC2-71-9; genus JABFSM01. The sequence goes on from DASYTT010000130.1 coordinate 67,993, forward strand.
GGGATGCGGCAGGCGTCACGGCGGCCATACCATTCGAAGCGCTTGCGCGCGATGTAGTCATACACGGCGTCGCGCAGACGGCGCGGGATGAGGCGGAGCGCCGCGGCGAGCCGCCAGATGCCGCCGAGTCCGCTGAGGATGGCCAGCGCGGCATCGGAGCGCACCCGAAACCGCTTGGGCTCCTCGAGCACCACGGTCTGGGGCTCATTGCCCGCAAAACGATCCCCCAGGCGAAGCCGGGCGGTTTCGCCCTGGAGCGGCGCGAAGCGATAGCGGCCGTGGCGATCGCGCGCGAGAATGAAGCGCACGAACCCGTCGCAGAGATTGCATAGTCCATCGAAATAGATGATCGACCTGCTCACCTGCGATCGGTCTCCTGAGGAGCGATCTCCTAAGCTATCGCGATGTGGCTGGTCGCGCTTTCTGGTCGTCCCATCCCTTGGTGGACGACCTTACATAATAGGAGGCTCTGATGGCACGCTACGGGAAGGCAGCCAGCAAGCGGGTAGCCAGCGCCATGCGGCGGCGGAAGAAGGGAACGCTCAAGAGCGGCAAGGGCGGGAAGGGCGGCACCGTGAAGAGCCGGAAGCAGGCGATCGCGATCGGGCTATCGGAGGCGCGGAAGAAGGGCGCCAAGGTTCCGCGGAAACGAAGCTCGAGCCGCTAGGTGAGCAGCGGCAGGGCTGCCCCAGGTCGGCAACCCTTGTCCATTTGAGGTCGTTCACGAAATAGTCCTTCTGAGGACTATTCCAGAACAGGAATACTCGGCGAACTCCATTTGGAAAGGACCCTGCCCAGTGGGCGGGTGAAGGCAGCGCGGGTTCTTTCGGCACGGCTGGCGTTGGTTTTTCTGGCGCTCGTGTGCTCGGTCGCCCATGCATTCTCAATGCGGGAATTCCGGCTGACCGCGGCCCAGGGGGCGCGGATACGCGCCGAGCTGCGACGCGGGTTTGCCGCGCGGCGGGCCGCGCGAGAGGCTCTGCCTCCGCCGATCACCCTCAAGGAGCTGCGGCGCGAGCTCCACCTCACCCAGGACGACCTCGCGCTCCGGCTGGGGATCAACCAGTCGCGGGTTTCGAAGCTGGAACGGAGGGCGGATCCAACCGTGGGTACATTGCGTGCGCACGTCGAGGCGCTGGGAGGCTCGCTCGACCTGGTCGCGCGATTCCCGGGGCGCAGCTTCCAGCTTCTCCTGCCGTAGCGGCAGACTTGCCCGCCCCCGCGGCATTTCTTAAGTTGTGTCAGCAGTCCTTCAACACAGGGTCTTTCGAACGATGCGACGTCACTATCGCGCGATGATGGCCGCCAAGCTAGGCGCGCAGGCTTTCGGGCACGGAGTGCGCCCGGACGCCTGGACCCCCCTGATTGGCGACGTCGCCTCCACCCGAAAGAAACGAGCACCCTAGAAGCCCTCGATCAGATCGCGTGATCCGCCTTCCGGGTGCTCCGAGAGACCCGGAAGGCTTTTCGTTTTGCACCATGAACGAAGGATCACGACGATGGACGCCACAGGACATACCCTCGACCAGGCCATCATCACGCGCTACGCGGGCCAGCCCGTGCGGCTCCCGGCGGAGCTCCGGCGCCGGATCGAAGACGCCTGGTCCGGCGCGCCGGTCCAGCTCTATGCGCTGGCCGATCTCAGTCCGAAGCTCGAGCTCACGGAGTGCTGGGTGGCGCTCGGGCCCGCGCACGTTGCGATCGCGCGCTCGGGAGAACTCTCCAGCTTCGCGCGCTCCCGGGTGACCGCGCTGCGCGAGAGTCCGGGGCTCTCGGCCACGACGCTGACGTTTCTGGGTGCGCCGGACGAGCCACCGCTCGCGGTCGTGCGGTATACCCACCGCCAGCGGCGCGCCTTCGAAAACCTTCGCTCCGTGTTGGAGGATGGTCAGAGGGACGGAGGGACAGAGGGGCAGAGGGACAGTGACGACCTCTACGCTGAAGCGGTGGCGCGGCCGGTGCGCGATGCGCAAGCCCTGATAGCCGGCAGGCCACACGCGGTGATCAGCCGGCTGCTCGGCTACCTCAGGCCTTACCGGCGCGAGCTCTCACTCGGCATGGCGGCGGCGACGCTGATCACGCTGGTGAGCCTGATTCCGCCGTGGCTCGCGGGTTATGTGCTCGACCGGCTGGTGGGACCGGCGCGCGAGGGCCGGCTGCCGGTCGCACGGGCCGCGCTGCTCGCCTGGGTCGCGGTGTCGGCCATGGCGCTGGTGTTCCTGGTGCGCCAGGGAGCGGCGTGGATCCGGCTCCGGCTCATGGCCATCATGGGGGAATGGGTCGCGCGCGACCTGCGCACCGAGCTGTATGAGCACCTGCAGCGGCTCTCGCTCTCGTTCTTCTCGCGCAAGAAGACCGGGAGCATCATCACCCGCGTCTCCGCCGATACCGACCGGCTCTGGGAGTTCGTCGCGTTCGGGGTGGTGGACGTGTCGCTCTCCGCGGTGATGCTGCTCGGGCTCGGCGTGGTGCTGGTGACACTGGACTGGAGACTGGGCCTGGCGATGGTGCTGCCCGTGCCGCTCTTCTGCTGGCTCATCTTCCGGCACGGCGAGTCGATCAACCGGCTCTTCCTGCGCGCCTGGAGAAAATGGTCGCGGGTGACCGACGTGCTGTCGGACACCATCCCGGGGATCCGGGTAGTGAAGGCGTTCCACCAGGAAGCGCGCGAGATCGCGCGATTCGGGGAGCGCAACGAGGACGTGACGGCGGAGTTCAACCGCATCCACCGGATGTGGACCGGGTTCTGGCCGCTGCTCATGCTCGGAGTGCATGCGACCACGGTGCTGGTCTGGGTGCTCGCGGTACCACGGCTGCTGGAAAGCGGAGGGCCGGCGCTCTCGACCGGAACCTTCGTCTCGTTCCTGTTGTACGCGACGATGTTCATCGCGCCGATCGAAGTAATCGGCCAGATGGCGCGTACTATGAACCGCGCGACCACTTCGGCGCACCGGGTGTTCGAGATTCTCGACACCGAGCCGGAGATCGTGGATGTGGCCGAGCCGGTGCGGCTCGAACCGGTGCGGGGTCAGGTGACGTTCGACCACGTGGGGTTTGCCTACGACGGCGTGCGCCAGGTACTCCGCGGGGTGAGCTTCGACGTCCGGCCGGGCGAGCTGATCGGGCTGGTAGGTCCTTCGGGCGGTGGGAAGACCACGGTGGTCAACCTGATTGCGCGCTTCTATGACGTGACCGGCGGCAGCGTGAAGGTCGACGGCGTGGATGTGCGGCTGCTCGACAGCGGGCACTATCGCCGGCAGATCGGCATGGTGCTGCAGGACCCGTATCTGTTCTACGGCACCGTGCTGGAGAACATCCGCTACGGCAAGCCGGAGGCCACGCTGGACGAGGTGATCGCGGCGGCGCGAGCAGCCAACGCGCACGACTTCATCCTCAAGCTCACCCAGGGCTACGACACGCTGGTGGGCGAGCGCGGGCAAACGCTTTCCGGCGGCGAGCGGCAACGCGTCAGCATCGCGCGGGCCGTGCTGCATGATCCCAGGATTCTGATCCTGGACGAGGCGACCAGCAGCGTGGACACGGAGACGGAACAGCACATCCAGGAGGCACTGGAGCGGCTGGTGGCGGGGCGCACCGTGTTCGCGATCGCGCACCGGCTCTCGACGCTGCGGAAAGCCTCGCGGCTCTTCGTGATCGAAGACGGCCGCCTGGTGGAGCAGGGGACGCATGCGGAATTGCTGGCGTTACAGAATGGCAAGTATCAGCGGCTGCATGAATTGCAGCTCGCGTTGAGTTAGCGGCTATTGGTTATTGGCTATTGGTTATTGGCTATTGGCTATGGGCTATGGGCTATTGGCTATTGGCTATGGGCTATTGGCTATGAGCAAACGCATGGAGAGGATAGTATGCAACCGACTGTACTCTTTCGTCCCAGCATGAAGCATCGAATTCTGACACAGGAGCAGCCGGTGCTCCAGCAC
>DASYTT010000131.1:0-3414 GCA_036002045.1 Gemmatimonadales bacterium
GTCGCCCCGGACGCACTGCGCCAGATCCTTGTCGTTTGCCCAGATACAGACTTTCTCGACCCGCGGGTCGTCCGCGGCCAGCCAGGCCGCCGAGGCCAGCGCGTCATCGGCTTCCAGCTCGACCATGGGCCACACCACAACGCCCATCGCGGCGAGTGCGCCCTCCAGCTCAGGAAACTGCGTCCACAGCGCGGGCTCGATTCCCTCGCCGGTCTTGTAACCGGGCCAGAGCTCGTTGCGGAACGACTCGATGACCTGGTCGGTCGCAACGCCAAGGTGCGTGGCGCCCGTCTCGATCAGCTCGAGCACCGAATGCAGCACGCCGAGTACGGCGCCGAAGGGCTTGTCTATTCCTTTATTGAAGCGGCGCCGGCCGTAGAATTGGCGGAACAATTCGTAGGTGCCGTCGATGAGATGCACGATCATTCGGTAGTATACTGTGGCGCGACGTCACCTTCCGCCGAGGGCGAGGCTTGCCTGGGAGACCGTTCGCTCGATTACCTGACGGATCTCATGGTAGACCGGTGAGGGTCCGAACCTGGCCGAACAGACTTCCATCATTCGAGGAACGAGTCCGTCTACGCGATCCGCCAACTCGAGGAGAGCGGGTCGGAACCGGTCCCAGGGGATGCCGAGGGCCCCTGCGAGGCGCCGCCAGTCCCTGCCTTGGACATTCCGGATATCCCAGGCACCGCCGATCTTCATCGCTAACCGGCGCTCCAGACCGCGATATACCTCGGTGCTCACGAGATCGTAGTGGGGAGTAAGCCGAAGCCCTTCGGTTGAATAAAGGAGGGTCAGATTTTTTGCGTGGGCGTCCTCATTGCCGATCAGATAATTGAATCCAATCCAGCGCAGGAGCCTCAGCAGGTCATCAGCAGGAAGACTTGAATACTGCAGGATCACGCCGGCGCATTGTCTGAGGCCGGGCCCACCATCGCCTTCATACTTGTTGTCAGGTTCGACCGCCAGTGCTTGACAGAAGTCCTCCTGGTGAATTTTTGCGCGCTTTACTCGTTCACCTTCGGCGGTGGGGGGCCGGTCGAACCGCTCGGCACAGAAGACGCGAACCTCCGAGCTCGCAAGCCCGGTATCCGGAACGAGCAGGCCTGCCTCTCGGGCCAAGGCCATACAAAAGAGCTCGTTCTCGAGGAGATTCGGGAAAGCGGGCGCGGCCTCCTTCAGGATATGGCTGGTCACGGCTCCATTGAGCGGTAGCAACCAATCCCCAACAGCATCCCGCAACAGAGCGATTTTTTCCTGGGTGCCGGCGAGAGACAACCGGCCCCGGGTCACTGCTTCCGCCAGCCGATGACTATCCGCACGCGAAAAGAGCCTTCGCAGTTGCGGAGTTTCCAGGCGCTCGTACTGGGCTTCCGCCGGCGGAGCCTTTCCCTCGGGCCAGATCGAAACAGCGCCGGGACATTCGCCGCCGATCGCGCCGAGCAGCGCTAGGCTGTTCTCGGGAGCCGTCCCGACTCCGGCGGCGATCAGGCGCCGGTACGCCTGCTCCGGCAGCAGGTTACGGAAGAACCGGCCGGCCCGTGAGTCCGGGAATCGTTCGTATTGTTTGGGAAGGGAAAGCGACAAGGCCGGGATGCTTTGATCCTCCACGACCCGAGCCTCATACTGAAAGGTCAGACCGCGCCCTCTTGGCGCTATCGTACCAATCGGAACGTCATGCAGGTATACCGCGAACATGCCCTAGCGTTTTCCGACTCGAAGCTGGCTGCCGGGCAGTCCACGCGGCGTTACCTCCAAGTCGAGGCCCAAGACTTGGAGGACCCGGCCGAGAGCCTGGAACCCGACATTGGGCCGTTTGCCTCGTTCCAGCTCGATCAGGAGCCGTCTGCTGACGTGAGCAAGCGCGGCGGTCTCGGTGGCGGTGAGCTTTGCCTCGTTTCGGCGGCTCCGGATGGTGGCGCCCAGTTGGCGCACGGTGTGGATGGTTGGGCTCATGTTCTCTGTTACATAAAGGGAACTTTGCTTGCAAAGCCGACGATTAGTTCCCTATATGTAACATGGCTAAGATCTTTGTCAAGTTTGGGTTATGGCACGAGATCACTCTATTGATCATAAACGGTGGGCGTGACCAGCTCGCCAGGGTTTTCTCGTCCGGATCGAGCGGCTCCTGATGTCAGAGCGGACCAGGTTCGGGTAGATTCGATGAGGGTCGCGGCGCAAGGATAACGGCCACCGGACTCGAGGGATTACCATGGAGAGAATGGGCTGCCTCTTTCGTACCACCATTGAAATCGAGAGTTGGGACCACCGCGGCCGACGCCGCGCAGTGCCTGACACATTGGTGGATACCGGCAGCGAGTACACCTGGGTTCCGCGCGAGGTGTTGGAGCCGCTCGGCATCGCGGCCCAGCGGAAACAGGCTTTCATCGTCGCGGACGGGCGCCGGATTGAGCGGGACATCGGTTATGCCCTGGTGCGGGCCGGTGGCGCCGAAGCCCCGGATTTGGTCGTGTTCGCCGAGCCCGGGGATATGGTCCTGCTCGGCGTCCATTCGCTGGAGGGGCTCAACCTGAAGGTTGATCCCGTGCGGATGGAGCTGGTTCCCGCCGGGCCAGTCATCGTGGCAAAGGCGCGGGCGGCGCGACACAACGGACGAAAAGGCAGCAGGCCGCGGAAAGCTACTGCGAAAGTCTGACGCGTCGACGGAGTTGCGCTCCCTGTTCTGCCGCTGGAGTGACCCTGCGGCGTGCCCGCAATCGAAGGCTCGTCAGGTGCCGGCGACCAGCCTGGCCAGCATATCGAGGCCGCGGGAGAAGTTGGATAGTGCCGCCGCCGCAGTGGTCGCGTCGCGGGTATTCGCGAAGGCGTCCAGCGCGCTGTTGAGTTGGCTGGCAATGGCGCCGAGCTGGCTGGCCGTGGGCCGCCTGCCGAAGTGGGCGAGCACCGCCGGGTTCTGCAAACTCCTGCTGGAAGACTGGAGCAAGCTCAACGCCGCCCGGAGCTCCGCGATGTCGCGAGCGCAGCAGCGGCGGCCCCAGTCGGTAATGACCTGAGGAGCAGGACCGGCTGCGGGAGCAGGAGCGGGCGCAGGGGCCGGCGTGGCTCTCGGAGCTGGTACTCCAGGCCGTCCCGCTGGGGGGGCGGGAGCCGGCGCCGGGGTGGGGGCAGGGGCGCGCTGCGTTTGAGACACCACCGCCGCCGCGGTCGCGACGCCCCCGATCTTGCCCTGCATCACCGCCACGATCTCCCGCATGTACTCGGTCTGATCCGCGGCGAGTCGGAGCCCTCGTCCGCCCGCTTGTACCGCGGCGCCCGCGAAGGGCAAGTCCGCGGTGATGCGCTCGACTGCGGTCCCGGGTCCGGGCCCGTACCCCTTGAAGATCACCCCGAATACCTTCTGTCGCGCTTCAGGATTGCTCCAGAGCACGAAGCCTCCGCTCTGGCCGCACT
>DASYTT010000132.1:0-36443 GCA_036002045.1 Gemmatimonadales bacterium
CCCGCGCCGTGGCCGCCGAGGTGCTGGCGGCGCTCGCACTCCCGGAAGGTGTGGTCCAGCGCACCGAGATCGCCGGGCCCGGCTTCATCAATTTCTGGCTCGCCGAGGATCAGCTCGCCGCCGCGCTCGGCGGGGTGGTGCGCGCGGGTGATGCCTACGGCCGCGCCGAGTTCGGCCGCGGCATCAAGGTCAACGTCGAGTTCGTCTCCGCCAATCCGACCGGTCCGCTGCACGTGGGGCACGGCCGCGGCGCCGCGCTGGGCGACGGGATCGCGGCGCTGCTGGAGTGGACCGGTCATAGCGTCACCCGCGAGTTCTACATCAACGACGCCGGGGTGCAGATCGACCGCCTGGTGGAGAGTCTCTGGGCCCGGATCCAGCAGCGCCACGGCGTCGCCACGGACATCCCCGAGGGAGGCTATCACGGCGAGTATCTCGTGGAGGCCGCGGAACGGGCGGTGGCCGAGCTCGAGCCCGGGATACTCGCCGCGTCCTTCGACGGGGCGGCGCCAGCGTTGCGCCGCTTTATCCTGGAGCACGAGCGCCAGGAGCAGAATGAGCTGCTGCGGGATTTCGGCGTGCACTTCGATCAGCTGAGCTCCGAGCAGGCCATGTACGACAGCGGGCGGGTGAGCGCGACGCTCGAGGAGCTGGCGCGGAAGGGTTTGACCTACGAGAAGGACGGGGCGCTCTGGCTCAAGACCGAAGCGCACGGCGACGACAAGGACCGGGTGCTCAAAAAGAGCGACGGGACGCTCACCTATCTGGTTCCCGATCTGGCGTACCATCGCGACAAGCACGAGCGGGGCTTCGACCGGGTGATCGACGTCTGGGGTGCGGATCACCACGGTTATATCCCGCGGATGCGAGCGGCGCTCCGCGCGCTGGGCTATCCCGACGAGTTCTTCGAGGTGGCGCTGGTGCAGCTGGTCAAGGTGATGAAGGGCGGGGAAGAAGTGCGCATGTCGAAGCGGGCGGGCGATTTCGTGACCTTGCGCGAGCTGCTCGACTGGGTGGGCAGCGATGCGGCGCGCTACTTCTTCCTGATGCGCAAGGGAGAAACCCCCTTCGTGTTCGATGTGGACCTGGCGCGCAAACAGACCGACGAAAACCCGGTATTCTACGTGCAAATGGCGCACGCCCGGCTGAGCGGCATCTTCCGGGTCGCGGGCATCGCGCCCGAGCAGGCGGGCGACTCGGCCGAGCTCGAGGCGCTGCCGGCGGCGGAGGATGGAGAGCTGCTCAAACTGCTCACCCGCTTTCCGGAGCTCGTCGCCGGCGCCGCGCGCGCCCGGGAGCCGCACCGGATCACCGGGTATCTGGAGGAGCTGGCGCGCATCGCCCACTACTGGTATCACCACTGCCGCGTGCTCGGCGAAGCCGACGCTACCGAGCGGGCGCGGCTGGTGCTGGCGCGCGCCGCCCGCCAGGTGCTGCGCAACGGGCTCGGCTTGCTCGGACTCTCCGCCCCCGACCGGATGTGATTCCATGAGCCTGCTCGTCGTCGGCAGCGTCGCGCTGGATTCCATCTTTACGCCGTTCGGGGAGACCGCGGACGCGCTGGGAGGCTCCGCCGTGTACTTCAGCGTGGCCGCCTCCTTGCTGCACCCGGTGCGGGTGGTCGGCGTGGTCGGCAATGATTATCCGGTCGAGGCCCTCGAGGTGCTGGCCAAACGGGGCATCGACTGGTCGGGGGTCGAGCGGGCGGACGGAGAGAGCTTTCGCTGGAAGGGCAAATACTCCTATGACCTGCAGAGCCGGGAGACCCTGGAGACCCGGCTCGGGGTCTTCGCGGCGTTCCAGCCCAAGCTGCCGTCCGCCTGGAGCGACGCGAAGTACGTCTTCCTCGGCAATATCGATCCGTTGCTGCAGCTCAACGTGCTCGACCAGATGAAGGCGCCCAAGCTCGTGGTGTGCGACACCATGAACTACTGGATCAAGAGTCAGAAGCCGGATCTGCTCAAGCTGCTCAAGCGGGTGGACATTCTGCTCGTCAACGATAGCGAGGCCCGGGAGCTCTCGGGCGACTGGAACATTCATCGCGCGGGCCGCTGGATCCTCGCGAGGGGCCCCAAGCGGGTGGTCGTCAAGCAGGGGGAGTACGGCGCCCTGCTGATCGAGCCCGAGCGCGCCTTCTACGTGCCGGCGTATCCGCTCGAGGAGGTCTTCGACCCCACCGGGGCGGGTGACGCGTTTGCGGGCGGCTTCATGGGATATCTGGCCCGGGTCGATTCGACGGCACCAGGACAGCTCCGCCGCGCGATGGTCTATGGGGCCGCGATGGGGGGCTTTGCCGTGCAGGGCTTCGGAGTGAAAGGGTTCGACACGGTGGACTACGCAACGGTCCAGCAACGGGTGGAGGCCTTCGTCGATCTGACCCACGTTCCGAGCGCCGAGCCCCTGTCGTGAGCAGGCTCTACGCCGAAGCGGGGGTCGATCTCGCGGGCGCCGAGGCGGCCAAACAGCGGATCGCTCGGCTGGTGCTGACCACGCGGACCGGCTTTTCCGTGGGAGAAGTCGGCAGCTTCGCCGGGATGGTTCGCCTGCCCGAGGGCATGCGGCGTCCGGTCTTGGTCCTGAGCACCGATGGCGTGGGGACCAAAGTTCTGGTGGCGCGCGAAGCCGGTCGGCTGGATACGGTCGGCGAGGATCTGGTGAACCACGCGGTAAACGACATCCTGGTGCACGGCGCGCGGCCGCTGGCGTTCCAGGACTATGTCGCAGGCTCCGCCCTCTCGGCGGACGCCACCGTGGCGATCGTCGAGGGCGTCGCGCGAGGCTGCGTGGCGCACGATATGGTGCTTGCGGGCGGGGAAACTGCGCAGATGCCCGACCTCTACCGGCCGGGCGAGTTCGATCTGGCTGGCACGATCCTCGGCGTCGTCGAGGAAGCCGAGGCGATTCACGGCGACCGGATCGTGCCCGGCGACGTGCTGCTGGGCTACGCCTCGACCGGGTTGCATACCAATGGCTACAGCCTGGCCCGGCGGGTGCTGTTCGAGAGCCTGGCCCTCCGGCTCGACAGCGTCCTGGAGAGCGGGTTAGGCACCGTGGCCGATGCCCTGCTCGCGATCCATCGCTCTTATGAGCTGGCGCTCCGCCCGGTGCTCCCTTCGGTGCACGGTCTCGCGCACATCACCGGTGGGGGCATTCCCGGGAATCTGATCCGCATGCTCCCGGCCGACTGCGCGGCCGTGGTCGATCCCCACGCCTGGCCGGAGCCGCCCCTTTTCCGGGTGCTGCGGCAGGGCGGAGGGATCAGCGACGCGGAGATGCGCGAGGTCTTCAACCTCGGCATCGGGATGATCGCGGTGCTGCCCCGCGACGCGGCGGAGCCGGTCCGCATCGCGGCGAGTGCCGCCGGGGTAGAGACCTGGCTCATCGGCGAGGTCACCAGGGGAGAGCGGAGCGTCCGTTTCGGGTGAGCGGTCATGGCGCTTAGATCCGCAACCCGGGCGCGCGCCCGCGCGCTCCAGCTCCTCTACGCCTGGGAGGTCGATGGCCGGCCCGATCTCGAAGCGATCCTCCCGCGCATGGAGCGGCTGACCCGGTCCGAGCCCGCGGTATTCCGGCCGGCCGCCGAGCTCGCGCGGGGCGTCGTCGCGCGGCGCGCTGAGCTCGACGCGCTCTTCGCCACGGCCGCCGAGCACTGGCGGCTGGACCGGCTGGCGCTGGTGGACCGGAACATTCTGCGGCTCTCCGTGTACGAGCTGCTGGAGCGACGGGTGCCTCCCAAGGTGGCCATCGACGAGGCGCTCTGGCTGGCGCATCGCTTCGGCAGCCGGCAATCTCCCGCGTTCGTCAACGGCGTGCTCGATCAGGTGGCCCGCACCCTCGGGCAGCTGTGAGAATCCTGCTGAGCAACTGGCAGGATCTGGAGAATCCGCACGCCGGCGGCGCGGAGCTCCACCTCTTCGAGCTCTTTACGCGGCTGGTGGCCCGGGGGCACAGGGTCCATCTGGTCTGCTCGGGCTGGAAGAGCGGCGCCGCGCGCGCCGTGGTGCGAGGCGTTTCGGTGGAGCGGCACGGGAGCCGGCACAGCTTCGCGCTGGTGGGGCGGAGCGCGATGCGGGAGGCCTTGCGGCGCGAGCCCTGGGACATCGTGGTGGAGGACGTCAACAAACTGCCGCTCTATCTCTGCCGGCTGACGGCACTGCCCTTCTGCGTCATCGTCCCACACCTCTTCGGCACCACGGCCTTTCGCGAAGCGGCCTGGCCGATGGCGACGCTGGTGGTGCTCGCCGAGCGGCCGATCCCGCTCGGATACCGGCGGGCAGGCTTTCATGCGATCAGTGAGAGCACCCGCGAGGATCTGGTTGCGCGCGGGGTGGCTCGCGAGCGGATCCGCGTCATCCATCCCGGCACCGATACCGCCGCCTGCGTTCCCGCGGGCGCACTTGACCGGACCCAGTCGCCGACCTTCTTATATGTCGGGCGGCTGAAGCGCTACAAGGGTGTCGAGGTCGCGATCCACGCGTTGGCGCTGGCGCGGCGGGAGCGCCCCGACCTGTCGCTCGACATCGCCGGCACCGGCGACGATGCGACCCGGCTGCATGCAGTGGTGCAGAGCCTGGAGCTCGGCGCGGCGGTGCGTTTTCACGGCTACGTGGACGAGGAGCACAAGCGGCGTTTGTTTCGCGCGACCTGGGCGAATCTCTTCCCGTCGCCCAAGGAAGGGTGGGGGCTCACGGTGATGGAAGCAGCCGCTTGCGGCACGCCCTCCCTCGCTTCCGACAGCCCCGGCCTGCGAGATTCGGTGCAGGACGGGCAGACCGGCTATCTGGTGCCGCACGGGGATCCCAGCGCGCTGGCGCGGCGGATGCTCGAGCTGGCCGCCGATTCCGCGCTGGTGGCCCGACTGGGGGAAGCAGCACGACGCGGCGCGCTGGCGTGGAGCTGGGACGACGCCGCGGCGGCGACCGAGGCACACCTCATGGAGCTCATCGCGGGGAGGTAGTCCGATGCGGATTACGATCAGCGCCAGGCACTGCGAGGTCACCGAGGCTCTCCGGCAGCGCGCCCGGACCGTGGCGGGGCGACTCGCGGACCTTTCGCCTCACGCGCTCGACGCAACCGTCGTGTTCGACGCTGCGCCGCTGATTCACTCCGTGGAGCTCCGGCTGCACGCCCGGGGCCGCAAGATGCTGGTGGGCGTGGGGCAGGGGCCCGACCACCGCAGCGCGCTCGATCGCGCCGAAGAGAAGCTGCGGGTGCAGCTGATGAAGGCAGGCAAAGCCCGCCAGCAGGCACGCCACGCCGCCGCCCGGCCGCGCGCGCGCTCCACGTGACCCTTCGCCCGCGCGACCTGCTTGCCCGGCGCGGCGACCCGCTGCAGCTCGAGACGCTCACCGGGGAGCAGGGGCTCGACCGCCAGCTCCCCGATCAGGACGTCGCCAGCCCCGGGCTCGTGCTCGCGGGATACACCGACCGCTTCGTCCCGGGCCGGCTGCACGTGCTGGGCGAGACCGAGATCAACTACCTCCAGTCGTTGGACGAGGCAGCCCGGAAACAGTCGCTGGAGACCTTTCTGAGCTTCGAGCCGCCCTGTCTCTTCGTCACCAAAGCCCAGGATGTTCCCGCCGAGCTGCTCGGCATGGCCAAGCAGCGCGGCATTCCGGTGCTGCGCAGCAAGCTCAAGACCGGTGAGTTCTATCGCCGGATCAAGCCGATTCTTGAGGACGCGTTCGCCCCCCGCACCACGCTGCACGGCTCCCTGGCGGACGTCTATGGGGTGGGACTGTTGTTTACCGGGCGCTCCGGCATCGGGAAGAGCGAATGTGTGCTCGATCTGGTCGAGCGAGGGCATCGCCTGGTGGCCGACGATATCGTCCTGGTCTCCCGCAAGGGCAACGACATTCTGATCGGCCAGGGCCACGAGCTCGCCGCGCACCACATGGAGATCCGGGGCGTGGGTCTGGTCGATGTGAAGGCGCTGTTCGGCATCCGCTCAGTGCGTGCCCAGAAACGCATCGAGGTCGTGGTGCAGCTCGAAGACTGGGAAAAAGCGAAGGACGCCGAGCGCACCGGCCTCTCCCGTCAGGAGACCACGATCCTGGAGGTGCAGGTGCCCAAGGTCGTGGTCGGGCTCAATCCGGGCAAGAATCTCACGGTCATCTCGGAAGTGGTGGCGATGGCGCATCTCCTGCGCATGACCGGCGTGGACATCGCGACGGCCTTCAACGATCGGCTGATCAAACGGATGATGGAGCAGCGCGGGCTGCGCGAGTACCTGCAGGAAGATTACGAATGAGCGACGGCGTACGCGGAGTGGTGGTGGGGCACGGCGGCGTGGCGGCTGCGCTGGTGGCCGCGGCAGAGGAAATCAGCGGGATCCGCGGCGTGCTGCACGCGGTGTCGAATTCGGGTCTCGGCAGAGACGCCCTCGAGCAGGAGGTCCTGAGCGCCGTGGCGGGACTGCCCGCGGTGATTTTCGTGGACTTGCCGAGCGGGAGCTGCCTCTTCGCTGCGATGCGTCAGCTGCCGAGCCACCCCGAGCTCCGCGTGGTCACCGGGGTCAACCTGGTGATGCTGCTCGATTTCCTCTTCCATCGCGAGCAGTCTCCCGAGGAGGTGGCGCGCCGCGCGGCGGAATCGGGAAGCAGGGGAATCGGCGCGCGCTGATGCCGATCGTGCTGTGCCGGGTGGACGATCGGCTGGTCCACGGACAGGTCGTGATCGGGTGGGGACGGCCCCTGGGCCTGCAGCGAATCGTTCTGGTGGACGACGAGGTGCGCGCCAGCGAGTGGGAACAGGAGCTCTACCGGATGGCGGCGCCTCCAGAGATCGCGGTGGAGTTCAGCAGCGCGGCCGAAGCCGCGCCCCGGCTGGCCGAATGGGAAACCGGCCGGGAACGGGTGCTCATTCTGGTCGGAACGGTGGCCACCGCAGCCGATTTGCTGCGTCGCTCGCCGGGCGCGCTGCACCGGCTGAACCTCGGGGGGATCCACGCGGGCGGCGGGCGGCGCGAGCGCCTGCGCTACCTGTATCTCTCGGAAGAAGAGCTCGCCATGCTGCAGCGGCTCGCCCGCGAGGGGCTGGAAATCTCCGCTCAGGACGTTCCCTCTTCGCGCCCCGTGCCGCTCAAGGATCTCGGATGAGGCAACTCCCCGTGTTGGCGCTGCTGCTCTGGGGCACGGTTGCCGGACTGGATCTGGCGAGCGTGCTGCAGGGGCTGCTCAGCCGACCGCTGGTGTGCGGCTCGGTCGCGGGCGTAATCATTGGGGATCCCGCGGCCGGGCTCTCCATCGGGGCGGCCCTCGAGCTCTTTGCCCTGGACGTGTTGCCCGTGGGTGCGACTCGCTATCCCGACTACGGGGCGGCGACCGTGGCGGCGGTGGCCTTGGGGGCCGGGCAGCCCTGGGGCGCCGCGCTGGGACCGGCGGTGCTGCTCGGGCTCATCCTGGCGCAAATCGGCGGCTGGTCCATCGTGGCCCAGCGGCGCGTCACGGCGTGGGCGTTGCGCCACGCCGCGCCCGCGCTGGACCGCGGCGATCCGGGCGTCGCGGTCCGGCTGCACCTGCTGGGTCTCGCGACCGATCTCGTGCGCAGCGTGGGCCTCGCCGCCCTCGGCCTCGCGGCCGTCGCCGTGGCGTCGCGGGGACCCCGCTTCGACATGAGCACGGGGCACGCGCTCACTGTGGTGACCGTCGCGGGGGGCTTCGTGGCGTTGATTTCAGGAGCGTTGCGTCGCGCCGGGACCGTGCGACGCATCGGCTGGCTTGCGGGCGGCATGGCGCTCGGGGTTCTGGGGCTCGCGGCGCTATGATGCCCCGGTTACGCGCCCTGCTGCGACTGGTCTCCCTGCAGGCTTCCTACACCTACGAGCGCATGCAGGGCATCGGCATCGCGGTCGCGGAGGAGCCCCTGCTCGAGCCGCTCGCCGCGACCCCGGAACGCGCTCGCGCAGCGAGAGGTCGTTCCGCGCAATACTTCAACGCCCATCCCTTTCTGGCCGGCGCGGCGGTCGGCGCGCTGGCGAAAGCGGAGCGCGATGGCGAGCCGGGAGAGCGGATTCTGCGGCTGCGCACGGCCCTCTCGGGCCCGCTGGGCGCGCTGGGGGATCAGCTGTTCTGGGCGGGGATCGTGCCGGCGGTCATGGGAGTGGCGCTGATCGCTGTCGCCGCGGGCTTCGGTCTGGGGCCGGTCGCTGGCGCCGTGATTGGGTATAACGCGCTCCGGGTGCTGGTCACCTGGTGGGGACTCCGGATCGGGCTGGCACACGGGCTCAAGGTGGCGCACGCGATCAGCGAGTCGCGGCTGCCCTCACTGGCGGCTCGCGCCGGGAGCATCGGCGCGGTGATTGTGGGAGCTGCGGTTCCCTGGGTGGCGGCCTGGCTGCTTCGCGGCACGGGACAGTCGCTGCGCGCCACGGTCCTGGTTGTAGCCGGCGCCTTTCTGCTGGGTGCGCTCACGCTGCGGCGGCCGCTCTCGGCGCCCGCGCTGACGCTCGGCGCCGCCCTGCTCACCTTGCTCTGGCGCTGGAGTGCGGCGTGATCGAGCAAACCGCGACCATCGTCAACCCGCTGGGGCTCCATGCACGCCCGGCGGCGCAGCTGGTCAGGCTCGCGAATACCTTTGGGAGCGAGATCCAGCTCGTCAAGGACGGAGTGCCCGTGAACGGGAAGAGCATCATGGGAGTGATGATCCTGGCGGCGGAATGCGGCAGCACGGTCACCGTGCGCGCCGAAGGCGCGGACGAGGAGGCCGCCGTCGCGGCGCTGGTCGACCTGCTGCGCTCCGGATTCGGCGAGACATGAGCCCCGAGCGCATCCTCCGCGGCGTCGGGGTCTCGCCGGGGCTGGCCTACGCTCCCGCCGTCGTGCTGGAGTGGAAGTTCCCGGCGGTGCCGGACCGCTGGGTCCTGGAGGAAGAGGTGGAAGGCGAAGTACGTCGGCTGCATGACGCCGTGGCCGAGGTGGTGCGCAGCCTGGACCGGCTGCGCGAGCGGGTGCTCGAGCGCGCCGGCTTCGAGGAGAGCCAGATCTTCGAGGCCCAGATCATGATGGCACAGGACGGCGACTTTCTGGCGGAAGTGGAGCAGCTCATCCGGCAGAACCGCTTCAGCGCCGAGACCGCCTATGAGTTCAAAGCGCTGGAGAAGCGCGCGGCCTGGAGCGGCACCGCGAACACCCGGTTGCGCGAGCGGCTCGCCGATTTACTCGCCACGCAGATCCGCGTGCTGCGGCACTTGATGGGGCAGCGCGACGATGAGCTCTTCGGCATGCAGGATCACAAGCAGGTGGTGATCGTGGCCCACGAGCTGTATCCCGGTCTCACGGTGCAGCTCGACCGCGACCAGCTCGTCGGGCTGGTCAGCGAGGAGGGTACTCGGACCTCGCACGCGGCGATCCTGGCCCACTCGCTGGGAATTCCCTGCGTGATGGGCGTGCCGGGAGCGGTCTCGCGGATCCGCTCGGGCACCATCCTCCTGGTGGATGGAACCACCGGGACCGTCGTGCTCGAGCCCACCATGGCCGAGCTCGAGACGGCACAGACGACCGCGACGCGCCGCCACAAGCTGGAGCTCGAGCTCGAATCGACGGCCCTCCAACCGTCGACCACGCCGGACGGTGTGACGGTGACCTTGATGGGTAACGTCGACCTGCCCGACGAGATCGACATGGCGGCACGGCACGGGGCACAGGGCGTGGGGCTGTTGCGGACCGAATTCCTGATCGCCGGCCGCGCGCACCTGCCCAGCGAGGAAGAACAGCTGGACTACTTCCGCCGGGTCTCCGCGGCGTTCCGGGGGGCGACGGTCGTCGTGCGCACCTACGACCTGGGCGGAGACAAATTCCCCGCGGCCTTCGCGGCTCCCTCGGAGGCCAACCCGTTTCTCGGCTGGCGCTCGATCCGGGTCTGCCTGGATCAGCCCGAGATCTTCCGCCCGCAGCTGCGGGCCATCCTGCGTGCCGCCGCCGAACGGCCGCTGCAGGTCATGCTCCCGCTGGTCACCCGGGTGGCCGAGGTCGAACGGGCTCGCGAGATGCTGGCCGAGGAAGCGGCGGACCTAGCGCGTGCGGGGGTGCGCGCCGCGCGCGACGTTCCCATCGGCGTCATGGTCGAGACGCCAGCGGCGGTGATCATTGCGGACCGGCTCGCCAAGGTATGCGCCTTCTTCAGCATCGGCACCAACGACCTGACCCAGTATACGCTGGCGGTGGACCGCGGCAACGCGAGTCTCGCTTCGCGCTTCACCCCGCACGATCCCGCGATCATCCGGAT
The DNA here is from genome assembly GCA_036002045.1 of Gemmatimonadales bacterium. GTDB lineage: Bacteria > Gemmatimonadota > Gemmatimonadetes > Gemmatimonadales > GWC2-71-9 > JABFSM01. Next base: position 10,225 of record DASYTT010000132.1, read on the forward strand.
GCTGCGCGACGTCCTCGCCGCGGGCACGGCCCAAGGAATTCCGGTGAGCGTCTGCGGCGAGATGGCCTCGGAGCCGCTGTTTGCCGTGCTGCTGATCGGGCTCGGCTTCACTAACCTCTCGGTGGCGCCGCCCGCGTTGCCGCTGCTCAAGTGGCTGGTGCGCACCGTGCCGGTCTCGGTTGCGCGCGAAGCCGCGGCCGCGGCCCTGGAGGCCGGCGATCCCGCCGAGGTCACCCAGATTCTGCGCGCGGCACTCGAGCCGCTCGTCGACCTGCGTTTGGTCGACCCCACCAGTCCGTTGCCCGGGCGCAACAGCGGGTCTAACTTCCGCGTGGGGCAGTCCGAAGGGTGGGAGGTGAGAAGTAAGAGGTAACGGCATTTCCCTCTCACCTCTCACGTCTCACCTCTCACCATCACCATCCTCCTCGGTTCTCGATGCCTGGCAAACGCCACGTCTTCACGTCGGAGTCGGTGACGGAAGGCCATCCCGACAAGGTCGCCGATCAGATCTCCGATGCGGTACTCGACGCGATCCTCGCGAAGGATCCCGCTGGCCGCGTGGCGTGCGAGACGCTGGTGACGACCGGTATGGCCGTGGTGGCGGGGGAGATCACGACAACGACCTACGTGCACATCCCCGACATTGTGCGCGAGACGGTGGAGCAGATCGGTTATACCGATGCCTCCTACGGCTTCGATGCGCGGACCTGCGCGGTGCTGACGTCCATCGACCGGCAGTCGCCCGATATCGCGAGGGGCGTGAACAGCGACAAGGCGAAGGCGCAGGGCGCCGGTGACCAGGGGATGATGTTCGGCTACGCGACGCGGGAGACTCGCCAGCGCATGCCGTTGCCGATCATCCTGGCGCATCGTCTGGCCGAGCGACTCGCGGAGGTGCGGAAGGGCAGCAACGGCCACGAGGCCCTCGACTGGCTGCGCCCCGACGGGAAAACCCAGGTGTCGGTCGAGTACGAGGGAGACCGTCCCGTGGCCGTGCGCACGGTGGTGGTGTCTACCCAGCATGCGGAACGCGCAGGCCGCCGAGTGCTTTCGCAGGGAACCATCCGCGCCGCGATGATCGAACGGGTGATCCGCCCCGTGCTCGAAGCGCAGGGCTTCGAATCCCGGCGCACGAAGTTTCTCATCAACCCCACGGGTCGTTTCGTGATCGGCGGCCCGCACGGGGACGCGGGACTCACCGGCCGCAAGATCATCGTGGACACCTACGGGGGCATGGCGCGCCACGGAGGCGGCGCGTTCAGCGGCAAGGACCCCTCCAAAGTCGATCGCTCCGCGGCCTACGCGGCGCGCTGGGTCGCGAAGCACATCGTGGAAGCCAAGCTGGCGCGCCGCGCCGAAGTCCAGGTCGCCTACGCTATCGGGGTCGCGGAACCGGTTTCGATCCTGGTCGACACCTTCGGGACCGGGGTGCTGAAGGACGCCCGGTTGGAGCAGATCGTCCGGGAGGTATTCGATCTCACCCCGCGCGGAATCATCGACGCGCTGCATCTCAAGCGCCCGCTGTATCAAGCTACCGCAGCCTACGGACACTTCGGACGGCGTCCCCGGCAGGCCCGCATCCACGGCAAACGGGTGCAGCTGTTCCCCTGGGAAGAGACCTCCCGGGTGAAGGCGCTGCTCAGCGCGGCCAAGCTCTGAGCGCTGAAATGGAAACCGGCATGGTTCGGATGAAAGTCGCCCACCTCGGGCTGGATCGCACCACCAACACTCCCGTCGTGGTCCTGCGGGAGGAGGAAGGCGAGCGCACCCTTCCGATCTGGATCGGGGCCTCCGAGGCCAATGCGATCGCCCTCGAGCTGCAGGGCGTCAAGCCGGAACGGCCGCTCACTCATGACCTGATGAAGCATCTCGTCACCGGGCTCGGTGGCGAGCTCCGCCGCGTGCTGATCGCGGGACTGCGGGAGAACACCTACCTCGCGCAGCTCTTCATCTACCGCGGCAGCGAGGTGTTCGAAGTGGACGCCCGGCCCTCCGACAGCATTGCGCTCGCGCTCCGGATGAACGCGCCGATTTTCACCAATGGGGATCTGCTGGACCGGAGCGCGAAGAACGGGGAGACGACCCCGCCTGAGCCGGGCGGCGACCCCGACGCCCTCAAGCGGTTCCTCGAGAAGCTCGATCCCCAGGATCTTGGACGGTTTCAACCGTAGCTGGCGGGCGTGCTGCGCCGCGCTCGCGATAACGGTGGCTCCGCTGGCGGCCCAGAGTCGTACGGGGGGGCGGGTGATCCGAGTGGCGAACGGCGACACGCTGCCGGTGCGACGGGTGCCCGTGGTGCTGCATCAGATCGGCCGTGCCGCGCAGGGTCCCCTCGATACGACGACCACCGACAGCCAGGGCCGGTTCGCCTTCAGCTTCCGCGGCGATACGACGGCGGCGTACCTGCTGAGCGTTCGTTACGACGGCATCCAGTATTTCTCCTCCGCAATCGCCAGCCATCCCAACCGTCCCGACACCGCGGTCGCCATCCTCGTCGCCGATACGTCGAGCAGCGCACCTGTCGCCGCGCACGAACGCACTCTGCTGATCAGCCGGGCGGACGAATCAGGCACCCGCACCGTGGTCGATTGGCTGGTCCTGCAGAACCGCGGCGAGCGAACCCGGGTGTCGCCCGATTCGCTGCGGCCGTCCTGGGGTGCTCCGCTGCCGCCGGAGGCCCAAAACGTCGAGCTGGCCGATGCGGTGACCAGCCAGTTCTCGGCGGAGGCGCTCGAGTTCCGGCGTGACAGCGTGGTCTTGTTCGCGCCGCTTTCCCCCGGGCGCAAGGAGCTGATCCTGCAATACCGGATCCCCGCAACCCTGCGGCGCTTCAGCGTCCCGCTCAGCGAGGGAATGGATTCGGCCTTCGTACTGCTGGAAGAGCCCCGCGCGCGGGTGATCGCACCGACCTGGGAGGTGGTGGACTCGCAGCGGATCGAGGGGCGCGCCTTCCGGCGCTGGGCCGGCTCCGCCGCCAACGTGGCGAGTCTCGAAATCGCCTTTCCGGCGCCGCCGGTCTCCGCCCGAGTGACGCTGCTGCTTCTGGTCGGCGCCGCTGCCTGCGGATTCGCGCTGCTCGCGGTGCTCGGCCTGCGACGGCGCGCCGCGGTGAACCCCAACCCGCTTTATCTCGCGGACGCGATCGCACGGCTCGATGCGGCGCAGCTCGAGCGCGGCTCCGCTGCTTCCCCGGAGGAGCAACAGCGTTACCTCGCCGAGCGCGCGCGGCTCAAGGCCGAGCTCAGCAAGGCTCTTGCGGGGGCCCCGCGCCGCTCCTAAGTTCGCCAGCGACATCACGACGCGGATGCTCGGAAGCCGGTTCGACGCCGGCGCGGCCCCGCCACTGTAAGGGGCGCTGTAACCCCCGCTGAGCACGCCACTGGGAAACCGGGAAGGCGAGCGGGAGCCCCAAGCCAGGAGACCTCCGCGATCGTGTCACCCGCAGTTCCCTCGGGGGAGGGCCAGGGTGCCTCGCGCGCTCCGCACGTTCCTTCTGCTGCTCGGCTTCGCCTGTCGTCAGCCGCAGCCGCCCATACCCGGCGAGCTGACCGATGATACCGGCACGCGCACTGCATTGGCCGCCCCGCCGCGGCGGGTCGTCTCGCTGATCCCCGCGACGACGGAGCTGCTCTTTGCGCTGGGAGCGGGCGACCGCCTGGTCGGCCGCACGAGCTGGTGTGACTATCCCGCCGAGGCCGCCAGGATTCCCGACCTCGGCAACGGGATCGAGCCGAATGTGGAAGCAGTAGTCGCGGCGCGTCCCGAGCTGGTGCTGCTCTACAAATCGGGCGCCAATCGCGGCGCGGCGGAGCGGCTGCGCGCGCTCGGCCTTCCCACGCTGGAGCTGGCGACGGATCGGATCGCCGATATCGGCCGCATAACCCGCCTGCTCGGTCGCGCGCTGGATTTGAGGGAGGCCGCCGAATCGCTGGTGGCGCGTACGGAGGACGATCTCGCTGCCGCCACCCGACCGCCCGTCCCGCCGTCCGTCCGTCCGTCCGTCTTCATCCTCGTCTGGGATCGCCCGGCAATGACGCTGGGGCGGGGTAGTTTCCTCTCGGAGATTCTCGAGCGGGCGGGAGCGCGCAACCTGTTCGAGGATCTGCCCAGCTCCTCCGCGCAGGTCTCCATCGAGGCCGTCGCCTCGCGTGACCCCGATTACATCCTGGTGTCCGGCACCGGAGAGCCGGCCATAGCGAGCCGTCCGGAATGGCGCGTGGTGCGCGCGGTGCGGGAGCGGCGCTTTCTCCGGGTGCAGGGGAGCGAGTTCAACCGGCCCAGCCCGAGGGTCGGGCTGGCGGTGCGGGAGCTAGCGGCGGCGCTCGCGGCCAAGCGATGAAGGCCCTCTGCTGGCTGCTGGGTCTCGTGCTGCTCGCCTGCCTGCTGGGCCTCGCCGTGGGGGCCGTGTCTCTCGCACCCCGGGCAGTCGTGGCGGCGCTCCTGTCGCCCGATGCCCCCGACGCTGCCATCGTGCGGGACCTCCGGCTGCCGCGGGTACTGCTGGCGTTCCTGGTCGGCGGTGCCCTCGGAGTCTCGGGCGCGGCTCTGCAAGCGCTGGTGCGCAATCCGCTGGCCGATCCGTACCTGCTCGGGATTTCCGGCGGCGCCGGCCTCGCCGCGGTGCTCGCCATGGCGCTCGGACTCGGAGGGGCCTGGGGGGTTCCCTTCGTGGCGTTCCTCGGCGGGCTCGCCGCCGTGGGCCTGGTGTACCGCCTGAGCACGGTAGCGGGGAGCCGGCTCGACCCGCGGGTGCTGGTCCTCGCGGGCGTGGTAGTCAGCGCGTTCACGGGTTCGCTCATGACGGCCGTGCTCACGCTCTCCAACGCGGAGCAGCTTCGCAACGCCTTCCTCTGGCTGCTGGGCGGCTTCTCCGGAGCATCATGGCGGACGGTCACGATCTTTGCCGTGTACGCCATCCTGCCCCTGGGACTGTTGCTCGGCGCCGCCCGCGCGCTGGACCTGCTCACGCTCGGCGAGGAGCCGGCACAGTCGCTGGGGCTTGACGCCCCGCGGGCCCGGCGACTCGTGTACCTCGCTACCTCCCTGCTCACCGCCTGCAGTGTCGCCGTCTGCGGCGTGGTGGGCTTCGTCGGACTGGTCGCTCCTCACGCGCTGCGCGGGATCCTGGGTCCGGGTCATCGCCGGCTGCTCCCCGCGGTCTTCCTCGCCAGCGGCGGCTTTCTCGTGCTGGCCGATGCGCTCGCTCGCACGGTGGCCCGGCCCGTGGAGCTCCCCGTGGGGGTGGTGACGGCGCTGGTCGGGGTGCCGCTCTTTGCCGTTCTGCTCAAGCGGACGCTGCGATGATTCTCCGCGCGGAAGCGGTCAGTGTGCGGTATCCCGCTGCGCCGGCCGACGCGCTGGCCGAGGTGGACCTCTCGCTCGGCGCGGGGGAGCTGGTTGCGGTGGCCGGTCCCAACGGCTGCGGCAAGACCACCCTGGTGCGAGCGCTGCTCGGGCTGGTGCCGGTCCGCCGCGGAACCGTCACGCTCGACGGCCGGCCGGTTGCCGCCTGGCGGCGCGCCGAGCTCGCGCAGGCGGTGGCGCTGGTGCCGCAGCGGGAGGAGACGCCGTTTTCGTGGCGCGTCGACGCCATGGTCGGGTTCGGGCGCTATGCCCGCCACGGGGCGCTGAGTCCGCTGGGGCGCGAGGATCGGCTCGCCGTCGAGCGGGCGCTGGAGCGCTGTGATGTGAGTGGGCTCGCCAGCCGGCGGGTGGAAACCCTTTCCGGCGGCGAGTGGCAGCGGGTGCGGATCGCCCGGGCGCTGGCGCAGGAGCCTCGACTGCTGGTCCTCGATGAACCCACCGCCTCGCTGGACCTGGGGCACGAGATGGAGCTGTTCGAGCTGGTTGCCGGGCTGGTCGGCGAGGGACTCGCTGCGCTGGTCGTTTCGCATCACCTCAACCTCGTGGCGCGCTACGCCGGGCGGATGTTGCTGCTCGAGGGCGGGCGTGCCGCGGCCGCCGGCCCGCCCACCGCCGTGCTGCAGGCCGATCTGTTGACCCGGGTTTTCCGCTGGCCAGTCACGGTCGTCGCCCTCGAGGAAGGCGCCCCGCAGATCGTTCCCCTGCGGCCAGCCCCGCCGCCCCGGGATTAGTTTTGAGCATGGCTTTTCGTGTTGCCGCCGGAGCCCTGGCGAGTACCGCAGGGCTCCTGCTCGGGTGCGCCGCAACCACCCCCTCGCCCCCTCCGCCGGAAGAGACCCTCGTCGTCTTGAACGCGGGAGACGGGTCGCTTACCCTGCTGCCCGTCTCGGTGGTAGCGCCGGCCGAAACGATCGTCCTGGGCGACATCGGCGGGACACCGCTTTCGCTGGCCACCCGTGGAAGTCAGGGATTGATCACCACCGGTGCGGGCAGCACCGTCGCACGGGTGGACTTCTCCTTCGGCCAGTCGCCGGTGGTCTACCGGCTCGAGGCGGGCGCGGGCGCGGCGGGCGCCGCGTTCGTGAACGATTCGATTGCGTACGTCGCCAATCCCTTCATCGATCGGGCCACGCGTTTCAATTTCAAGACGGGCGACACGGTGAGCGTGGCCACGGGCCACACGCCGATCGCGGTGGCGGTAACGCGCGGCCGCGTCTTCATCACCAATGCCAATCTGGAGCTTCCCTGCGCCGGTCCCTTGCCGTGCGTCCGGGGGCCGAGCTGGCTCACGGTCATCGATCCGGAGCGCAACGTGGTGATCGATTCGATCGCGCTGGCCGGACCGGGGAACGCGCTCGCGATCGAGGTCGGCGGCGACGGGCTGCTCTACGTGCTCAGCGCGGGTCCGGGCGGCACCGAGTCGGGGCGGCTGAGCATCGTCGATCCCGTGTTGCGGGTGGACGTGGGGAGCTTCGGCGGGTTCGGCGCGTTGCCGAACGACCTGGCGACCGACCGGCGGGAGCGCCTGTTCGTCACCTCGCTCGAGGCCGGCCTGATGGAGTTCAACACCCGGACCCGCCGCGTGCTACGCGACGCTGCCACCGCGATTCCCCTGCAGTCGGGCATGGCTGTGGCCGTGGATGATGAGGGTCTGGTCTATGCCATCGAATCGGGCAGCTGCGCCGGGACGCCGGGGCGGATCCGCATCTTCCGTCCCAATCTGACCGAAGCCCGGATCGCTCCCGCCGGGGTCTGTCCGGTGGATGCGGCGATCGTGAAGCTGCCTCCCCCTCCTTCTCAGTGAGTCCGGGGCGATGCCCCCCGTGAGCACCCCCGCCATCGTGCTCGCCACGCTTCGCTACGGCGAGACCTCGAAGATCGCGCGGCTCGCGACCCGTGAGCTCGGCGTGCAGAGCGCGATCGCCAAAGGCGCGCTGCGGCCCAAGAGCCGCTTCGGGGCGGCGCTGCATCTCCTGAGCGAAGGCAGCGCGACGCTGCAGCTGGCCAGGAGCAGCGACCTGCACACGCTCACCCAGTTCGACCCGCGTGAGATCCGCACCGGCCTGGCGGAGCGCATGGACCGCTATGCGACGGCCTCGCTGCTCTCGGAGCTGATGCTGCGCTTCGCACCGGCAACGCGTCACCCGGAGAGCTACGAGCTCTTCCGGGATGCACTGGCCGTACTGGAGGCTGCGCCGGCCGCCGCGGTCGAGCCGCTCAGCCTGCGGGCGCTGTGGCGCCTGGTTTCGGTGCTCGGGTTCGCCCCCGTGCTCGATGCATGCGCGCGCGACGGCTCGCCGGTGAACCCGGCCGGCTCCGCGTGCTTCTCACCGCAGGACGGCGGCATGCTCTGCAGCAGCTGCGCCCGTGGCACGGTGGGTGCCCAGCTCAAGCCGGGTGACCGCGACAACCTCGCCGCCCTGCTCTCCTCCGATGCCGAGCTGCCGCTGCTGGACGAGCGCCACCTGGCGGCGCACCGGCGACTGCTGGAGCGCTACGTTCGCTTCCATCTTGCGGAGGGTGCCGCGTTGCCGGCACTGGCTTTCTGGGCGGGCCGGGGCTGGATCGCGGCATGATCATCGGCACCGCCGGGCACATCGATCACGGTAAATCGGCGCTGGTGACCGCGCTGACCGGCCGCAGCATGGATCGCCTTGCCGAAGAAAAGCGGCGCGGGATCACCATCGAGCTCAACTTCGCGCCGCTCAGCTTCGAAGGCCTGCCACGCGCCGGCATCGTGGACGTGCCGGGTCACGAAGACTTCGTGCGCACCATGGTGGCAGGGGCATCGGGCATCGACCTGGTCCTCCTGGTGGTAGATGCGGCCCAGGGAGCACAGCCGCAGACCTGGGAGCATCTGGCGATCGTGGAGCAGCTTGGCGTGCCGCGCGGGATCCCGGTCGTCACCAAGGCCGATCTGGTCGAGCCGGAATGGGTCGAGCTCGTGGTCGAGGAGCTGACCAGCCGGCTGCGACCATCTCCCGTCGCCTTCGCGCCTCCTGCCATCGTCTCGGCGGTCACGGGCCAGGGAATCGCCGAGCTCAAGGCCCGCTTGCGGGGATACCTCGAAGAGCCCGCGCGTACCCCGCCGGCGGATGCGTTCCGGATGCCGATTGATCGCGCCTTCTCGATCGCGGGGGTAGGCACCGTGGTGACGGGGACGCCGTGGTCGGGCGCGTTGCGGATCGGCGATACGGTCACGGCGCTGCCCTCAGGGCAGAGCGGCCGGGTGCGTTCGCTCGAGGCCTATGGTTCGCCGGTGGCGGTAGCAACGCCCGGAGCCCGCACCGCGGTGGGAATCGCGGGAATCGAGCGCGCGGCCCTGCACCGCGGCGAAGTGCTGGTGGACGCGCGGCTTCCCTGGCGTTCCACGACCGCCCTCGACGCGCTGGTCGAACTGCTCCCCGACGCCGCACCGCTGCGCCGGCAGCTTCGGCTGCGAGTTCACCTTGGGACCGCCGAGGTGCTGGCCCGCGTCTATCCGCGTGATGAGATCCGGCCCGGACAGCGGGGCCGGGCCCGTCTGGCGCTGGAGACTCCGCTGCTTGCCCGCGGCAATGACCGCTTCGTGCTGCGGAGCTACTCGCCCGTTGCCACAATCGGCGGGGGCAGAGTCCTCGACCCGCTCCCTCCCCGCCACGCGGAATGGCCCGACGCACTGAGCTCTGCTGACCCAGGCTTGCGTGCCGAGGCTCTAGTGACTCGGCGTCAGAACGGGGTCATGGAGGCAGAACTGCCCCAGCTGCTGGGAGAAGCTCTGAGGCTCATCCCCGGCGTGGCGCTGATCGCCGGGCACTACCTTAGCAGGGTCACCCTTTCGGTACTCTCCACCAGGTCCCTCGACCTAGTCCAGGCGTTTCATGGCAGCCACCCCGCCGAGCCGGGGCTCTCCCTGGAAACCCTCCGACGGAAGCTGGCCGGACGGGGCGCCGTTGTGAGTGCAGTCCTCGAGGAGCTGATCCGGGAGAAATCGCTCACGCTCAGGGAAGGTACTGTCGCCCTTCCCGGGTTTGTCCCGCGCCTGAGCGGGGGCGCTGAGCTGATCGGCCGGATTGAGGCAGTCTTGGAGCGGACCGGGCTGGAGCCACCGTCCGTCGCGGAGCTCGAGCGGGAGCTGGGGCAGCCAGGACTCCTGCAGGTACTGCGCTATGCGGCGCAATCCGGCCGCGTCGTTGCGGTGGAGTCGGACCGTTACTTTTCCAAACGGCATCTCGAGCTGTTTCTCGGTGTAATTCGTCAAGTAGCTGCAGAACAGCCGATTACGCCAGCCACGTTAAGAGACCGCCTCGGCCTGAGTCGTAAGTTTCTCATCCCGCTGCTGGAGTGGGCGGACCGGTCCGGGGTGACGAAACGCGTGGGAGAAACCAGGGTACTTACCGCGACCTGAGTCGGGTCCTACTCGGTGAATCCGGTTGGATGCATCCGATAGAATCCGGCCGCGTCTTGCCAGGCGCGCGCTACTGTACAGAGCTCCGAGTCTCCGAAGAGCCTTCCGATGAACGAGATGCTGACGGGAATGCCGTCCTCCGACAACCCATTCGGCACCACGACGCAGGGGTGACCAGTAAGGTTCGTGGCTGGATTGACCCCAAAGCTCGGCGCCATGAACACATCTACATCTTTGAAGACCTCATCCATCTGTTGCATGAACATCTGCCGTACCCGATTCGCCTGCAGGTACTCTACAGCAGGAACCAGCCGGCCGGAGCGAAAGAAATTGGGGAAACCAGTCGCACCCTGCTCTTTCAGGAGCCTGAGCTCACCCGAGCGGGTCATCTCGTCGAAGGCCGCCGCCGCTTCCACCCGGATGATCAGAAGGGCGGCTATCGGAATGTTGTCTGGGAGGTTGACTTCCCGGAGGGGGATCCCTAACCGGCGCAGAGTTGCGAGCGCCTGGTTGTCTTTGACCTTGGTCGAGCTCGGCGCGTCGAACGCGGGTGCAAAATACCCGACGCGTAGCGACGTCAGTGGACGGCTGGGGTCCCAGGCGTAGGCTGCCGGTACGACCGTCGAGTCCTTCCCATCGGGTCCCGCGATCACCCCGAGCACCGCGGCGCAATCCTCGACCGACCGAGCCATCGGCCCAATCTTGTCCAGACTCCAGCAGAGCGGCATGGCACCGTGCCGACTCACCAACCCGAAGGTGGGGCGCAGGCCGGTGACCCCGTTTCGAGTCGCTGGAGTCACGAGAGAGCCCATGGTTTCCGCGCCGAGGGCAAACCCAACCAAGCCCGCCGCGACGGCCACCGCCGACCCCGCCGAAGAGCCGCCTGCGCCCTGGCTGGTTCGCCAGGGATTCATGGTCCTTCCCCGGAACCAGCTGTCGCTCAGGCCCAGCTCCCCCATGGACAGCTTCGCGACCAGAATCGCCCCCGCAGCGTCGAGCCGTTGCACGACCGTGGCGGTCTCGTCGAGGACGCGATCCTTATAGAGTGCCGCCCCCCACGTCGTGGGATAGCCGGAAACGGCGAGGATGTCTTTGACCCCGTACGGGATGCCGTGCAGGATTCCTCGATAAGCTCCGGCGGCAATCTGCCGATCGGCCTCCGCCGCTTTCCGGAGCGCGCGCTCCGTAGTAAGAGTTACCACGCAATTCAGCGTCGGGTTGTAACGGGCGAGGCGGTCGAGGTACAGGTGGGTCAGCTCCGTCGCGGTTACTTCCCGCCTGCGGAGGAGCTGAGCCAGCTCAATCACTGTGAGAAAGGCCAGGTCGGCATCTGATTTGGGACGCTGGACCGGTTCGCGCGGGTGCGGGAGGGAGGCAGGACGACGCGCGGTGATGGGATAACTCTTGCCCGCAAGCAGCGGGGAAAACTGCACGGCTGGCGGAACCTGATAGGGAACCTCAACCAGCCGGATGGCCTGGTAGGACGTAAGATTACTCTCGAGGCGCTCCAGCATGAGGTCCCGCTCCGCATCCGTGAATTCGACGCCTGCGATGGCCTCGGCTGCCCTGATCATTTCCCGGGTGATTCTCGGCGGACCCTGCAGCTCTGCTGCACCGGGCAGAATCGCGGAGTTCTCCGCCTGGAGGCGGTTCCACAGCGCCTCGCCTACAATACTGGATAGTCCTGCCGCGGCGCAGCGGGTGAGAAACGTCCGGCGATTGGTCATGTTATCTCACTCGGCTCCAGTGCCCAGGGGACCGGCGTGCACACCGTCGTGGCTTGACCGTTCTAGACTTACGGGCCGTATGGGGGTGGCGTTGACCCCTTGCGGGTCCGCGAGTCTTCTGGCCAGGAATTAGCCAGTAGCGCTAGCTGCGAGTTGCCTTGAAGGAGAGGTCAGGCATGATCCGACCCGAGCGTCTTACCATCAAAGCCCAGGAAGCCTTCCGCGATGCGACGGCCCTGGCGGCGGAGCGGGGGAACCCGGTGGTCAACGACGCCCATCTTTTCGCGGTGTTGCTGGCGCAGGACGAAGGCGTGGTGCAGCCGCTGCTCCAGAAGGCTGGCCTCAACATCGCGGCCCTCCGCGAGGCCACTGAGCGGGAAATCGCCAAATTCCCCACTCAGGAAGGCGGCACTCCCTCCGCGAGCTACAGCCGCGAGCTGAACCGGGTCTTCGACCGAGCCGAGCAGGAAGCCAAGACGCTGGGAGACGCCTATGTCTCCACCGAGCACCTGCTGATCGGGCTGGTAGAGGAGAAAGGCACCACGGCCAGGGCGCTGCTCAGCTCCTTCGACCTTTCCGGCCAGGACCTGCGGGAGGCGCTCGCCGCGGTGCGCGGCGCCCACCGGGTCACCGATCAGGCGCCCGAGGAAAAGTATCAGGCGCTGGAGCGCTTTACCCGCAACCTGACCGCGCAGGCGCGCACGGGAAAGCTCGACCCGGTCATCGGCCGGGACGAGGAAGTGCGGCGGGTTATGCAAGTGCTCTCCCGCCGGACCAAGAACAATCCCGTGCTGATCGGGGAGCCGGGCGTCGGCAAAACCGCGATCGTCGAAGGCCTGGCGCAGCGGATCGTGAACGGCGACGTGCCCGAGTCGTTGCGGGACAAGGAAATCGTCGCGCTGGATATCGGCCTGCTGCTCGCGGGCGCCAAGTACCGCGGGGAATTCGAGGAGCGGCTCAAGTCGGTCATGAAGGAGCTGACGGCCGCCGAGGGGCGCTACATCACCTTCATCGACGAGCTGCACACCATCGTGGGGGCGGGCGCGGCCGAGGGAGCGGTCGACGCCAGTAACATGTTGAAGCCCGCGCTCGCGCGGGGCGAGCTCCATGTGGTCGGCGCCACCACGCTCGACGAGTACCGCAAGCACGTCGAGAAGGACGCCGCGCTGGAGCGGCGCTTCCAGCCGGTCATGGTGGGCGCCCCGAGCGTCGCGGACACCATCGCCATCCTGCGCGGGCTCAAGGAACGCTACGAGGTCCATCACGGAGTGCGCATTACCGACGACGCGCTGGTGGCTGCCGCGCAGCTGTCGGATCGCTATATCGGCGACCGCTTCCTCCCCGACAAGGCGATCGATCTGGTGGACGAAGCCGCGAGCCGGCTCCGCATCGAGATCGATTCCCTGCCGCTCGAGATCGACGAGGTGGAGCGCCGCATTCTTCAGCTCGAGATCCAGCGGCAGGCCCTGCTCAAGGAGAAGGACAAGGCCGGCCGGGAGCGCCGCACGGCCCTGGAGCAGGAAATCGCGGAGCTCAAGGAGAAATCCGGCGGCATGAAGGCGCAGTGGCAGGCCGAAAAGGCCGCGATCCACTCGCTCCAGGCCAAGAAGGCGGAGGTCGAGCAGCTCAAGCTGGAGGTCGAGCAGGCTTCCCGTCGCGGCGATCTCCAGAAGGCGGCCGAATTGCGCTACGGCAGAATTCCGCAGCTCGAGAAGGCGATCGCCGACGAGGAAGCCCGCCTGATGGAGATCCAGAAGCAGGCGAAATACCTGAAGGAAGAGGTCGACGCGGAGGACATCGCGGAGATCGTTGCCAAATGGACCGGCATTCCAGTGTCCAAAATGCTGGAGTCCGACCGCGAGCGGCTTACCCGGCTCGAGGCCGAGCTCGGCCAGCGGGTCGTGGGGCAGCAGGAAGCCGTTGGCGCGGTCGCCAACGCGGTGCGGCGGAGCCGCGCAGGCCTGCAGGACCCCAATCGCCCCACGGGCTCGTTCATTTTCCTGGGACCTACCGGGGTCGGCAAGACCGAGACCGCGCGAGCGCTCGCGGAGTTCCTCTTCGATGACGAGCGGGCCATGGTCCGGCTCGACATGTCGGAGTACATGGAGAAGCATTCGGTGGCTCGCATGATCGGGGCGCCGCCCGGGTACGTGGGCTACGAGGAGGGCGGCCAGCTCACCGAAGCGGTGCGCCGCCGGCCCTACAGCGTGGTGCTCTTCGACGAGATCGAGAAGGCGCATCCCGATGTGTTCAACGTCCTCCTGCAGATTCTCGATGACGGCCGGCTCACCGACAGTCAGGGCAGGCTGGTGGACTTCCGGAACACCGTCCTGATCATGACCTCGAATATCGGCAGCCACCTGATCGTCGATGCGGGGCCGGTGACCAGCGCCGAGGCCTGGGCCGCAGTGGAGGAGCGAGTTCGGGCGGAGCTGCGCAACCACTTCCGGCCAGAATTCCTCAATCGAGTCGACGACATCGTGGTGTTCCGGCCGCTTTCCCGGGAGGATCTCGACCAGATCGTGGAGCTGCAGATCGCCCGGCTGGACAAGCTGCTGGCCGAGCGCCAGCTCGTGCTGCGCCTCACCCCGGAGGCTCGCCAGTTCCTGGCCGAACGGGGCTACGATCCGGTGTACGGCGCGCGGCCGCTGAAGCGGGTCATCCAGCGGCTGCTGCAGAATCCGGTCGCGCTGGAGGTCCTCGAGGGTAGCTTCGGCCCGGGGGACACCATTCTTGCCGAGCGCGAGGGCGACCACCTGAAATTCCAGCGCGAAGGAGTCCCGGCCGGCACGGCCCGCCGTGCGTGAGCCGCCCACATCCGAGCGCGACCTGGCCGGGATGCGCGCGGCGCTCGCGCTGGCCCGGGAAGCGGCTCGGCAGGGCGAAGTCCCCGTCGGGGCGGCCGTCTACGCGGGAGCTACTCTGCTGGGTGAGGGGCACAACGAGTGCGTCTCGCGCCGGGACCCGACGGCGCACGCCGAACTGCTGGCGGTGCAGCGGGCGCTGGCCCGTGCGGCGAATGGACGGCTGTCCGACGCAACGCTGTATTTGACCCTGGAGCCATGCGCCCAGTGCGCAGGGGCCATCGTGCTGGCTAAGGTGGGGCGGGTGGTCTACGGTGCGCGGGATCCGAAGGCCGGCATGGCCGGCTCGATCGGGGATCTACTGCGCCACCCCGCGCTCAACCACCACCCCGAGGTGCTGGCAGGCGTACTGGGCGAGGAATGCGGGGAGCTGCTCAGGGGATTCTTCGCCGAGCGAAGGTAAGCGCTTCGGTTATCAGCTATCAGCTATCGAGATAGCTTCTCGCGCAGCCAGCTGAGGAACTTGACCCGGCGGTAGCTAGCGCGGCCCCTGGGGGCCCGCGCCAGCCGCAACCGGTGGTGACCTGCGGGAATCGCGAGAATCAACCCTGGAGGCTGGCGAGCCGGCTCTTGGCCTGGTTGTCGGCGTTCCTCAGGGGCTCCCATACGCAGCTTCACGCTGCACCTGCGGCGGTTCGGAGTACGCCGTACCGGTGCGTGCTTCGGTGCTCTCCTGCTCGAGCGGGCTGGGTTCCGTCAGCATGCTGATGGCCAGGGCAAGCAGGAAGACAGCCACGAAAAGCACGGCCAGAATGGTGACGATAGCCGCCGGGCTGAGAGCCGTGCCACTCGCCACGAAACCGAGCACCGCCGCCAGGATGATGGCCATCCAGCGCCGATTGGACATCCTGCCCTCCTTGGGACGGAGGTTCACGGTGTGGTGGCCTTCACGCTCTTGTCGAGTTCTCTTTCGAATTCGCTCAGCTCACGTTCGAGCCTCTCTTTGGCGTAGCCATAGCGCTGCTGCAGCACCCCGATGAGCTGCTCGCGCTTGCCCGCAATCACGTCGAGATCGTCGTCGGTCAGCTTGCCCCACCGCTCGCGAACCTTGCCCTTGAACTCCACCCAGTTTCCTTCGATGCGGTCCCAGTTCATGGCACCCTCCCCGCGCACAACGCGCCACCGCTCTAAAGAATGAAGGCAGGCCACTGCTCTGGCCCCTTAAACACCGAAGGCGCGATCGGTTGGCTCCCTCTGGAGCTCGATCACGCCTTCATCTCGCGGGCCTCGCTGGCCCTCGCGATAAGGTGGCCGGAATCCCGCCGGCCTATGTGACGACACGATAATGCGACAATCCCCAACGCGCAAGAGGTTTCACTTGTCGCGGTCCTTGTGCCAGGGGCGGCGGATTTCGCGTCCCTGAATTACAAGGAGGTATCCCATGCCACGACGAGAGAAGACCCGGATCGCCGGAAAGCGGCAAGGCCACGTCGTTCCAATGACGGAGAGCATGGATCAGCGCGTGCTTGCGAAACATCCGCTGCAACACCGCGGCGGCTCGCTGCCGCCGGCCCGCAAGCGTGCCGGGAGGAAGAACGCGCGCTGACGGGAGAGCAGAGAGGGGGATGGGGCGATGGCACGGGGGATCTGGAAAGGGACGCTGGGTTTCGGACTGGTGAGCGTCGGCGTCGAGCTCTTCACCGCCGAAGCCTCGGCCGAGCGGCTGGATCTCGATCTGCTGGACCGGCGTGATAACGCCCGCATTCGCTATCGCAAGGTGAACGAAGCGACGGGGAAAGAGGTGAGCCAGGAGAACATCGTCAAAGGCTATCCCGTCGAAAAGGGCAAGTATGTCGTCTTGTCCGACGCCGATCTCAAGGCCGCGAACCCCAAAGCAACCCAAACGGTGGACATCGTGGGCTTCGTACCGCGCGATGCGATCGAGCCGGTCTACTATGCCAAGCCGTATTACGTCGCGCCGCTCAAGGGCAGCGAGAAGGCGTACGCACTGCTGCGCGAGGCGCTGCGGCGCACGGAGCAGCTGGCCGTAGCCCAGATCGTCATTCGGACGCGCCAGTACGTGGCGGCCGTCTATCCGCTGGAAGCGGTCCTGCTGGTGCATCTGCTGCGTTATCACGACGAGCTCAAGGACTTGAAGTCCGAGGAAGTAGCGGCGGCAAAGCTGGCGGCCAAGGCGCTGCGCCCGCAGGAGCTCGCCATGGCCGAGCAGCTGATACAGAGCATGGCGATGGAATGGGACCCCACGCAATTCTCCGACACCTTCAAGAAGGACATCCTGAAGCTCGTGAAGGAGAAAGCGCGCGGAGGGGTTCGCAAGGCACCTGCAGTGGCCGAGGAGGAGCGGCCGCAGGTGCTCGATCTCATGGCCGCGCTCAAGCGCAGCGTGGCCTCACGGGAAAAGAGCGAAACGCGACCGAAGCGCGTGACGGAGCGGACCCGGACCTCCAAGCGAAAGCCCGCTTGAGTGCGGCGGTCCGGCCCGCCGGCCTTCGTCGAGCCGCAGCTCGCTACGCTGGTGTCCGATCCGCCGCTCGGCGGCGAGTGGCTTCACGAAGTCAAGTTCGACGGGTATCGCATGGAATGCCTGCTCGCTGACGGTCGCGCGCGCCTGCTGACCCGCCGCGGGCTGGATTGGACCGCGCGCTTTCCCCAGGTTGCCGAACAGCTGGCCGGCCTGCCGGCGCGGCGCGCTGTGCTCGACGGCGAAATTGTCGCCCTATTGCCCGATGGACGCTCCTCCTTCCAGGCGCTGCAGCAGGTCATGACGGCCGAGCACGCCCGGCAAGTGGTGTACTACGTTTTCGACCTGCTGCAGCTGGAGGAGGCGGACCTGAGCGCCCTGCCGCTCAGCGAGCGGAAGCTCCGGCTTGCCAAGCTGCTCAAGGGTCGCCGGCGCGACCGGCCGGGGACGCTCCGCTACTCCGATCACGTGAAGGGTCGCGGCGCCGTGGTACTGCGCCGCGCCTGCAAGCTGGGCCTGGAAGGCATCGTCTCGAAGCGAGGCGACGCTCCGTACCAGAGCGGTCGCTCCCGAGCCTGGCTCAAGATCAAGTGTCTGAACCGGCAGGAATTCGTTGTGGTGGGATTCACCGAACCGCGCGGAGGGCGCCAGGGCATCGGCGCCCTGCTCCTCGCCGTGCACGGCCCCAAGGGAGAGCTCACCTATGCGGGCAAGGTCGGCACCGGAATGGGGGCGGCCCTGCTGCGCTCGCTGCGCAGGGAGCTCACGGCGCACCAGCGCTCCAGCTCTCCGATTCACGGCAAGGCGGAGCGTGGGCTCGGAGAGGTCCACTGGGTGGAGCCCCGCGTGGTGGTGGAAGTCGAGTTTACCGAATGGACCGATGACGGCAGGCTGCGACACCCCTCGTTCGTCGGGATACGGGAAGACAAGCCGGCGCGCGAGGTAAAGCGCGAGGAGCCTGCGCAATGAAAGTCGCAGGAATCGAGCTCAGTAATCCCGATCGCGTGCTCTATCCGGAGCAGGGCCTCACGAAACAAGACCTGGCACTGTACTACGAGGCTATCGCTCCCTGGATGCTGCCGCACGTCGCCGGCCGACCCTTTTCGCTGGTGCGCTGCCCGGGGGGCCGCCAGAAGGCCTGCTTCTACCAGAAACACTGGAGCGGCCGGCTGCCGACCGCGGTCGAGACAGTGGACATCGAGGAAGGGAAGGGCGGCGTGCGGCCGTACACCGTCATCGTTGAAGCCGCCGGACTGGTATCGCTGGTCCAGTACGGAGTGCTGGAATTCCATTTGTGGGGTGCGCGGGCTGATCAGCTCGAGTCACCGGACCGGATCGTCTTCGACGTCGATCCCGCTCCCGGGGTATCCTGGGGCCGAGTGCGCGAGGCGGCCAAGCTGCTCAAGGGGATGCTGGAGACGCTCGGGCTCGAGAGCTGGATCAAGACGACCGGGGGGAAGGGCCTCCACGTCGTGGTGCCCATCGAGCGACGTTCCTCCTGGGAGGAGGTGTCGGGGTTTGCCCGGGCGGTGGCCTATCGGATCGCCCGGGAAGATCCGGCGCGCTACCTCGCGACCGCCAGCAAAGCGGCGCGCCAGGGCCGCATTTTTATCGACTGGCTCAGAAACACCCGAGGTGCGACCGCGATCGCGCCCTGGTCCACCCGCGCTCGCGAGGGAGCTCCCATCTCGATGCCGATAGGGTGGGAGGAGCTCGACCGCCTGAAGAGCGGTGATCAGTTTCTGCTGCGGGGCGCCGTGGCGCTTGCCCGGCGCCGCAAGCCCGATCCCTGGGCTTCGCTGCTCAAGGCGCGGCAACGGCTGACGCGCTCGCTCACTGCCGCACTCGAGGCCTGATCAGCCGGCGGTGGTTTCTCCCCCCAGGAGTGTCAGCACCTCACCGGTGATATAGCCCGAATCGGCTTCCGAGGCGAAGAACACGAACGCCGGGGCAACCTCCTCCGGCTGTGCCGGCCGCTGCATCGGCGTGTGGGCGCCGTGGCGGGCGGCCTCGGCGGCCGGTTTGTCCGCGACATTGAGCGGCGTCCACACCGGACCCGGCGAGACGCAGTTCACCCGGATGCCCCGCTCGACCAGGTTCTGGGCCAGCGCCTTGGTAAAGGCGTGAATCGCGCCTTTGGTGGCGGAGTAATCGAGCAACTCCTTGCTGCCCTCGAGCCCGGTGATCGAGCCGCAATTCACGATGGCGCTGCCCGGCTTGAGGTGGGGGAGTGCAGCGCGGGCCATCGCGAAGTACCCGTAGACATTAGTGCGGAAGGTTTGCTCCCACTGCTCATCGCTGATGTCCTCGAGCGATTTCTGGTGCTGCTGGTAGGCCGCGTTGTTCACCAGGATGTCGAGCCTCCCGAACTCCCGCAGCGTGGCCTCGACGCTCTGCCGGCAGTTCTCGGCCCGGGTTATGTCGGTGTCCAGCAACAGGCAGCGGCGGCCTTCCGCCTGCACCGCCCGGGCCGTCTCCTCGGCGTCCTGCCGCTCCTCGGGCAGAAAGAGAATGGCGACGTCGGCTCCTTCGCGCGCAAACAATACGGCGACCGCGCGACCGATCCCCGAGTCGCCACCCGTAATGAGCGCCACCTTGCCGGCCAGCTTGCCGGCTCCTCGATACGCCGGGGCCTGGTAGCGCGGCCGCGGCTTCATGCGGGCTTCAATGCCGGGCTTTTCCTGGTGCTGCTCGGGAAACGGGGGCTGCGGCTCGCGTGGGGGACGGCGGGTGGAGCGCTTGGTGGGCATCTGGGAACCTCGTAAGTTTAGGCAGTTCGGCAGTGCGGCAGTGCGGCGGAGGTGAGCGGGGTCTGCCGGTCAGCCGCACCGCCGCACTTCCCGCCTTTGGACAGGTGTCCGAGTGGCTGAAGGAGCCGGTCTCGAAAACCGGTATACCCGCAAGGGTATCGTGGGTTCGAATCCCACCCTGTCCGTACTACCACGGTGAGAGGGGAGACTGCGGTGAGAGGTAAGAGGGCCACCCTGCCCCCTTCTCACCTCTCACTTCTCACCTCTCACCCCTTACCTTACGGCATGCCATTCACTCCCGGCGATTGCATCCTTACGGGCCTCTGCGGCGTCCGCGTCATCGAGGCCGGCGTGCCCTCCGGAGTGCTGTTCCTGGCCCTCGGCCTGGTCCTGTATGGCACAGTCGGACTCTGGCGGGCACGCCGAAGGTCCTGACGAGACCTGCAACGCCCTTAGATCCGGTCGCGCAGCCCCGCCATCCCGTAGTCCGCGGCGCAGTGGGCACAGCAGAAGAACATGTTGTCCGCCTCGGTCCCGTGCCCGATGATCCGGCAGCCGCAATGCGAGCAGGTCGGCGCCAGCAGATGGATCGCGCACTCGAAGCTGTCGAACGTGTAAGTCTGTCCTGCCAGCGAGACCTCAAAGCTCTTGTCGTAGTCGTTGCCGCAGCTTGCGCAGACACCCATGGTGGCCTCCTCAGGTGGTCTCCCCTCGAACATCTGGGTTGACGACAGGTCCGGGGCGAGCCGCACAGGTGCGCGGGGGCAGCCCGCTACTGACCCCGTGGCAGATTGCGCCGCAGCGCGGCGAGATCGAGCAAGGGCACGCCCCCCTCCGTCGGAACCAGCACCACCAGATTGTTCGAAGCGCGCATGTCATGCAGCACCTCGAGGTACTGTTTCATCAGCGCTTCGGCGGTCAGGGTCTGGTTGAGAAAGCGCTGCTGATCGGACTGCAGCCGCGCCACCTCGACCTTGTGCTTCTCCGTTTCGATCTGCTGGTCCGCGGCGATTTTGTTGTTGATCGCGGCCACCACCTGGGCGGGCGGCTCGAGATTCCGCAGGTAAAAGGCCGTGATCTTTGCGATCCGGAACGGCTCGCCGCCCGCCCTCGGGCGAGTGAGCAGAGCGCTGTCGACCTGGAACTCCATCGCGTTGGCGATCGCGTTGCGTTTGGAGATGTCGTTGATGGAGAACTGCACCATGCCGTCGCGGACGCCTTTGCGGATGGCATTCACTACCACGTTCTTGATTTGCTCCTCAGTCCCGATCTCGGTGAAGATCTTGGGAGCCTGCATTGGGTCGATCTGCCAGCGTACGGCGGCGTCGACCTTCATGCTCATCTGCTCGTTGGAGAGGGCGTCCATGGTCTCCACGCCCTCGCGCTGCGCAGGCCATTGCTCCTCGCGGGTCGAGTAGCGCTCCACCGAAGACCAGGGCGGTACAAAGCGGACGCCCGAGAGCAACGGCTGCGGACTGACCTTGCCGAAGGCATGCTGTACGCCGACCTGCCCCGCGTCGATCACCTTGATCGTCGAGCTGACCAGGATGAGCAGACCGATGACCAGAAGCCCCAGGCTCACCAGCTGCACCAGCGCGCCCGAGGCCTTTCCGCCGGCATTCCTGAGCCCGGCTCCCGCCGAACGAACCACGACTGCCACCAACAGGATCACCACGCCCAATACGATGGTGCCCATAGCGTCCTCAGATTGTGGGAGAATGCCGAACCTTATCGCACATCACTTTGGTATACAAGGAGTTAAGGCGCCCGAGCCGGTTGGCTTGCCAAGCCAGGTCGCGCTACGTTTCTTAAAGCCATGGCCGGTACATCGGCGGAGGTTGTCCCGTCCCGCCCCGGGTCTTTGGCGGAGGCCGCAAAGCCTCGCCCCCCCGCAATCCTTTCGCCGATTCTCGACTTCCTCTGCGTAGGCGGGCTGTCGATCATCGTGCTGGTCCCCCTGTTGCTCTCCGGCCGGGGGGATATCGCCTTTGTCAGCATCTCCGGGCTCCTCTGGGCGCAGGCCCTGGTCAACTACTCGCACTTCATGGCGTCGTATCGGATCATCTACCGCGACCGGGAGATGATCCGGCGGCACCAATGGGCGGCGATCTGGGTCCCGTTGATCATGCTCGGGTTCATTGCGATCGCGCTGCTGGTGGCGCCGCTGTCGGAGCCGCTCATTCTACTGTTTTTCGTGGTCGGGAGCGCCTATCTCGCCTGGCACTACACCGGCCAGGTCTGGGGGATGATGGCGTCGTACTCCCACCTCGAGGGCATTCGCTTCGAGCCGACCGAGCGAATGCTGATCCGGGCGAGCCTCCGGATCCTGCTGGCGTGGCACGTAAGCTGGTTCCTGAACTTCTGGCTCTCGCAGACCGAGCTGGTCTCGCTGGCTCAGCTCGCCGCCTCGCTCTATCAGTTGGTATCCTATGCCGCGATTCTCGCCTTTCCGCTGGGCGGAATCGGGCTGTTGCGGATGCGGATCCGCATCGGCCGGTTCCCGCCGCTCAGGGCGCTGGTGGCGTGGCTGGCCATCTTCGTCTGGTATGGCGCGGTGGCGCGGTGGGGCGTGCCGGCCTTCTTCCTGGTGCAGCTGGCCCACGCAGTGCAGTACCTGGAGTTCCCGGCGCGCGTGGAGCTCAATCGTGCCGCCCGGAACGCGGTAGCCCGAAGGGCGTTACACATGGCGGTGTACACCGGAGGGCTGCTGCTGGCGGCTTTCCTCGTCATCCTGGCGGTACCGGGTCCCGCCATGGGTCTGGTCGCCAACTTTCTCGACGTGACGCCGAACAAGGCCGCGGCGGCCCTGGTGCTCTACTTCATCAACATCCATCACTATTTCACGGACGGGGTGATCTGGAAGCTCCGCAATCCCGAAGTCCGCAAGGAGCTGTTCGCTCACCTATCGCCCGCGCCAGCTCCCGCCCTGGCGGGAGCAGCGGGGACCGCAGAGCGAAGCGCGTCCGGCAAGGACCACCAGAAGCCCGGCCGGAAACCAAAACGCCGAAACCGGTGAAGCACTGAGACGGAACTGGGTCTGACCGCTGGTTCTCGCCGGAGCGGCCTTGGCGGCCTCCGTGGCGGGAATCCGGAATCAGTTTGTGCAGGACGATCTCATCCTGATCGCGCAGAATGTCCGGATCCACGAGCTCGCCAACTGGCGCGAAATTCTCAGCTCACCGTTCTGGCCACCTCCCTATTCGGAAGACCTGTACCGCCCGCTGACTGCGCTGCTGCTCGCGGTAGAATGGGCGCTGAGCGGAGGGAGCCCTCTGCTCTTCCGAATCGTCAGTTACCTGCTCTATGCCGGCGCTGCTCTCGGAGTATTCAGACTCGGCAGGAAACTCCTCCCGCTGCCCCTCGTGCTTGGCGTGGCGTTGCTCTTCGCGTCGCACCCGGTGCATGTCGAGGCCGTGGCGCTTGGCGTCGGCCAGAACGAGCTCCTGGTTGGGCTCCTGGCAACGCTTGCGGTGACCCGCTACTTCGCGCGTCGGAGAAAGGGGCAGGGCAGCGGCTGGTTGAGCAGTCGCGACTGGATGCTGCTCGGAGGGCTGTATCTGGCAGCCTGCCTGCTCAAAGAAGCGGGGTTGGTACTGCCGGCGCTGCTGCTGGCGGCAGAGCTTACGCTGCTCGAGGGAAACACCCGCGACCGGCTGCGCCGGCTTGCGCCGGGATATGCGTTGCTGGCTGGAATTGGCGCTCTGGTGTTATTGGCGCGGGCCGCGGTATTCCCGGGGCATTTCTCGGGGACGTTTACGGCCGATGCATTGAGCGGACTCTCGGCAGGGGACCGCGCGCTCACCATGCTCCGGGTAGTTCCCGAATGGGCCCGTCTGTTGCTCTGGCCGGCCCATCTACAGGCGGACTACTCTCCCCAAGAGCTCGTGGCATCCACCGGCTTCGGAACCGGCGAGGCGGCAGGCCTCGTTCTCCTGCTCGCTGGCGCCGCGACCGCCTGGTTCCTGCGGCGGCGCGCTCCGGTCTTCTCGTTCGGAATTGTCTGGGCGGCGATCGCGCTCCTGCCGGTGAGCAACGTGCTGATCCCGACCGGGATTCTGCTGGCTGAGCGGACCTTGCTTCTGCCGAGCATCGGCTTGCTGCTCGCGCTCGGCGGGCTGCTGGCTCCGCTGGTGCAAAAAGATTTCTTCCGGTTGCCCGATCGCCGGCCGGTGGCGATCGGCGCTTGGTCGCTGGTTGCCATTCTGGCGCTGGCGGGGGTGCTGCGCAGCGCGGAGCGGCAAAGAGTCTGGCGGGACGAGACGACGCTACGGATCCGGAGCGCCGAAGACGCCCCGCGAAGCTGGCGGACTCAGCTCTCCTACGGCACCGCGCTCTTCGAGCTGGGACAGCGGGCTCCGGCGCTCGAGGCCTATCAACGAGCGGTGGCGCTCGCTCCGGCGCGACTTGCCTGGCGGGTCCGCAACGACCTGGCCCAACGCTATTTCGCGACGGAAGAAAACGAACGGGCTGTGAAAGAGTTGCGAGGGAGTCTGGAGCTTGCCCCGGACATCGAGGAAACCCGGCATTATCTCGTGCTCGGCTATCTCACCCTGGGCGAGTATACGAAAGCGGGGCAGGAGGCCGATTCCGCGCTAGCGCGCGGATTCTACCCCAGCTCTTCGGCGAGCTGCGCGCGCTGGCCGACACCGCCGCGCAGCGGCGGCTGCCGCCGGGGGCGATCAAGATCAGGGTTCGGCGCTAGCGCTCTAGGGCTTAACCGCCTTGAAGAGAGAAACCTGGATCGCGCCGCCTTCGTGGTTGAGGCCATACTCCGAGGCGGCCTTGTTGGGGTTCAGGTAGCGGACCTCTGCTACGTCCTTGGTACGGATTCCCCTCAGGACATCGGGATCTCCCGACTTGACGCCGTCGAGGTAGACGACCGCGGTTGGCGGCGTGTATCCACCCTCGGACATGGCACATTGACGACCCCGGACTGACGACTCGGTGCAGGCGGGCGCTACGAGCACACGGCCACAGTCCTCATCAGCAAACAACGTTTCGATGAGTGGGCGAGGTCTTCGGCGGCGACCTCATGGCGAGCATGCTGAGTCGAGCGGCTTCTGCACCATTGCCACATCACGAACATCCGCGGGAACAGCTAGCGGATGCGGCACCACGCCGATCTGCAACGCCTGCTCAGCTTCACCCCTTCGTCTGCCACAACCCGCCACCGCTGCCAGCAGGAGGCCCGGTCGCCTAGGCTCGCCCCCTAGGCTCGGGCCTTTTCAACCGCCGTTGACAGCTGCGCTACTCTTCCAGGTAATAACAACCCCCGGTATAGTAGTCTGGATAGCACGGGGTCATTGGGCCCCAGTTACATTGCCAGACCGACGGATCCGGACAATAGGTAGTCTGTCCGGCCGTAGTGCACTGCTCCAAAGTAAAATAGCATTCGTAGGAACTAGTCTCCGCAGGACCCGCGGAAGCGCGTGGAGGTGAAATCAACATGCCGCCTACGAGCATAACGTAGGCCGACAGAGCCGCGATCCTACCTTGCGTAGTCATTGTGACTCGATTGTGGAAGGAGGTCAACTGCGCTCTCTCGTAAACAGTATCATACTGCGAAGAAACTCGCAAGCACGCCTATGAGATCTTATAGGGCGTTGCGCCAGGGAACGTCGGCTAGCTCATCCACACACCCCTACGACGATCGCAATAGCTCAAAGGGACCTAGCACCTCCTGACTTGACTGTCATGAGATCCGGATCCCCTGAGTTGAGCGGTGAGTCTGACGGTTTGAACCACTTAGGATGGACACGTTGCTGCGAAGACCTTGGTCGCGCTATTTGATCGGACCCGTGAGACGTTCCTGAACGGACCCGGCACATCATTGATTGCGCGCAGCCGCACGGTCTATGTAGGCCCTTATCGAATCAAAGGGGTAAAGGCCCTCAAGTCTCAGGGGTCCGATAAAAAGCGTTGGGGTCCCCCGTATTCCAAGCCGATTGCCATCGACGGTATCACGAGCAAGTGCGACCAGGGGCAGCGACGACAGCATACATTGGGCGAAGCGCGCAGAGTCAGGGACGCCACCCTTGTGAGCAAACCACCACCAGGAAACTAGTCCAAGCGAATCCGCATACTTGTAAATCGTGTCGTGCGTCTTTTCGAAGTGTCCCTGTTCATCGGCGCACTCGCTGGCGCGAACAGCGGGAATGGCGAATCGATGCATAGGTAGCGGAAAGTGCCGGTATACTACCTTGAAATCTTTTCCGAGGAAGCGTAATGAATCCACGTATGACGCAAAGCGTCGACATACTGGACATTCGAAGTCTGCAAACTCGATGATCGTGACGCGTGCACCACCACGTCCCAAAACATGACCGCTAGCCGCGTAGTCTTGCCAATCTTTCTGGATTCTCGGTGCCGTCACACCATTTCTGATCGGAGCGGGACGCAACTCGCGTCTTATGAGTAAGCCGGTTACCGTCAGTGCACATCCAACAAGTACTACCGTAGCAAGGTTCATTAGCTTCGTTGAGCTCATTTCCGATCCTTGCATTATTCCATGAGGAGGTGCTTATCCAGGCTGGGTTCCTGAATGACAACGCTTTTGGGCATTTGACAACCCCAACATGAGGATGTCGCTAGCAAGTATACTGCCACCGCTTTGATTCTGCTGGCAGGCGCAAAGCTCGATACACCTCGCGGGCGCAAAGGAGCAAGAGCCAGCACGTGAGCCCTGTAGTTTTGTACAATCCAGGC
>DASYTT010000133.1:0-8923 GCA_036002045.1 Gemmatimonadales bacterium
TGCACAGGCGAGGCGATTTGAGTAGGTTCCCGCGCCTCGCACGGAGCCTCCGGGTTCATCGGTGCGATCTTTTGGCACAAGCGCCCGTAGCTCAACTGGATAGAGCATCTGACTACGGATCAGAAGGTTGGGGGTTCGAATCCCTCAGGGCGCGTGGGACTGGCAGGTAGCAGGTCGTAGGTGGCAGGTCGTAGAACGGGGCGTAGCGCAGCCTGGTAGCGCGCCTGCTTCGGGAGCAGGAGGTCCCGGGTTCAAATCCCGGCGCCCCGATAGAGAAAGGTGGCAGGTTGCAGGTAGCAGGTGGCTGCAACCTGCCACCTACGACCTGCTACCTATAAGGAGCCGGGCCCGTAGCTCAGCTGGATAGAGCGCTTGCCTCCGGAGCAAGAGGTCGCGCGTTCGAATCGCGCCGGGCCCACTCAAACTCTCTGCCACGCTGCCGCACTGCCGCACTTTAGTTGTCCGAGAGGCACCGCTTGAGAAGATCGCGCAGAATCCAGACGTCGTGCACGCGGTAGTGCGCGCGGCTGGGACGATCGCCCACCGCGATGGTGATCGCTTCGTTGGGAAGCGAGGCGAAGAGATCCTCGTCGGTGCGGTCGTTCCCCGCCGCCACTAACACGCCCTCCGGCAGATGCTCCGCCGCGAGCTCGGCGGCCACCAGACCCTTGTGCACTCCGTGCGGGCGCACCTCGAGCACCCGGTCGCCCCAGAGCAGCTCGAGCGGCAGATTGCTGAGCAGCTGGCCGAGATGCATGCCGAGCTCGTTGGCCTGGCGGTCGCCGATGTCATTGTCCGCAGCGCGCCAGTGCCAGGCCAGTCCGGCTTCCTTGACCTCCACCAGCGCGCCGGGTGTGCGCCGCGCAAAGTCCGCCAGGATCGGCCGCACGGCCTCCTGCCAGTCCGGCGCGGGATGGTCGCGCCGTGCCCAGCGATTCCGCCCGGCGCGCCGCGAGAAACTGCCGTGCTCCGCGTGCAGGTGCACCGGCAGCTCGCCGAACCATCTATCGAGGAAGCCCGTGGTGCGTCCGCTCAGAATGTGGACTTCGGTGCGCCGGCGAGTCGCGAGGCGCCGCAGCAGATCCAGCAGCTCGTCGTCGGGGATCGCTTGTTCGGGCGAGGGGGCGAGCGGCACCAGGGTTCCATCGTAATCGAGCACCAGCACGAGGCGCCGCGCGGCCAGCAGCTTCGGGAGAATCGCTTCCGCCCGGGCGGAGCCGTTCCCGCTCGCGGCGAGCTCGGGTGGCGCGACTTGCGCGCCGAGCGCGGAGAGGAAGTCCTCCACCCAGCGCTGGACGTCATGGCTCATGACGCGGGCGCGCAGGGCCCGCATGCGCTGCTCTTGCTCCGCCACCGGCATGGTCAGCGCGGTGTAGTAGGCTTCCGCGGCCCGATCGACGTCGTAGGGATTCGTGATGACCGCCTCCACCAGCTCGGCGGATGCGCCGGCGTACTCGCTCAGCACGAGCACGCCGCGAAGATCGGTTCGTGCCGCCACGTACTCTTTCGCCACCAGGTTCATACCGTCCCGGATCGGCGTCACCAGCATCACGTCCGCCGCGCGGTAGAGCGCGAGCACGCGACGCTCCGAGAGCGCCCGGAACATGTAGTGCAGCGGCACCCAGCTCGGGGTGCCGAACGCCCCATTGATACGACCCACCAGCGCGTTCACCTCGCGGCGGAACTGCCGGTAGGCCAGGACGGCGGCACGGGAGGGGACCGCCAGATTCACCAGCTTGACCTTCCCCCGGAGCTCCGGGTGTTGCCGCAGCAGGGTCTCGAAGGCCAGCAACCGCCGCGGGACGCCTTTGGTGTAATCGAGCCGGTCGATGGCGACGAGTGTGTATTCCGAGCCCGCCCGGATCTCCTCGACATCCGGCACCAGCTCCGGCCGCTGCGAGAGCGCGGCGATGCGCTTGGCGTCGACGCCCATGGGGAAAACGCCGAGCCGCACGATCCGATCCTCGACTAACACGCGATCGACCTGGGTCGGATGGCCGAGCAGCAACAGGAGGGCGGCGGCGAAGTGGCGGAGGTACGAGGTGGTGTGGAAGCCGATCAGGTCCGCGCCGAGCAGGCCTCGCAGGATATCCTCCCGGTGCGGCAGGGTCCGGAATACCTCGGAGGCCGGAAAGGGAATGTGCAGGAAGAAACCGATCCGGGCGCGTGGCAAGCGCTGCCGCAGCAGTCCCGGCAGCAACATGAGCTGGTAGTCGTGCACCCAGATCAAGTCGCCTTCTCGATAATGCGCCGCGACCAGGTCGGCAAACCGCTCGTTGACGTCGCGGTACACCGGCCAGTCCTCGGTCTTGGCCGGCACCTGTCCCGTGAGATAATGGAAGACGGGCCAGATGAATCCGTTGCAGAACCCGTCGTAGTAGCGCGCCAGCTCGCTCGCGCTCAGGAAGAGCGGCGCCAGGCGATCTTTGGCCAGCCGCTCGGTGAGCTCGGCTCGCTCGGCGTCGGAGAGCTCGCCGGAGATGCCGGGCCAGCCCAGCCACCAGCCGTCACCCCGTTCGTGTGGTCCGCGCAGTCCGGTCGCGAGGCCGCCCGGACTGCGCTCGATCTCGAAATGCTCGTCTTTCCGGCGCACCGTCACCGGCAGACGGTTCGAGACGATCAGGACGCGCCCGCTCATCAGGTCCAGGCCCGGACGCGGCCGTCGCGTGCTTCGACCAGCTCTCCGATGGTCGTCGCGGCGTGCACCAGGCCGACGTGGGTGTAGGCCTGGGGAAAATTGCCCAGCAATGCACCGGTCTCGGGGTCGATGTCCTCCGAGAAGAGACCGACCAGGTTCGCGTATCCCATCAGCCGGTTGAAGAGTGCGATCGCGTCATCCAGCCGCCCCATCAGCGCGAGCGCTTCCGCATGCCAGAAGGCGCAGACCGAAAAGGCGCTGGTCGTGCCGCCGAAATCGTCGATGTTGCTGTAACGCCGCATCAACCCGTTGACGGTGAGGACGCGCTCGTAGGCCTCCACGGTCTTCACGAAGCGCGGGTCGCGCGCATCGAGCAACCCGAGCGTGGGCAAGAGCAGGTTGGAAGCGTCGGCGTATTGCCCGTCCAGCTGTTGCGTGAACATCCCGAGCGAGCTATTGAAGCCGCGCTGGAGAATCAGCTCGCGCTCATGCTCCGCGATCGCTTCCCAGCGCCGCGCTTCGGCCCCGAAACCCAGCCGGTCCGCCAGCAGCGACCCGCGGTGCATCGCCACCCAGCACATCGCGCGGGAAAAGGTGTGATGGCCGAGCCGGGTGCGGAATTCCCAGATGCCGGTGTCCGGTTGCGGCGCGACTTCGATCGCGCGTTCGACCAGCTTGCGCAGCAGCGGGAAATACGACGCCGGATCGTCGTGCACGATGCGCGGGTCGGTGAGCAGTGACTCGAAGCACAGCACGATTTCGCCCAGCAAATCGTTCTGCAGCTGCAGGGATGCCGCATTCCCCGCGCGCACGTATCCGTTCCCTCCAAACCCCGCGAGGTGCGCCAGCGAGATCTCCGCCAGCTCGCGCTCGCCTCCGATGCCATACACCGGCTGGAGCGGCCCCGCCTCCACCACGTCGCGCACGAAGCGGAGCAGCCGCTCGCCTTCGTTCAGGTGGCTGAGCCGTCGCAAGGCCTCGACGCTGAAGGCCGCATCGCGCAGCCAGCAGAAGCGATAGTCCCAGGTCCGCTGCGTCCCCATCGCCTCCGGAATGCTGGTGGTCGCGGCCGCAATCACCGCGCCAGTGTCGTGGTAGGAATGCAGCTTGAGGCAGAGCGCGGAGCGGAGCACGGCATCCGGCGCGAAGGTGGGCAACGCACAGGTCTTGGCCCATTGGCGCCACCCCGCCACCGTCACGTCGAGATCGTGCTGGATGGAAGCGAGGGTGGGGGACGTTTCGCGCCGGCCGTAGCGAAGCGAGATGAACACCGGGCCCGTGAGAATGAATTCCCGGCGCGACGCGAGATAGGGCAACGGCAAATTGGTGACGACATCGGCACGGAAGGTCGGGCTGCTGAGCTCGTAACGATCCGTGCTCGGCGTCCATTCCGGACACTCCCGCGCGTAATTCGGTCGGACGTCCAGGTCTACGCTGAGCCGGGGTTGTCCGCCCAGCGGGTTAATCAACCGAACGATCTCAATGGGAACCTGATCCGCCCCCAGCGGACCGGGCAGCCTCGGCGCGAAGTCTACCACCTCCCAGGCGGCGCCGTTCCGTTCGAAGCGGGTCGCGGCGACGTTGGTGTTCTGCAGATAGCGGAGCTGGCCCAGCACCTCCTCCCCCTCGTGCAGCACGCGGAATACCCCACCCTGCTCTGCGTCGAGCAGCCGGGCGAATACCGAGGGCGAATCGAAGCGTGGCATGCAGAGCCATTCCATCGCTCCGGTCGGCGAGACGAGCGCGAGCACGCGACCGTTGCCGATCGCCGCGTGGTCGAGGGGTGGAACAGGTCGCAGGGGCGGGGTCATCGCTCCTTATTTCCAGGGTCCAAGAGTGGGTGACGGAAAATGGACCGGGGGGTGACACGGTTGTTGGCTACGGGCTATTGGCTATTGGCTATTGGCTCCTCCGCTTGCAGCCTAGGCTCCGAGTCCGAACCCACGGGATCCACAGATTCCACCGATGCAAAACAGATTGTCAGCTACCTGTTTCTGTCCCTGGTTCAAAATCGTTTGGGTAATCTGTGAAATCTGTGGCTGCTGTGGGAAGGAAGACGATCTAAACGGCAAACGGAATCGGCACGAACGTCAGCCCGAACACCACCACCGAGGCCAGTCCCACCCAGCGACGGCTCCGGGGCACGTGGCGCTCCGGAACCACCACCGACGGGTGGCTCCAGCGTCCCCCGCCGATCAGGAACGTCATCGCCACCCAGACATACCAGTTGGGCGACCGCTGGGCCAGCACCAGCAGGCCGAACACGGTGGCGAGTGCCACCAGCCGCTGCCGGCGGCCCAGCAGCCCATAGAGGATGTGGCCGCCATCGAGCTGGCTCAGCGGCAGCAGGTTGAGCCCCGTGATGAAGGCCCCGACCCACCCGGCAAAAGCGGGCAGGCTCAAGTGCACCGCGGTCGCATCCCCGAAGGTCCACTGGCGGAGGAGATGGGTCAGGATGGAATCGCCCAGCCCGATCGGCTCGCCGGCGAACGCGATCCAGGTCGTGGCGGTTCCCGACGCGGAGAGGCCGGCCGGCATCGCCACGGTCGTATGGGAGGTGAGGTAGCCCCACACCAGAACCCCCAGCGCCACCACGAAGCCCGCCAGCGGACCGGCGGCGCCAACATCCAGCAGCTGGCGGCGGTCCAGCAGCGGGCTCCGTACTCTGATGAATGCACCCAGTGTCCCGATCGGGGAGAGCGTGGGGGGAATCGGCAGGAAAAACGGGGGCGACACGTCGACGTTGTAGCGCCGCGCTGCGAAGTAGTGCCCCGACTCGTGCACCAGCAGAATGGCCAGCAGGGGCACCGCGAAGGTCCACCCTTGAATCACCTGGCGCCACTCTCCCTGGACTAACCCGGAGAAGAATTGCTGGATGCCGATAAAGACGCCCCGGAGCCCTGCTGCGCTCGGCGGATACCATACCCCGGCGAGCGCCGCCCCCGCGGCCAGCGCGAAGAGAACGGCGAGCGCAAAGAGTAGCACGTGCAGAGTCCAGCGCGGCGCTTTGCTGCCCGGCAAGGCGCGAACCAGGATCAGCCGGGTGCGGGCCGGGTCGCCCCAGTACCAGCGGCCCGGCCAGGTGGCGAGGAGGGACTTGAGCGCGGGGGACCCGCCTCGATGCTCCGGCAAGACCAGCGCATCGACGACCTCGCGGGTCCCGAGCCGCATCACCCGCCAGGCGGACAGCAGCGGGATCAGCTGATCCATCACGCCTCTTGACGTCTGGGTTGTGAAACGATAAGATGCGACCGTCCCAACCGACCAGCTATTGTGCAGGTCCCGCCGCATCGGCGCGTCACCAACGCCGTGCCGGCACACCGTGAGACTCTATACTCTCCGACCCCGATCCCTGAGCGAACTCCTGTAGCCTGACTCCACTCGGTCACCGGGCCGTACCGCCCCCGCCCCCTCCCACTGACCCGAAGGCTCCAAATCCGTGGATATTTCCGAGCTCAAGCAGAAGTCCGTCGCCGAGTTGCACGCCCTCGCGCAGCAGCTCAACATCACCAACTACTCAGGCCTGCGCAAGCAGGATCTGATTTTCCGGATCGAGCAGTCGCTGCTCGAGTCGGACACCGTCATTCGCGGCGAGGGCGTGTTGGAGATCCTCCCCGAAGGCTACGGCTTCCTGCGCAGCCAGGACTGGAACTACCTCTACGGCCCCGACGACATCTATGTGAGCCCGAGCCAGATCAAGCGCTTCGATCTGCGCACGGGAGACACGGTGCTGGGCCAGGTACGCCCTCCCAAGGAGGGTGAGCGTTACCTGGCGCTGCTCAAGGTGGAGAGCGTCAACTACGAGGAGCCCGAGAAGACCAAGCACCGGATCGCGTTCGACAACCTGCGGCCGCGCTACCCCGACAAGAAGCTCAGGCTCGAGGGCAAGAAGGGCGATCTCTCCATGCGCGTAGTGGACCTGCTCTCGCCGGTCGGCAAGGGCCAGCGCGGGCTGATCGTATCGCCCCCCAAGGCGGGCAAGACGATCTTGATGCAGAAGATCGCCAATGCCATCGCGGAGAACCATCCCGAGGTGATCCTCATCGTGCTGCTGATCGACGAGCGGCCCGAGGAAGTCACCGACATGCAGGAGAACGTCCAGGCGGAGGTCATTTCCTCGACCTTCGACGAGCCGGCGGACCGCCACGTCCAGGTGGCGGACATGGTGATCGAGAAATCCAAGCGGCTGGTGGAGCACGGCCGGGACGTGGTGATCCTGCTCGATTCCATCACCCGGCTCGCGCGCGCGCACAACGTGGTCGTGCCCCACTCGGGCAAGATTCTGTCGGGCGGCGTCGACGCCAACGCGCTGCAGAAACCCAAGCGCTTTTTCGGCGCCGCGCGCAACATCGACAACGGCGGCTCCCTCACCATCATCGCGACGGCGCTGATCGACACCGGCTCGCGAATGGATGAGGTGATCTTCGAGGAGTTCAAGGGCACCGGTAACATGGAGCTGGTGCTCGACCGCCGGCTGGCGGATCGGCGCATCTATCCCGCGATCGACATTCAGCGCAGCAGCACGCGGAAGGAGGAGCTCTTGATGGACAAGGACGAGCTCAACCGCGTCTACCTGCTGCGCAACTTCCTGGCCGACATGCCGCCGGTAGAAGCGCTCGAGTTCCTCATCGAGCGGATGAAGCGGACCAAGACCAACAAGGAATTCTTCGCCACGATGAATCAGTAGGACACTCGTGGCCCCCCCCATTCCCGCCGTCGGGCGCATCCTCGCGGTGGACTGGGGCGAGCTGCGCTTCGGCCTCGCCCTCTCCGATGAATCCCAGACCATCGCCAGTCCGCTCGCCACCCTGACTCGACGCGCGGGCAAGCGGTTTCCCATGCCCGCGTTTCTCGCGCTGGTCATGGAGCATCGTCCAGTCGGCTTGGTCGTAGGGCTCCCGCTGACGGACAGAGGGACAGAGGGACAGTCGGCCAGTCAGGCTCGCGAACTCGCAGGGCTCCTGGGTGCCCGGACCTATCTCCCGGTCGAGCTGGTCGACGAGCGCATGACGACGGCGCGGGCGCTCGCGGCGATCAAGGAGCAGGAGGGCTCGACGCGGGGAAGGCGCGAGGACGTCGACGCCCTGGCGGCGACGGTGCTGTTGCAGCACTTCCTGGAAACCCGGCGCAACGCGGCACCATGATTCGGCTCCGCCTCCTGCTCCTCCTCACGCTCGCAGCCTGCGGACCGCCGGCGGGGGCGCCCGAGGAGCTGGTCGTCATCCCGCCGGGCGCGACGCTGCGCGCCGCGGCAGATAGTCTGCACGCGCACGGCATCATCGGCTCGCCTCGCTGGTTCCGCCTGCTGGCCCGCGTGGGCCGCTATGACCGCCGACTGCGCAGCGGCACCTATTCGCTTTCCAAGGGAAGCGGCGGGATCGCCGCGCTCAAGGCGCTGACCGGCGGGCGAGCCTCGCTCACCCGCTTCACCGTGCCGGAAGGCTTCACCCTCCTCGATATGGCCGAGGCCGCCGAGCGCCGGCTCGGCATTCCGCGCGACAGTTTTCTGGCAGCTGCCCGAGATAGCGCGCTGCTGCGCGAGTTCGAGGTGCCCCTGGGGGACGGGGATTCTTTCGAAGGCTTCCTGCGGCCGGAGACCTATTTCTTTGCGCGCGGCGTTCCTGCTGGGGTCGTGATCCGCGAAATGGCTGCGACCTTCCGTTCGGATTGGAATCCGGCCTGGGATCTCGCAGCCCGTGGTCAGGGCCTGGACCGGAAAGGCCTGGTCACTCTCGCGAGCATCGTGGAAGGCGAGGCACGCGCGGACAGCGACCGCCCCGTGATCGCAGGCGTCCTCCGGAACCGCCTGCGCCGCGGGATGCCACTCCAGGCGGATGCGACAGTGCAGTACGCGCTCCAGCAGGCAACCGGAGAGCGGAAACTCCGGCTCTACGAGAAAGACTACGACTACCCCTCGCCCTACAACACCTACCTGCATCCCGGCTTGCCACCGGGTCCGGTCGGCGCACCCAGCCGCAAGAGTCTCGAGGCGGTCAGTAACCCGGCATCGGTGCCCTATTTTTATTACGTCGCGAGTCCGGACGGCCACCACATCTTTTCGCGCACCTATGCGGAGCACCTGCGCGCGGTGCGCAGGGTGCAACAGCTGAGGTGACAGGTGACAGGTGACAGGTGACAGGTGGCAGGTGGCAGGTGGCAGGTGGCAGGTGACAGGTGACAGGTGACAGGTGACAGGTGACAGGTGGCAGGTGGCAGGTGGCAGGTGGCAGGTGACAGGTGAGAGGTAAGAGGTGAAGGCTTGGTCTCCCTCTTCCCTCTTCCCTC
>DASYTT010000134.1:0-5411 GCA_036002045.1 Gemmatimonadales bacterium
GACAGCTCGGCGATCTCGATCGAGCGGTCGGGCGGATAGTGGCGCAGGGAACAATTGATAATGGCGGTCCGGACCCCAAAATCGCGCTGGCCGCGCTGGAGACCGCGAGACTCGGCGGCCACCACCTCGTCCATGGAAAGCCCGCGATGGGTGGAGAGGTGGGGGCAGTAGCGCACCTCCATATAGCGCAGATTGTCCCCGACGGCGTCCTCCACCATCTCGTACGCCACCCGCTCAATCGCCTCGGGAGTCTGCAACAGCGCGACGGTGATGTCGAAGCGGGTGAGGTAGTCTTCCAGATTGCGCGCGTCGCTCACCAGCATGAAGCGACGCAAGCCGTCCGGATCGCTCGCCGGCAGCTCGACCTTGGCCTTGCGGGCCAGGTCGAGCATGGTTTCGGGGCGGAGCGATCCGTCGAGGTGCACGTGCAGCTCCGCCTTGGGGAGCCGCACCAGCAGCTCACGCGTGAGCATCGGCCTCGTCAGAGGGACGGAGGAAGGGAGGGACGGAGGGACGGGAGGAATCGGGGGGGCGCGCGCTAACCACCACGCGCAGAATGGCGCCGGCGAACACGGGCGATAAAGGGTCCATGCGGATCCCCCGGCCGTCGGTGAGGTAGGCCGAGCCGCTCTGAATCCGCTCCACCAGCGAAGGATTGAACCTCGCGACCGCGGCGAGGCTGGTCGTTCCCGGCGAGACGGACACCGGGTGGTCATCAATGAAGACCCGTATCGGCTCCGTCATTGAGCCACCCGGACGAAGCGCAGGGTGCGCGGCGCAGCAACAGGCTGCGGCAAGCCGGCGAGATACTTTGCCAGCGCGTCCACATCCGTCAGGCCAGTGCCCGTCTGGGGGAGCCGCGCCAGCTGGCTGATTCCCGTCGAGAGAAAATCGAGCGTGCCCAGCCTATACAGCGTGGCATCCCGCACGGGGCGGCCGTTCGCGAGCGTCAGGCTCACAATCCGGGAGCCGCGCGGCCGCGCGGGATTCCAGCGTACGACCACGCCGGAAACGTGGATGCTGGCGTGGATCCGGTTGAGGTGAAGCTCGATGACCTCGCGCAACACGGATCCCGGAATCCGCACGCTCACCAGCTCATTCTGGAAGGGCACCACTTCATAGAGCTTGCCGAAGCTCACCGGCCCGGCAGGAAGACTCGCCCGAATCCCGCCGTTGTTGGTCAGGCCAACATCGGCGCGCGCCATCCGCCGCCAGGCGTCGGCGAGCAAGTTGCCGAGGGGGAGCTCCCGCTCCTGCACCACGTTGAGCGAATCCCGCAGCACGGCGATGCGCCGGGCGGCGAGCGAGTCAGCCCTGGCGCGGAAGGGCTCCAGCACTTTCGCCATCCCAGCGTCCGGGGTGACCCGATCGGCCCAGACGGTCTCGACCTCGGTTCGCCAGAATCGGGTTCCATCAGCCCGGCGGACCAGATCGGCGACCCCCAGCGCCGTGCTGTAGCTGCGGGCCTGAACGATCGGGATCCCGTTGACCTGGGTGTTCACCCGGGTGTGGGTATGCCCCGAGACGATGAGCTGGACTTGGGTAGAATCGAGCTCCCGAGCTAGCTCCACGATCTCCCCGCTGCAGCCCAGGCTATCGCAGGAAGCGCCGGCATGCGCCACCAGAATGGTGAGGTCGGGTCGTTGCTCCCGCACCTCGGCAAGCACATCGGCGATCGCAGCCGCGCCCGCGCGGACGGTGAGCCCCTTGAGGTTTCCCGCGCGCACGATGCTTTTGGTTTCCCTGGTGATGAGTCCGATGACCGCAACTCGCAAATCACCCGCTTCGAGCAGCCGCCACGGGCGGGCCCAGTGCGGCCGGCGGCCGCTGACCGAATCGACCAGATTCGCCACCAGCCAGGCGTAACTGGCGTCGCGCATCCGGGCACGCAGGGTATCCACCGACCAGTCGAAATCGTGGTTGCCCACCGCGGCCGCCTGGATGCCCATCCGGTTAAAGGCCAGGACCGTCGAGCGGCCGAATGAGAGATTGGACAGCAGCGTTCCCTGCATCTCGTCGCCGGCGTCGAGCCGGAGCGTCGGGCAGCGACAGCGGGCTTCGGCGCTATCCATCGCGCTCTTGAGCGCCGGCGCGCCGCCGATCGGCCGACCCTCCGACCAGGCGTGGACCTGCGGATCGAGCCGGCCATGGAAATCGTTGATACTGAGAATGCGGAGCAGCGTGGAGTCCGCCGCCGTGGAAATAGCCGTCAGGAGAAGCGCCGAGAGCAGCATCCTGTAAAATCCGCGTCCGCGGCCCCGAGCGCAAATCGTGACAGAACTGTTGCTTGCGATAATACGCCTGGCCGTATATATGTTCCGCCGCATATGAGCCCAATTCCCCCTATCGAGCTGTTGCTGACGCTCGCCGAGCCTACCCGGCTCCGCATCGTCAACTGTCTTGCCGCGGCGCCGCTGTTCGTTTCGGATCTGCAGGCGATCCTGGACCTGCCGCAACCGACCGTCTCCCGGCATCTGACCGTGCTCAAAAAGGCGCGGCTGGTGCGCGACACACCCATCGCCCAGTTCGTGCTGTACCGACTGCGTCCTGAAGGCGGGCCGACAGGG
The DNA here is from genome assembly GCA_036002045.1 of Gemmatimonadales bacterium. Classification (GTDB taxonomy): domain Bacteria; phylum Gemmatimonadota; class Gemmatimonadetes; order Gemmatimonadales; family GWC2-71-9; genus JABFSM01. The sequence goes on from DASYTT010000134.1 coordinate 2,568, forward strand.
CGGCTGATCCAGGCAGTGCTCGACGCCCTGGGACACGATGAGACGATGCGCCTCGAGCGGCATCAGGCGCTCGACAAGGCGCGGTCTCACGGCCGGGGCAAGATCCCTGCGGCGAGCGCGCGCAGTGGGGTCGAGAGCGGAGCCGAGCGCTCATGACCCACCGCATCCTGGTGGTCGACGACGAGCCGGACATCACGGCGTTGGTCGCCTACCATCTGGCCCGCGCCGGCTACCGCGTCTCCACTGCCAGCAACGGGCAGGACGCCCTCAAGGCGGCGCGGGAGGAGCGCCCCGAGGTGGTCGTCCTCGATCTCATGCTCCCGGGTGTCTCCGGCTACGAAGTGCTGCGGGAGCTGCGCAAACGGAAGGAAACCGGCGACATCGGCGTCATTCTGCTCACCGCACGACGAGAGGAGGCCGATCGGATCAAGGGACTCTCGCTCGGCGCAGATGATTACCTCACCAAGCCCTTCTCTCCCCAGGAGCTGACGCTGCGGGTGGCCGCCGTGCTGCGGCGGCTGGCCGCGCCGGCCGTGCTGGCGGGAGCGAACCTCGTCGAGGGGCCGCTCAGCATCGACCGGAGCGCCCACCGGGTGACGCTCGACGGCGAGGAGCTTCCGCTCACCGCGACGGAGTACAAGCTGTTGCTGACGCTGGTAGAGCGGCGCGGCCGGGTTCAGACCCGGGCCCAGCTGCTGGAGAGCGTCTGGGATGCGCAGCCCGACATCCAGACCCGCACGGTCGACATGCACGTGCAGCGGCTCCGCGCCAAGCTCGGGCGCGCGGGCGACCTGGTCGAGACCGTGCGCAGCTTCGGCTACCGCTTCAAGAGCCCGGCGCGATGAGCTTCGCCAAGCGGCTCATCGCCGGCATGGTGCTGGTCCTTCTGGCGACGGTGCTCATCCTGGTGGTTCTGGCGGAGCGCTCGCTGCGAGGAGATCTGGTGCGCGACTTGGAGGCGAGCCTGGCCCGGCAGGCCGGCCTGGTGCGCGGCGGCTTGCCGGCCGATTCGCTGGAGTGGCCGGGCTTCGCCCAGCGCTTCGGCGCTGCGGGAGAAATCCGCATCAGCTTGATCGATCGCAGCGGAAGGGTCCGCGCCGACACCGATGTTCCACCGGCAGAGCTGGGCGGCGTGGAGAATCATGCTGCCCGCCCCGAGGTGGCGGAGGCGATCGCGGGGAGAACCGGGAGCGCGACGCGGCGCAGCGCCACGATCGGGAGCGACTTGCTCTATGTGGCGGTGCCGGGCGGTCCCGGCGTGGTGCGAGTAGCCATGTCGCTCGACGAGGTGAATAAGGTCGTGCGCCGAGCCCAGCGCTCAGTCCTGCTGGCCGCACTGGTCGCCGTGCTCCTGGGATCGCTGCTGGCCCTGTGGGCGGCACGCTCGGTGGCCCGCCCGCTGACCGAGACGGCGGACGCGGCGCGCGCCATCGCCCAGGGGCGGCCGCCGCGCTTCCCGCATTCCGGGATCCCCGACATGGATGAGATGGTGGCCGCGCTGCGCGGGATGCACGAGGAGCTCGACGTGCGCTTCGAGGCGCTCAGCCGGAAGCAGGCAGAGACGGAAGCGCTGGTGAATGCGATGATGGAAGGCGTCATCGCGTGTGACGCGCGAGGCAGGGTGGTAACGGCAAACCCGGCCGCCCGCCGCCTGCTGGGCTACGGCGCCGACCGGCCGCTGCCGGAGCTACCGGTTCTCTTTCATCAGAAGGCTGCTCGCGAGGCGGTCGCCGCTACGCTGGGCGGCGAGACCATTCCGGACCGGGAGGTGGAACTCGACGGGCGCACCTGCCTCTTCAGCGCCCGCCCACTCCCGGGCGGCGGCGCAGTCGTCGTGCTGCATGATCTCACCGACCTCCGGCGGTTGGAGACGATCCGGCGCGATTTCGTGGCCAACGTCTCCCACGAGCTCAAGACACCGCTCACCTCGATCTCTGGCTATGCAGAAACGCTGCTGAGCAACCATCCCGACGAGGAGACCAGCCGGAAATTTCTCGAAACCATCCTGCAGAATGCCCGCCGGATGCAGGGGCTCGTCGACGACCAACTCGACCTCTCGCGCATTGAAGCGGGATACTGGAAGCCCGTGACGCGCCGAGTGCAGCTGGAGGCGGCGCTTCGCGATGCCTGGCAGGCGGGGGAAGGCGCCTCCGGCATTCGGCACGAGTTCTCGGTCGAGGTCGCGCCGGAAGCCGACAGCCTCGAAGTCGATCCGGAAGCGCTCGGCCACGTGCTGGCAAATCTCTACGACAATGCCCGACGTTACACGCGCGAAGGTGGCCGTATCCGGGCCACCGCGGTCCGGGAGGGCAGCGGGGGGGGGATCCGGATCAGTGTGCGCGACGAAGGAAGCGGGATCGCCCGCGAGCATCTGCCCCGGATCTTCGAGCGGTTTTACCGCGCCGATCCCTCCCGCTCCCGGGCCGAAGGCGGCACCGGGCTCGGCCTCGCCATCGTCAAGCATCTGGTCGAGGCGCACGGCGGGCGGGTCTGGGCCGAGAGCACCCTGGGTGGAGGAACGACCATCGCCTGCTGGTTTCCGGTGCGGGTCAGCGGTGAAATCCTCCCGTCGTTACGCAATCGTTACGACGCTGCGACACCCGCGTGATGCGTTCGTAGCTTCTTGCCCTCTGGTCGGATCTTTCATTTAACCGGAGGGAGCCAAGTGCGAATGGTGCGCGGGGGTTTACTGGCGGCGTTGCTCGTGGTGCTTGGGTCGGTTTCTCTCGCCGGACAAGCGCCGACGGTGACCGTTGGAGGCGTCGCGTATGCACAGTTCGCCTACCAGCTCAAAGACACCGCCAATCACAGCAACAACTTCGACATCACCCGGGCCTACCTCAA
>DASYTT010000135.1:0-5761 GCA_036002045.1 Gemmatimonadales bacterium
GAGCAAGTTGAGCGCCGGGTCCTGATTGTAGCGGATCACCTTCCCGAAGATCGGGTCCGGCACCAGATCCCAGAACGCGCTCACCGGCAGCGCGGGGTACTGGGTGTGCAGCCCGCCCTCCACGTAAAACTGACTCCCCACTCCCGCCTTGTCGGGATAGCTGTTCCAGTCCCGCTGCACCAGCACCTGGTACTGCCCCGGCGGGAGAGCGAGGCTGATGCTGACGCTGCTGGTATCAGCCTTCCCGCTCAGAGGATCGCTCGCGACGACCTGGAAGGAGCCGGCCGTCCCGCCGGCGGCATACAGTCCGGCGGCAGATATCGCTCCGCCCGTCGCCGACCAGTTGACGGCGATCGGAGCACTCGTCCCGTTGCTGTATTGCGCGGTGACGCTGAATTGCTGCAGGCCCACGGGAGACAAGGCAACCGAGTCCGGCGTCAGCAGCACGTTGATGACAGATGGTCCAGGCTGAAGTGGTGGTGGCGATGAGGGAGGAAGGGTCGAGCCTGCAAGCTCGTTGCCCCCGTGGCATGCGATGGCAGTAATCAAACCGGAAGTCGCTAGGACGCAGAAGCGGGACAGGCCCCGGCCAGAGGTCGCGATCACCAATACCCTATCGTCCTAAGAGAAGGCCAGCAATTTGCCCAACTCGTCCCATTGGCGCTAGTGCTGCCGAGCGCAAAGAACTCATGGCAAACTGCAGGCATTACTCTTGCCTTATACTTGTTTCACCCTGACCCCGATTCAACAGGAAGCAACTGCGATGTGCGGCATCTGCGGGATCGCTTATCGCGACGCCACTCGGTCGGTCGATGCCGCTCGCCTGGAGCGGATGCGAGACTCGCTCGTCCATCGAGGCCCGGACGGGAATGGGCTTCGGATCGACGGGCCTGTTGGTCTCGGGCACCGGCGTCTTAGCATCATCGATGTGGCGGGAGGCGCTCAGCCCCTGTCCAACGAGACCGGCTCGATTTGGATCACCTACAACGGCGAGGTGTACAACTATCTCGGTCTTACCGCGGAGCTGATCGCCAAGGGTCACCGTTTCCGAACCCATAGCGACACCGAAGCGCTAGTCCATGGGTACGAGGAGGAAGGGCTCGGCTTCTTGCCACGGCTGAATGGCATGTTCGCCTTTGCCCTGCATGATCGTCGCAACGGAACCATCGTCCTGGCGCGCGATCACTTTGGAATCAAGCCGCTCTATTACACCGTCACCCCCGAAGGACTGTTTTTTGCCTCGGAGATCAAGGCGATTCTGTCCGCACTTGGTCGGACTCCCTCAGTGCGCCGCGAAAGCCTCCAGGAATACCTTCTCTTCCGCTATGTGGCGGGGGAAAACACCTTCTTCGAGGGCATTCATCGGTTGCCGCCAGGCCATGCGGCCGTGTGGGAGGCTGGAGAACTGCGTCTCACACCGTTCTGGTCGCTGCCCCCGGCGGACTCGGAAACCTCATCCCTGACGAGCGCAGCGTCGCAGCTTGACGAGCTATTGGATCGCTCGGTCGAAGGCCAGCTGATGAGCGAGGTGCCGCTTGGGACCTTCTGCAGCGGAGGACTCGACTCGGGCCTGGTAACTGCCTATGCCATGCGGCATACCTCGCATCGGCTCAAGACCTTCTCCGTTGGATTCGAGAATCCCGCCTGGGACGAATCGGCATTGGCAGCGGAAACCGCCGGACGATTCTCCACGGACCACCGTAACCTGACCTTGCAGCCCGGAGATTTCGAGGCACTCCTCTCGCATTTGGTGTGGCATCACGATGAGCCGTTGAGCCATCCCAATTCCGTTCCCATCTACCTCCTGAGTCAATTCGCGAAGCTAGAGGTCACCGTCGTCCTGACCGGTGAAGGAGCTGATGAGGTCTTTGGCGGCTATCCCCGCTATCACATCGCGCGGTTGAGCGCCTTGCTCGATCGCGCCCCCGTGAAAGCCCGTTCGCTGCTCCGCAAGTCAGCGGGAGCCTTGGGAGGTCACCGGGGGAAGAGACTCCAGGCGCTGCTCCCTTATGAGGGTGCCGAGGCGGCCCTCTTCAATTCGGTGATCTTGCAGCCCGATCTCGTGGCACGCCTGACCGACGGACCAGTCCATGGCGCGCTGAAGTCTCGCCGAGCCCTTTTGGAACAGGCCTTCGTTCCCGGCGATCCCGTCGCTACTCTCACACGGTACGACCTCCGAACCTATCTCGTTTGCCTCTTGGACCGCATGGACCGTATGACCATGGCGGCCAGCTTGGAGGGGAGGGTGCCGTTCCTGGATGTCCCCCTGGTCGAGTGGGGACTCCGACTCTCCTCGCGGGATAAACTGCGGGGACTTAAGACCAAGGCCGTCGTACGTCGATTGGCCAAACGGCACCTGGGACCGGAAGTCTTGAAGGCGCCTAAATCCGGATTCGGGGTGCCCCTGGCGGACTGGTTCAGGCTGCCAAGCTTTCGTTCGTTGCTGGCGCGCCTCGGGGATCCGAGCCACCCCGCGACTGCATACCTCGACCATCGCTCGGTGGCGTCGCTGCTCGCCGAACACACGGCGGGGAGGGATCATGGTGAAGTGCTCTGGCAGCTGGCCAACACCTATCTCTGGTTCGAGATTTTCGGGAGCGGAAGTGGCGAAGCGCCGACACCCGATGCGGTGCCTGTGCTTCGAGCCAGCCAGGGCTACTCGTGACCGCTCTTGGTCTCCATGAGCGCTTGCGGCGCACGTGGGAAGCATGGGTGGTCCCCCGAATCGCCAACCCGCTGCACCGTCAGCGCCTGAAGCTCCTGTATTACATCTGGGGATATGCCGGCCTCCTCGGCATCAAGGGCCTGACGCTTCCAGAGCGCCTTCGGCTCTTCGGTGAGTTCCTCCGCGTTGACTGGAACGTGCTTCACGCCCACCTGCCCTCGGAGATCGTGCAGGTGACCCGGGCGCTGGCGGAGCGTCGCGCTCGCGCCGGTGAAGTCATGGTCGAGGCAGGATGCTGGCAAGGTGGCAGCTCGGCCAAGTTCAGCTTGGTCTGTCGGCTGCTCGGCTATGAGCTCTGGATTCACGACTCATTCCAGGGAGTTGAGGTGCTGTCTCCGCAGGATCAGGCAAAAGAATGGGACTTCGGGGGACAGTATGCATCGGGCGAGGAACGCCTGAGGGATCATCTCGATCGTTTTGGAGCTCTGGAGGTGTGTCGCGTGCGACCCGGCTGGTTCGCCGATACGCTCGCGCTGGCTGCCGTTCCTCGCCCCGTTCGAGCGGTGTGGATCGACTGCGACCTGGGTAAGGGAACCCTCGAGGTCCTGCGCGGAGTGGTTCCCTCGCTCAGCGATGACGGGTGGATCTTCAGCCAGGATTTTCATATCGAGCCGGTACGTCGGGTCCTCCGGGACCCCGAAATCTGGCGGGAATTCGGGCGCGGAATACCGACGATCAGGGTGCTCGGCAGGTACCTCGCGAGCGTGCGGTTCTCCCCCCCTGCTCCAGGGCGCGTCAGAGCCGTCTGATGGGACTGGTGGAACGACTCTACGAGAGTGCACCGGTTTGGCTGCAAGAGGCTGCCCTGAGCGTATATGGCCTCCGTCTCCGGCTTTTGCGGTATGGACGTGGGCATGCCCGCGAGCTCGAGCGACTCCGGCGGACCCAGTGGCTGGACCACGACGCTCTCGTAGCGCTCCAGCAAGACTCCTGGAACCAGATCCGCCAGGCCGCAGAGGCTACGCCGCTCTATCAAGCCCTCTGGGCAGGCGTGCGTGCGCCCACAGAGCTCGAGCGTCTCGCTGAGCTGCCGGTACTCTGCAAGGACACGCTGCGCGCGGCGGGAAGGGGGGCGGTTAACTCCCGAATGGCCAGCCAGCGCCTGCTCGAGATCCACACGGGAGGAACTACCGGCTCGCCCCTCACCGTGTTCTGCACCCGGCAGGCACTGCGGCGAAACTATGCCTTCTTTTCGCGCCTGCAGGAATGGGCGGGGCTGGGAGAGCGTCCGCGTACCGCGACCTTCGCCGGCCGACCCATCGTCCCGATCACCCAACAACAGCCGCCCTATTGGCGCTCGAACCGGCCTGGCAATGCACTGCTCTTTTCATCCTACCACCTGTCGCCCCAGACCATCCCCGACTACGCAAAGCAGCTGGCCCGGTACGCGCCGGAGCTCATCGACAGTTACCCGTCCAGCCTCGAGCCGATCGCCCGCTGGCTCCTCGTGAACCAGGGGATAGCGATCCGACCGCGGGCCGTGGTCACCTCTTCCGAAACCCTGACCACTGAGGTGAGAGGAATGATCGAGGCGGCGTTCGGTTGCCGCGTGTTCGATTACTACGGTGCCGCGGAGATGGCCGCGTTCATCAGCCAGTGCGAAATGGGGACCTACCACCCTAACCCGGAATTCGGCGTGGTAGAGGTTCTCTGCGAGGGACGGACCGCGCGTCCCGGTGAGCTGGGAGAGCTCGTGGTGACTGGCTTCGTAAATCCGACGATGCCCCTGATCCGCTTCGCTACCGGTGACTTGGCTGTGCCCGGCGAGGGACCCTGCGCCTGCGGACGGGCGTTTTCGGTACTGCAGAGTATCGAGGGTCGAAGGGATGATGTACTGGTCACTCCCGAAGGACGGCTGGTGGGCCGCCTCGATCCGATCTTCAAGAAAGTCGAATCGATCTACGAAACGCGCGTCGTCCAGGACGCGCCCGACCACGTGCGCGTCGAGGTTGTCCCGGTGGGTGTCCTACCGGCAAGAGATGCCGACGGCCTCCGCAAGGAGCTCGAGATCCGGCTGGGTCCAGCCATGCGGATAGACATCGTGCCGGTAGAGTCCATTCCCCGCACCCAGCGCGGGAAGTTTCGCTCCGTCGTGAACCTGGTGGCTCGGTCCTCCAGCTAATCGCGCGGTTACGGCAGGTTCCAGGGGTTCGGGTAGACGGAGCCATCGACGACCTCGTAGGGCCCCCAGTAGATGTGCGCGACATTCGCATACCCGGCATTGCGGTTCACGCCCATTTCATAGCGCGCCAACCCGACCCAGCCCAACCCGCTCGCCGGATCCGCCACTTCGTACTTGTCGCTGATCTTCCAGGGCTGCGGATTCACCACCCCGCCGACGGTGTACTGCCGCCAATACGCGGTGGCCTCGAGCCGGTTCCCGATCGTCTTGTGGTGCAGCACGATCTCGATCCACTCCCCATTGCCCGGCCCGTAGGGGGCCTTGTACGGCGATTTGGGATAGGGGCCGCCGCCTTGAACCAGTGGCCAGAGATCCACCACCGGCCAACCCTGGATGTTGTACTGCTGGTCGATGTTCTGGACGTTGTGCAGGGGGCCCGTTCCGCTCGCCGTCAACGTGAGGCCGGGATTCCCTGCCGTGTGGAGCAGGCCGCGCTCCTGGATGCCGACGTGCAGCTCGTGGCGCGCCGCCGAGTTCCAGTAGCGCAGGAACATCGTCTTGTAGTCGCCATTGCCCCCGGGCCCGAGCGTGGTCCACAACGGGTCGGCGCGGAAGAACTGCCGCACCCAGACATGCGTCGGAGTATACGTCTTACCATCCGCGAACGGCGTTCCCGGCGGCGCGGTCCACCAGCTTGCGTTCGGCTGGCCGAGGCGACTGAGCCCGACACCGTGGGTGGCAATCCGGCCGGGGCCGGTGGGGGTGCCATCCGACTTGAGCAAGTTGAGCGCCGGGTCCTGATTGTAGCGGATCACCTTCCCGAAGATCGGGTCCGGCACCAGATCCCAGAACGCGCTCACCGGCAGCGCGGGGTACTGGGTGTGCAGCCCGCCCTCCACGTAAAACTGACTCCC
>DASYTT010000136.1:0-19215 GCA_036002045.1 Gemmatimonadales bacterium
GGACCGAACGCGCTCAGACTGTCCACTCCAGGGCCCAGATCGAGGACCTTGTTGGTGTTGTGGGAGAAACTGAGATCGGTTCGCAGGTGCAGGGTCCGAGTCTGGATCGGGGTCACGGCGAGCTGAGTTTCCACCCCGACGTTCCGGATCGCCCCGAGATTCACGAATCGAGTTCCCGGGAATCCGCTGGAGGGAGCCACCGACTGGAGCAGGATGGCGTCCCGGGTCTTGGCCCGGTAAAAGGTGAAGTCGACGGCGATTCGGTCGTCGAGGAACCCGGCCTCAAACCCCAGCTCCAGCTCGGTGCTTCGCTCGGGCGCGAGGTCCGGATTCCCCACCGACTGCGGAATGACGGCGGGACCCGCATCTCCACCGGTTACCGGCTGCCAGGTTCGCAGGGCGGCGAAGCTCGCGGGCTGTTGACCGGATTGTCCATACGCCGCGCGCAGCTTCAAGGCGTTGAGTGTTCCGTTCTGTCCCTCAGCCACGACGTAGCTGGCGGCCACCTTGGGATAGAGGACCCAGTCGAAATCCTCCCCGAAGGCGCTGTTGTTGTCCACCCGGATGGCTCCGGTCAGGTAGAGTTTCTCGCGCCAGGCGAACTGCTGCTGGCCGAAGAATCCCACTGTGGTGTTCTCGATGAAATCGTCGAAGCCCCGCACCATGGCGGTCGCGGCGATAGTCTCGAGGTCCGGCGCGGGGAACTGCTCGCCCTGGGCCCAAACCAAGTCTTCCCGCCGGCGATAGAACTGCGCTCCGAAGGTGGACGTGGAACCTACGCTTCGGTTGAGCTTCGCCTGTGCGCTGGCATTGTAGTCAAAGGTGAGATAGGAGAGGGTCCGCCGCTGGTCGAACTTGAGGCCCAGGGCCGCGACGCCCGGGTTGAATCGCACCCACTCCGGCGGAAGGAAGCGGTTGAGCTGCTGGCTGCCTTCGTCGGTTTGGTCTTGACCGAAGGTAACCCGTTGCGTCAGCCATCGAAATGGGCGGTGGTTGATGGTGACGCTGGCGGTAAACCGATTGATCAACTGGGTCGGCTGGCGGGAGCCCCATTGGTATTCGGGCGGGCCGAAGAGGAAGCCCCGATTCGGGTGCAGCGTCCCGTCGGGGTTCAGAACCAGCCGGGGGTCGCCGAAAAGCGTGGAGAACCAGATACCCCCGGCGCCGGCCTCGAAGGACTGATCGAGCTTGCTCTTCACGAAACCCAGGGAGCCCGCGATATCCCAGGCTCCCCCCGGGGTGATGTTGATGTTGGCGGTGGTGGAGAACCGGGTAAAGCTGTTGGTCGGCTCAATACCCTTGTCCCGGTCGAAGGTCGCAGCGCCGAAGTATCTTACCGTGCTGGTGCCGCCGCTCACGTTGATCCCGTAGCCCATCATGTAACCGTTGGTGAACAGCGGACGTTTCACTTCCCCGAGGGCGAGCAGGCTGTCCTCCTGGCGAACCGCGTTCCACTGCACCAGGGGACAGTTGGTGGTCTGTCCCGCAGGGCAAACCCGGGCGACCGGATGGGGCAGCCGCCCCTCGGCGTTCATGAACCACTGGGTTCCCTGCCGGATCGAGAGGCTGACCCGGGGCTTGTCGCTCGCCTGTCCGCGCTTGGTGAAGATCTGGATCACGCCATTCGCCGCCTCGGTGCCGTACAGCGTGGCGGCGGCCGGGCCCTTGATGATCTCGATCCGCTCGATCATGTCGGGATCGAAATCGTTGAGCCGGGATACGATGCCGGAGCCGAAGGCCTGGACGACGATACCGGTGGCCACGTCGTTCGCCACCCGCACCCCGTCGACGTAGATCAGCGGCTGATCGTTCAGGGAGAAGCTATTCATCCCCCGGATCCGGATCCGGGGGCCGGCACCCACCTGCCCGCTGCCCGGAATGACCACGACCCCCGGAGCACGTCCGTTGATCAGGCTGGCGAGGTCGGGGGCCGGTGCCAGCTCCTGGACGTCCGCGGCGCGGACGGTGCTGATGGAGTTGCCGAGGCTGCGCCGCTCCTGCCCGCCCGCGGTACCGGTCACCACGATCTCGCCCAGGTTTACCGCGAGCTCCTGGATCTCGATGCGGACATTGGTATTTCCCACCTGGACCAGCTCGCTGACCGGGCGGTAGCCGATATGGGCCACTCGCAGGGTGACCTGGGCGCCGGAGAGGCTGGTGAGCCGGAAGCGGCCCCGGCCATCGGTGCGGGTGACGGTGGTGCTGCCTTCGACGCCAACGGAAGCGCCCTCGATGGGACGGTTCGAGCGGGCGACCACGATGGTCCCGGCGACTTCCTGTTGTGCGGCGGCCGGGGAGCCGGCGAAGGCCAGGAAGCTGGTACCGAGAAGGAGGAGCCTGGAGTACGTCATAGCACAACTCCGCATTGAACGTACGGCCCGGCCGCAGGCCCGGGTCGGGAAGGACGGAGCCGGGGCCTCCCGGCGGGATGGTGCTGCAAGGACACTATTATGCATCCTGCATTGCATGCAATTATCGGCACCATTATTACTGCTTCCCCCCGTGAAGCGCAAATTAGTAGCTTCCGGCCGGACGCCGGCGGATGCGCAGGAACGGACCATCGCGCAGATCGCCCGGGCCACTTACGATCTCCTTTGTCTTCCACCCGCGTCCCCTGACGTGCCGTCCTCCGCTTGCGTCCGCCTATCCGGTCGCGTATCGTCGATAGGATACATGAGTGTATGCAATTCCTGCGGCGCTGTCCTTTGGCGCGTCGATGCCTTCCTCGACGGCGACAGCGGCGTGGTCAGCGGGATTACGATGGGAGGCACCACCGAGATCATGCGGAAGGATGGAGCAATCCGCCCCCCGACGCGAAAACCGCCGCGATGGACGTGATGTTCGCCGAAGTCCCTCGCATCGGTGTGATGTTGCGCGACGGACGGCATACCGGCGCCAAGCCGGGGCGCTTTTTGCGGGAGCTCGCTTGGACGGGGGACCGCCGGTGACGCGCGCTGCCCGGGGAACATCGCCGGGCGCAGGACCGAGCGCAGTCGGCGTGCACCTCGCTGCGGCGCGTCCCGACCAGGTCTACCGCAAGCTCCGGGAGCTGATCGTACACGGCCAGCTCGCCCCCGGCACACGAGTGGTCGAGACGGACGTCGCGAGCAAGCTAGGAATGAGCCGGACCCCAGTGCGGGGAGCGCTCCAGCGACTGCTGCAGGAAGGTTACATATGGGCCGCTCCGGCGCCGCGCCAGTCGCGTCCCACGGTTGCCGCGCTGACCCGCGAGGATGCCCGCGAACTTTTTAGTATCGTCGGCGAGCTGGAGGGGCTGGCCGCGCGTTGGGCCGCCGAGCTCCCGTCGGACCAGCGCTTGCTGCTCGCCGAGGAGCTGACAGCCATCAACGACCAATTCCGCCGGATCTCCGAGGCCCGGCGACCGAACCACGCCCGTCAGGTTGAGCTCGACGAGCGCTTTCACCGCCGCTATGTCAAAGCGGGTGCCGGCCCGCGCCTCCTGGCCCTGCACGATGCGGTCAAGCCGCAGGCACAGCGCTACGAACGACTGTACGTCACCATGCTGGCGAGTGAAATCCACCGCTCGGTCGCCGAGCACACCGCCATCGTGCGTGCGATCCGTGCCGGCAAGCCGGACGCGGCGCAGCGAGCCGTCCGGATCAACTGGCGGAACGCCGCCGAGCGGTTGGGCGGAGTGATTGCGAGCGTGGGTGAGCGGGGGAGGTGGTGAAACTTCCGCAGCTGCTCGGGACCCTGCTGCCACCGCGAGTGGTGGCGCGCGGCCAATCACGCCGGGTGCGCTCCAAAGAGACGATCGCTCTCCTGCAGAGCAATACCCTTCACCTGCTGGTCGCTTGGGCCCTCGTCCCGTGGGGAAGCGGCGTCGCCCAGGATCCGGCGACGGCGGCGTTCGAGCAGCGCGAGGTGCAGATCCCGATGCGCGATGGCGTGCGGCTCCACACCCTGATCTTCACCCCCAAGGCTCAGAGCACGGATCTCCCGCTCATTCTCACCCGGACGCCTTACGGCATTGCCGGCTCCGCCAACACCTTTAGTACCTCCTACGCCGAGCTGGCCCAGGAGGGCTTCAGCTTCGTCTTTCAGGACATCCGCGGGCGGTTCGGCTCCGAGGGCACGTTCGTGATGCTCCGGCCGCCCCGGGACAAGGCGGATCCCAAGGCGACCGACGAGAGCACCGACACCTACGACACGATCGAGTGGCTCTTGAAGAACGTCCCCCGGAACAACGGCCGGGTCGGCATGCTCGGCGTGTCGTATCCGGGGTGGCTCACGGTCATGGCCATGCTGGATCCGCACCCTGCGCTCAAGGCGGTCTCGCCCCAGGCCTCCCCAGCCTCGATGTTCCTCGGCGATGACTTCCACCACAACGGCGCGTTCCGGCTGAGCTACGGCTTCGAGTACGTCGCGATGATGGAGGGATCCAAGGAATTCTCGCCCTTCACGTTCGACCAGTACGACACCTACAGCTGGTACCTCTCGCTCGGCCCGCTCTCCCAGGTCGCCGAGCGGCTCCCCGAAGGGAAGTACCCGACCTGGGTGAACTTTGCCGCTCACCCCAACTTCGACGCGTTCTGGCAGCGCGAGGCGGTCATGCAGTACCTCGACCGCGTGCGGGTGCCGACTCTCAACGTTGCCGGCTGGTGGGATCAGGAAGATTTCTACGGCCCGCTCAAGATTTATGAGACGCTCGAGCCGACTGACAGCAAACACCTCAACTTTTTGGTCGTAGGTCCCTGGAATCACGGTGGCTGGCGCGGACGCAGCGGGAAGCAGCTGGGGTGGGTCGATTTTGGAGACTCCACCTCGGTGTACTTTCGGCGCGAAATCGAACTTCCCTGGTTCGCCTACTGGTTGAAGGACAAAGGGATGCTGCAGCTGGCGGAAGCCACCACCTTCGAGACCGGCGCGAATACCTGGCGCTCGCACGCGAGCTGGCCGCCCAAGGAAAACGTGACGCCGCGCCAGCTCTACTTCCATTCCGGGGGCCGTCTGGCATTCCGGCCGCCCGCCAGCGAGCAAGGCGACAGCGGGTTCGACGCCTACCTCTCCGATCCCGCGCGGCCCGTTCCCTATCGAGCCCGCCCGATTCTGCCGCTGTATGGCGGCCGCGGCTCGACCTGGTCGACCTGGCTGGTGGATGACCAGCGTTTTGCCCAGGACCGACCGGACGTCGCGGCCTGGCAAACCGAGCCGCTCGAGGAAGACCTCGTCATCGCCGGCGACATCGTGGCTCACCTGTTCGCCGCGACTAGCGGGAGCGATGCCGACTGGGTGGTCAAGCTCATCGATGTGTACCCGGAGCGGTATGAGCCGGATCCAAAGCTCGGGGGCTATCAGCTGATGGTGGCCAACGACGTCTTGCGCGGGCGTTTCCGCAAGAGCTTCGAGCACCCCGAGGCTGTCATGCCGAACCGGACCGAGGAGTACGTCGTCGATCTCCATTCGCAGAACTATCGGTTTCGGAAGGGGCACCGCATCAAGGTGCAGGTGCAGAGCAGCTGGTTTCCGCTGATCGACCGTAACCCGCAGACCTTCGTGCCCAACATCTTCCAGGCCCGTGCTGCGGATTTCCGCGTTGCCACGCAACGGGTTTTCCGGACACCCGGGTCGGCCTCATTCGTCCGGTTCCCGGTCGTGAGTGGAAGTCCGATTCCTTGACTCGCTCCCACATCGTTGTGCCGCCGGAATTCCAGAGGAGAAACCCGGTGAACCTTCGAGCATTTTGCCCGGGCCTGCTGGCCTCCTTCGCCTTCGCGTCGGTCTTGCCTGCGCAGGGAACCCGCCTCTTGCGTCATCCAACGGTCAGCCGCGAGCTGTTGGCCTTCCAGTACGCGGGCGACCTCTGGGTCGTCTCGCGCACCGGTGGGCAGGCCCGCCGCCTTACCGCCACGCCCGGGGTTGAGACGGACCCCCGCTTCTCTCCGGATGGCACCCGGATCGCGTTCAGCGCGACGATCGCCGGCAACACCGATGTCTATGTCGTCCCGGCGGCGGGCGGCGACGCCACCCGGCTCACCTACCATCCCGGTCCCGATCGGGTCCGCGGCTGGACGCCCAACGGCAAGAGCATCGTCTTCGGCTCTCCGCGGCAGAGCGCGCCGCAGCATTCCTATTTCCGCCTCTTCACCGTGGCAGCCGACGGAGGCCTTGCGGAGCCCCTGCCGATGCCGCGGGCTTTCACCGGGGTGCTCTCTCCGGACGGCCGCCGGGTGGCTTACGAAGAGATTTCCACCACCTTCACCGCGCAGTGGTACGAGGTGAGCGGCTGGCGCCATTACCGTGGCGGCCGTACCCACCCCATCCGGGTGATGAATTTGGCCGACTACAGCGTGGAGAAGCTTCCCTGGAAGGACAGCAACGATACCGAGCCGATGTGGATCGGGAACACGGTGTACTTCCTCTCGGATCGCAATTTCACCGTGAATCTGTTCTCCTATGCGGTCGACACCAAACAGCTCAAGCAGCTGACCCAGCATGACGACTTCGACATCATGAACGCGTCGGCGGGCCCCGACGCCATCGTGTATGAGCAAGCCGGCTACGTCCATCTGTTTGACCTGAAGAGCGGCCAGTCACGCCGGCTCAATATCGAGGTGACCGGCGACCTGCCCTGGGCGCGCGCCCAATTCAAGCGGGTCGCCGGCATGATCCGGAACGCTTCGCTATCCCCCACGGGTGTTCGCGCGGCGTTCGAGGCGCGGGGCGAGATCTTCACCGTGCCCGCCGAGAAGGGGGATTACCGCAACGTCACCAAGAGCGCGGCGATCCATGATCGCGATCCGGTCTGGTCTCCCGACGGAATGCAGCTGGCCTGGTTGTCCGACGCGAGCGGTGAGTATCAGCTCATGCTGGGCGAGCCCACCGGGGTCGTGAAGCCAAAAGCGGTGCCGCTCCCTTCCGCTTCTTTCTTCTCCGAGCTCGCCTGGTCGCCGGATGGGAAACAGCTCTCGTTCCTGGACAGCCATCTGAATCTCTGGTCGCTTGAGGTGGCGACCGGCCGCACGACCAAGCTCGATACGGAGACCTACGACGACCCCAGCCGCGAGATGGATCCGGTGTGGTCGCCCGACTCGAAGTGGATCGCCTATTCGAAGAACCTGGACAATCACCTCCGGGCCATCTTTGTCTACTCCTTTGCCGACGCGAAGGCGTATCAGATCACTGACGGAATGTCCGACGTGATCTCTCCCGCATTCGATGCCGGGGGCAAATACCTCTACTTCCTCGCGAGCACCGACTACGGGCCGCGCACCGGGTGGCTGGAGATGAGCTCGGTCGACCGCCCGGTGCGCCGGTCCATCTATCTCGTCGTGCTCCCAGCCAAGGAGCCCTCGCCGCTCTTACCGGAGCTCGGAGACGAGCCGGGACCAGCGCCACAATCGCGAGCCAAGCCCGACTCTACCGTCCGAATCGATTTTGCTGGCATCGGGCAGCGCATCCTCTCGCTCGGTGTGCCTTCCGCGGACTATGCCAATCTCACCACGGGCCTCGCGGGCACGATCTTCTACACTGAGCCGATGTCGAGCCCCGGAGGGCCGGCGACGCTCCGGCTGCAGCGCTACCAGCTCAAGGAGCGCACGGCGGCGCCGTTCCTCGAAGGCATTCGTTCCTACACGCTGTCGGGAGATCGCAAGAAGCTGTTGTACTCGGCGCCCGGCGCGGATGGCGGCCGCTGGGGCGTCCTGCCGGCCGATCGCGCCGGCAAGGTAGGCGACGGCCCGGTGAACGTGGCGCAGCTCGAGATGTGGGTGGATCCGCGCGCGGAATGGGCGCAGATCTTCCGGGAGACTTGGCGGATTCAGCGCGAGTTCTTCTATGACGCCACGATGCACGGCGTGGACTGGCGGGCCGTCTACGAGAAATACGCCCCATTGCTGCCCTACGTCGGGCATCGCAGCGATCTTGGCTACCTCATCGCCACAATTGGTGGGGAGCTGGTCGTCGGACATTCGTACCTCATCGGTGCAGGCGACGAGCCGGCCGAAACCCCGGTCTCCGTCGGGATGCTGGGCGCGGACTTCTCCCTCGAGAACGGGGGCTACCGGATCCGCCGCATCTATAGCGGTGAGAATTGGAATCCAGAGTTGCGCGCGCCGCTCAGTGCCCCGGGAATCCAGGTCGCGGAGGGCGATTATCTCCTCGAAGTGAACGGCGTCTCCCTTGCCGCGCCCATGAACCTGTATCGCGCGTTTGAGGGGACGGCGGGCCGTCAGACGATCATTCGAGTCAACCACACCCCCTCGGTAGAGGGCTCCCGGTTGCTGACGGTAGTGCCGGTCGCGAGCGAAGAGGCGCTCCGCTCCCGCGCCTGGGTGGAACGGAACCGCCGCACGGTCGACTCGCTCTCTCGCGGGCGCCTGGCGTATGTCTGGCTGCCCAATACGGCTGGAGGCGGCTATACCTACTTCACCCGCTATTTTTTCGCCCAACAGCAGAAGGACGGCGCGATCGTCGACGAGCGCTACAACCAGGGCGGCCAGATCGCGGACTACCTGGTGAATGAGATCGACCGGAAACTCATGGGATACTTCGCGACCCGCGACGGGAAGGTATCTACCTCTCCCACTGCCGGGATCTTCGGACCCAAGGTGATGATTGTGAATGAATCGGCTGGCTCGGGTGGTGATGCGCTCCCCTACATGTTCAAGCAACGCAAGCTGGGACCCGTGGTGGGGACGCGCACCTGGGGCGGCCTAGTCGGCACGATTGGCGTGCCTACCACCCTGGACGGCGGCGGTATCACGGCGCCCGATCTCGCCTTCTATGATCTGGAGGGACGCTGGGCCGTCGAGAACGAAGGCGTGACACCCGATATCGAGGTGGAATTCACCGCCGCCGAGGTCATCAAGGGGCACGATCCGCAGCTGGAACGCGCGGTTCAGGAAGCCCTGAAGCTGCTGGAGCAGAACCCGGTCCGCCGGGTTTCTCGTCCTTCGCCGATCGACCGGGCGTCCAGAAAGAAGCCCTGATGCGCTGGGGTTTCGGGGTCCTCGCCGCGGCCTGGATGCTCACGGCGTGCGCGGGTCCCGCCACCCGGGCCGGCGGCGCGCCCGCGCCGCTCGCGGGTTCGCCGGCTCGCGGCAGCGAACCCTATGACGTCGTGATTCGTGGCGGCCGAGTGCTGGACGGGGCCGGTAATCCGTGGATCCTGGCGGATGTCGCCATCCGCGACGGCAGATTCAGCAAGATCGGCAAGATCGAGGGCCGCGGACGGGTGGAGCTCGATGCGCGCGGCAAGTACGTATCCCCCGGCTGGATCGACATGATGGACCAGTCCGGCGGCGTACTGCGCCGTAATCCCCTCGCGGAGAACAAGCTCCTCATGGGTGTGACGACCGCGATCGGTGGTGAGGGTGGGACGCCGGTGCCAGCCGGTGAGATCTCGGGCTATTTCGCACAGCTCGAAACCCAGGGGATCAGTATCAACTTCGGAACCTACTTCAGTGAGACCCAGGCGCGCGTCGCCGTGCTCGGTCGTTCAGCTCGCGCGCCCACCCCCGGCGAGCTGGCTCGCATGCGGGCGATCATGGATACCGCGATGCGGCACGGAGCGATGGGGATGACGACGGCGCTGATCTACCCGCCCAGCAGCTACAGCACCACCGACGAGCTGGTCGAGGTCGCGCGGAGCGCCGCCGCTCACGGCGGTATCTACGCCAGCCACATTCGGGGCGAGGGCAAAGAAGTGGTGCAGTCCGTCCGGGAAGCGATCGCGATCGGCGAGCGGGCCGGCCTCCCGGTGGAGGTCTTTCATCTCAAGGTCGCCTACCGCCCGGGCTGGGGCGTGCTGATGGACTCCATTCGGGCGGTGGTGGATTCGGCGCGCGAACGCGGGGTGGACGTGGCCGCGGACCTGTACGTTTATACCGCGGGTGGCACCGGACTCGAGGCGGTTATTCCGAGCTGGGCCTTCGAAGGCGGCACGGACTCGCTGAAGGCTCGTCCGGCTGATCCGGTCATTCGCGACCGGCTCAAGCAGGAAATTGCGACCGGCTCGCCCGGCTGGTGGAACATCATCGAGGCCGCGGGCGGCTGGGACGGTGTGGTGCTGGCCAACGCCCGCAATGCGGAGAATGCCCGCTTGGTTGGGAAAACCCTCACCCAGATCGCACGCGAGCTGGGGAAGGACCCTGCGGATGCCGCCTTCGATCTCGTGCTGCAGGGAAACGGTCGAGTCATGGCGATCTACCATATGATGGGCGAATCGGATATTGAGACGGCGCTTCGCTTTCCCTGGACCAGTATCGGCAGTGATGCCGGTGCGGTCGCCCAGAGTGGCGGAGGAGACGACCTCGGCTTGCCCCATCCCCGCGCCTTCGGCAACGCCGTCCGGGTGATTGCGAAATATGTGAAGCAGCGGCGAACGGTCACGCTGGAAGAGGCGGTGCGAAAAATGACTTCCTGGCCTGCCACGCGGATGCGGCTGCCGAATCGCGGGCTCATCAAGGAAGGAAATTGGGCGGACGTGACCGTCTTCGACCTCGACGCGCTGCAGGACAACGCGACCTATGAGAAACCGACCGATTCGCCGTCCGGGATCGAGTGGGTCCTGGTCAATGGAGAGGTGACCATTGAACACGGCCGCCACACTGGTGCCAGGGCTGGGAGGGTGTTGCGCGGGCCGGGAGCTTCCCAATGACGAAGCCCCGATTCCTGATCCTTGCCGACGGCGATTTTTCGCCGATGACTTCGAAGACCGCAAACTCCGTGATTCGCTATCTGCCGGAGCGCGTCGTCGGCGTAGTAGATCGGGTCAACGCAGGAAAGACTGTGCAGGACGTGCTCGGCTTCGGCGGGACCATCCCGGTGTTCGGGTCAATGGAAGAAGGACTGCGGCGCCAGCCGACCGCGGTGCTCATCGGGATCGCGCCGGCAGGCGGCCGCTTGCCGGAGGAATGGCGCAGCTGGCTGGCCGATGCGCTCGATGCCGGCTGTGATCTCTGGAGCGGGCTGCACACGTTTCTCTCCGACGACCCGATGCTCCACGAGCGGGCGAAGGCAAATGGCCGGCACATCTACGACGTGCGCCGCCCCCCGGCCCACCTGCCCGTGGCCGCCGGCCTTGCCCGCCACGTCGAGCCTCTGGTGGTGCTCAGCGTGGGAACCGACTGCAACGTCGGCAAGATGACCGGTCAGCTGCAGCTGGTACACGGACTCAAAGAGCGCGGCTATCGCACGAAGTTTGTCGCCACGGGGCAGACGGGCATCTTCATCGAGGGATGGGGTATTGCAGTGGACGCCGTCGTGGCCGATTTCATCGCCGGTGCCGCGGAAGAGCTCGTGCTCAAAGCGGCGCCGGATGCCGACATCCTGCTGGTCGAAGGGCAGGGCAGCATCAATCATCCCGGCTACTCCGGGGTAACCCTCGGGTTGCTGCACGGGAGCTGCCCCGACGCGCTCCTGCTCTGCCATCAGGCGTCGCGGGAGTACATCGGTGAGTATCGCGGCGAGCCCTGGCTGCGCATCCCGCCGCTCTCGGATTACATCAAGATGTATGAGCTGATCGGATCGGCGGTGCATCCAACGCGGGTGGTGGGCATCTGCCTCAACACCTACGACCTCACCGAGTCAGCGGCCCGCGCCGCGTGCGAGGCCGCCGAGCGTGAGACCGGGCTGCCGTGCACCGATCCAGTGCGCTTCGATCCGGCGCCGCTGCTCGACGCCATCGTGTCGGCGCAGAAATCCGGAGTGCGGGCCTAGCGCATCCCGTCCACCGTGGGCGACTCCTTCTGCAACAGCCGCAGCGCCGCCAGAAGCTGGACGTCGGGAAGTTGAGGTTCTGCCAGCCGCGCTTTCGCGCGCAACGCGCCCGGTGCCATGACGATCACGGCGTATTCCTGGCGCAGCAAGCCTTGCGCCTCGATCAGTTGCTGAGTGGAGAGCGCAAAGCCCGCCTCGCGGACCCGGCGGGCCAATTTGCGGTAGTCGCGGGGCGCAATGGGAAGGGAGTCATGCTGCGCGCCGGGTGACCACTCTCCCCGCAGCACAGCTTGCTCCAGAACCTGGCGGAAGGGATCGGCGGTGCTCCCTAGGACGTGCGCCAAAGCAAGATCCGCCGGGCGGGGTCGCCAGGGAGGGACCACCAGGTTGGGCTCCACACCCCCACGATCGTGCGCGGAGCGATCCAGCGAGTTCCCGGCCGGCGTGATCCAGCGGGCGGTGCTGATCCGCACCGCGAGCTTGGGACCGAGCCGCACGGTGCTCTGCACTGTGCCTTTGCCGAAGGTATGCTCGCCCAGGACGATGCCACGCCGGTTTTCTTTGAGCCCTGCCGCGATGATTTCAGCCGCGCTCGCGGTGCCGGCGTTGACCAGCACCACCACCTTGAGACCCGGCCAGCGCTGGCGCTGCTCCGCCAGCACCCGACGATCCCGGACCGCACCGCGTCCCTGCACAACACCGATCGTGGAGCCCGCTTCGAGGAAGCGGTCCAGCAGGGTGGTTGCTTCTTCCAACAGGCCGCCCGGGTTGTTCCTGAGGTCCAGCACGACCGCCTCGGCACCTTGCTGAACCATCTCAGTAAGCGTGGCGCTCACCGTAGCGGCGCTCCCTCTGCTCAAGTTGCTCAGGCGGACGTAGCCCACCCCGGGCCCGAGGATTCGCGTCTCGGGGGCGAGCCGCTGGGCACGCTCACGGCGCAAGACCACCACGTCGACCACCGTTGAACCGGGATGGCGCAGGCGCAGGCGGACGCTTGACCCCGGTTCCCCCCCCAGCGCTTGCTCTCCTCGCAAGGAAGACCAGCCGAGCGTCGGCGCATCCTCGATCGTCAGCAGCCGATCTCCCGGGCGGATCCCTCGCAGCGCACCGGGAGAGCCGGGCAGGACCTCACCGACACTGAGGCCAAGCGGCCCATCCAGCAGCCGGAGACCCACGTCGCCCGAAGTCCCCTCGAGCAGCTCGCGATAACCCTTGAGCTCGCCGTCGGCGAGCAGCGCGGAGTAATTGTCGGGAAGATTCCGGAGGATTCCCTCCACTGCGCGGAGCCGCAGGTCCCGCTCGCCGAGGGAATCGGCATAGTGCTGCCGGATGACAGCAAGGACACTTTCGATTAGGGCGATGTCGGCGCTCGGCTCTCCGCGGAGCGCGCGCAGCAGTTCGGGCCGGACGACCCAGCCGCTGGCCGCCACGACAAAGAGGCCGCTGAGTGACACCACGAGGAGCCAGCGTCTGGTTTTCGGACGCATCAGGGCGGTCCGGACGAGATCCCCGGTGTCTAAGCAAGAATCCCGCCCGCCCGTCCCCTCCCGGCGCCGCGACTTGCTCCGGGCCGCACCAGGCGCCATTCTCACGGTCCGAGCTGAACGGAGCGGGATCCTGAACGACCTCGAGCTGGTTATCCGCCTGGCGATTGCGGCGCTCTGCGGCATGGCGGTTGGCTTGGAGCGCGAATGGTCCGGCCACACCACGGGGCCCCACGCGCGGTTTGCCGGGGTGCGGACCTTCTTCCTGCTCGGGACCATCGGGGGAGTCGCCGGATGGCTGCTCGACTCCGCCGCTCCCGTCGTCGCGGCGGCGCTGCTGCTCGCGGCAGCCGCTCTCATTGTCAGTGCCTACCTCACCGCGGCCGGTCGCGGCGCGCAAGCCATAGACGGCACCACCGAGACCGCGGCCATCCTCGTGCTTGGCATCGGGCTGCTGGCCGGCCTTGGCTCGCTGCGCGTTGCCAGCGGTGCGGCGGCCGTCATCGTGCTCATGCTCGGCGAGAAGGATGTCATCCGGAAGTTTGTGAGCCGGATTGGCCAGGAGGAAATGCGTGCCGCCTTGCAGTTCTCCGTCCTCGCGCTCGTCGTGCTGCCCCTGCTCCCCGAAGGCCCGATCGACCAACTGGGCGGCATGCGTCCGCGGGCGCTCTGGATGGCGGTGCTGCTCTTCTCGGGGCTCAGCTTCGCCGGCTATATCGCGCGGCGCGCCCTGGGCGATACCCGGGGCTATCAGGCCATGGGGGCGCTCGGCGGTCTGGTATCCTCTACCATGGTCACCCTCACGTTCTCGCGACAGAGCCGGCGCGAGCCGGGCAGCGCGGTGGCGCTCGCCATCGGCACCGTGGCGGCGTGCACGGTTCTGGTGCCTCGAATCCTCGGCCTCACCCTGATCCTCAACCCCGTCCTGCTCCCGAGGGCAGCGCTCGGGCTGGTCCCCGTGTTGGGAACGGGACTGCTGCTCCTCGTGCTGGCCAGGAAGCACCTGACCGGACGCACACCGGAAAACCCTCCGCCTCCGCCCAGGAACCCGCTGCAGCTCCGTGCCGCAATCCTCATGGCCGTGGGATTCCAGCTGGTGCTCGTGCTGCTCAAGGCCGTGGCGGGCCGGTTCGGAGAGAGCGGCGTGCTGGCCTCCGCTGCCGTCTTCGGCCTGACCGACATGGATGCGTTGACCTTCGGGATGAACCGGCTCGCCGAGTCGCCTGATCTGGTATCGATCGCAGCGCGGGCCATTGTGCTCGGCGTGATCGTGAACAGCGCCTTCAAGGCAGGACTCGCGGCAATCCTCGGAGTGGGACGCTACCGGCTGCTCGTCCTACCGGGTCTGTTCGTGCTCGTGGTGGCTGGTGTAGCGGGGTTCTGGCTACTCAGCTGATTCCACGCCCAGCGGCCCGCGCTCAACCGCCCCGGCTCGCGCTCGATTGGTGCCGTACTGCCCCGCTGCACCGGCTAGTGTGCAGCTGTGTCGGTTGCCTATCCTGTCTTGCGGATCTTCTTGCTCGATGCGCCCACTCCGGCGCTGGCGCAGCTCTGCGCCGCTCTTCCGGGCCTTGTCAGCACTCCGCTCGGACTCGAAGTCCCGCTCTGCGAGCACGGACCTGAGGAAGTCCTTGCGTTGTGTCTCCGCTTTGGAATAACGGCGCGGGCCACCCGCATCGTGGAGGGCCCGCGCTCCGGTTGACGGGACTTTCACAGCCGGCCTAGTTTCCGCGCTCCTGTTGCCCAAGGGACGCCGCGTGCTCGAGCTTGCCGTCATCAGCGACATCTTCTCCCGTATAGCGGAGTTCTTCGGCACCAGTCGTGGGGCGGTAGTCGCAAAGCTGGTCAATGTCGCTGCCATTTGGATCGTAGCCTGGCTCGCCTACCAGCTGGTACGCCGGATCGCCCGCCGGATCATCGCGCACGCCGATGACCACGACACTGCCACCCTGACGGCCGCCGAGAAGCGGGGGCACACTCTCGCCGCGGTCGTGCGGAGCGTGGGTCGGGTTGTAATCCTGGTCCTGGCGGTGCTGCTCACCGCTGCGCAATTCCTGCCCATCGGCCCCCTGCTCGCGGCC
Source organism: Gemmatimonadales bacterium (assembly GCA_036002045.1). Taxonomy (GTDB): domain Bacteria; phylum Gemmatimonadota; class Gemmatimonadetes; order Gemmatimonadales; family GWC2-71-9; genus JABFSM01. Next base: position 15,248 of record DASYTT010000136.1, read on the forward strand.
GGAGGTATTCTGGGGCTCGCGGTCTCCTTCGGCTCGCAAAGCCTGGTGAAGGATGTGCTCGCCGGGTTCTTCATCCTGCTGGAGAATCAGTTTGCGCTGGGAGACGTGATCGAGGCCGCCGGGAAGAGCGGGACGGTCGAGCAGATGACTCTACGCGTGGTGATGCTGCGCGACGTGCGGGGGGTGCTGCACGTAGTTCCCAACGGTCAGATCACCACGGTCAGCAACCTGACTCGGAGCTGGTCGCGTGCGATCGTGGAAGTCGGCGTGGCCTACGCCGCGGATCTCGACCGGGCCCTGGAGGTATTTCGCGATGAGGTCACCCGGTTTCGCGAGGACCCCGCATGGCGACTGCGCTTTGAGGGCGCTTCGGAAGTCGGCGTGGAGGATCTCGGTCAGCATGCGGTCATGGTCCGCACGATGCTGCGCACTGCGCCAGGCGCTCAGTGGGAGGTGGCCCGGGAATTTCGCCGCCGCATCAAGAATCGGCTCGACGCCGAGGGTATTCCGATCTCTTCCTTGCCGCGGCCCCTGAGCTCGACACCCCCTACCACTTCCGAGCCTCTCCCGGCCCATGAGGTGCTACCCGGGGGCTGATTCCCCGCCTAGCTTTGGCGGCCATATGCCCCTCATCCTCTATAACACGCTGACGCGCCGCCTCGAGCCGTTCGCCCCTCTCGCTCCACCGCGGGTGACCTTCTACTCCTGCGGGCCCACGGTATGGAACTACGCGCACATCGGGAATTTCCGAACCTTCCTGTTCGCCGACTTGCTGCGCCGCTGGCTCGAGGCGAGCGGGTTTTCCGTGTACCACATCATGAACCTGACGGATGTGGACGACCGCATCATCAAGGAAGCCGGTCAACAGCGCAAGACGGTAACGGAGCTGGTGACGCCGTTCATCACGGCGTTCTTCGAGGATCGGGACTATCTCCGGATCCGGCCGGCCACCGAGTATCCCCGAGCGACGGAATTCATCCCGGCCATGATCCGGATGGTGGAGGGACTGCTCGCCAACGGCACCGCGTACCGTGGGGAGGACGGCTCGGTCTACTACTCGATCGCGAAGTTTCCGGCCTACGGCCGGCTTTCCCAGCTCGACCGGCGTCAGCTGAAGGCCGGTGCAAGCGGCAGAGTCGCGACCGACGAATACGACAAGGAGAACGCCCGCGACTTCGTCCTCTGGAAGGCTGCTCGCCCTGAAGACGAGACCGCGGGGGCCGCCTGGGATGCGCCCTTTGGACGCGGCCGCCCGGGCTGGCACCTCGAATGTTCCGCGATGGCACTGGAGCTCATCGGCCGGAGGTTCGACGCGCAGGTCCTCGATCTCCACACCGGTGCGGTCGACCTGATCTTTCCGCACCACGAGGACGAGATCGCCCAGTCCTGCGCGTTCACCGGGCAGCCCGAGTTCGCGCGGGTCTGGATGCACGGTGAATTCCTGAGCGTCAGGGGCACCAAGATGTCGAAGCGCTTCGGGAACTACACCACCGCCCGGGATTTGCAGCAGGACGGGGTCGATGCCGGGGCGATTCGCCTCCTCATCTTCCAGACCCACTACCGCCAGAAGCTCGAGCTGACCGACGAGGCCCTGGCGGCGGCTCGGGAGGGAGCTCGCCGGCTGGGGGAATTCTCGCGCCGGTTGGAAGCCAGCTCGGCAGCGGAGGAATCGGTGGAGTTCGCCCGTGCGGCGGAAACCCTCGGACGGGACTTTGCCGCGGCGCTGAATGAAGACCTGAATGCGCCACGGGCCGTGGCCGCCCTCTTCGAGTTCGTTTCCGTAGGCAACCGGCTGCTCGATGAGGGCGCGCCGGCCGGTCCAAGCGCCCTCGCGGCCTGGCGTGCCGCTGACGCCGTCTTGGATGCGACCACGCGACCCCGGGTCGAGGCGGTCGGCCGGACGGATTCCCGCTCGGGAGGTGCTCAGCCGCTCGCCGAGCAACCTCCTGAAAACTCGGAAGCTCAGCAAGAGTGGGCGCGCGCGTGGGCCGGCAGGCGTCTCGAGGCCAAATCCCGGCGGGACTTCACCGAAGCCGACCGCATTCGCGCCCTGCTGCAATCGCGGGGTTGGGAGGTTCGGGACCGCAAGGACGGGACGATCGAAGTGTTTCGGCGCTCTTGAGCTAGACCGTGCCCCAGAAGCCGAAGGCCCGGCGGATGAGGCGTGTCACGCGAGCGCTGGGGCCGCTGGTCGGGCTGGGGCTGTTTGCTGGCGCCGTTTGGTTGCTCCGTCAGGAATTCGGCGAGCATTCCCTGCGGGAAGTCGGAGTCGCCTTACGCGCGCTGCCGCTGCCGCGCCTCTTGCTGAGCCTCTTGTTCACGGGGCTCGGCTATACTGCGCTGAGCTGCCAGGATCTTCTTGCCCTCAAAACACTGGACCTCAGGCTGCCGCCTCGCAAGGCGGCGCTGGCAGGCTTCGTTGGCTTCGCATTCGCCAATAGTCTGCCGTTCGCTGTTGTCACGGGCGGCGCGGTGAGGGCGCGATTCTACGCCGGGGCCCGGCTGTCACCCCGCGATACCACCCAGCTCGTGCTCTTCAACACCGCCACTTATGCCATTGGCCTGCTGGCCGCGGCGGGTTTGGCCTTCACGTTCGACCCGGACGCAATTCCAGGACTGCTGCGGCTCCCCCTGCATTCCACTCGTCCTCTCGGAGAGATCGCGCTGGTCCTGCTCGCGGGATTCTTGCTCTGGAGCTGGCGAGGAGGACCGATCCTCCGGATCCGCGGACACACCTTGCGGCCGACCTCCCTGCGCATGTCGGCAGCCCGGCTCGGCGTGTCCCTCCTGGATTGGATCTTCTCGGGCGCCGCTCTCTTCGTGCTGCTCCAGGGATCGGACGCACTTGGGTTCCCGGGGTTCCTCGGAGTCTTCATGCTGGGTCAGATCGCCGGCCTGGTGGCGCAGCTCCCGGGGGGCATCGGGGTGTTCGAGGCAGTCGTGGTCGGAACGCTGGACCCTGCCATTCCAGTGACCGCCGTGTTGGGAGCACTCTTTGCCTATCGAGTGATCTACTTTCTGCTTCCCCTCGTCATTGCCGCCGTCATTCTCGCCGTCCACGAGCTCCGCCATGCCGGGAGAAGGTCTCGCCAAAGCTAGTTCGGGAGATTTTCGGGGGCTGCTTGAGGCCAGGTTTTGGAGCCCGCCTGGGCGTGGATCGGGTAGTCTCGTCGAGCCCGTATGAAGCGTCTCGAATGATCCGGTTGACTGGGGCCGCCGAGCCAGCTAAAATGTGGGTCTGTCATAATCTGCGGGTTTCTGGCTGACGTAGCTCAACGGGCAGAGCAGCGGTTTTGTAAACCGCAGGTTGAGGGTTCGACTCCCTCCGTCAGCTCCAACGTCGCAGGGTTGGCGCATTCGGGTTTCGGAACCCCGCTCATTAGCAGCGGGGTTCCGTGTCCACGGCTGCGCGTGACGAACGCGGTGGGGTGGCCGAGTGGCTAATGGCAGCAGACTGTAAATCTGCCGGGCTTCGCCCTACGTAGGTTCGAATCCTACCCCCACCATCTCGGTGTGGACGGTGAGGACAGACGGAAGGTGAGGACGGGGAAGCGACTGGCAGATCGAGACGGGGGACCGGCTGGTCCGACCCACCGACCTCACTGTCCACACCGTCCGTTTTGCGGGTGTAGCTCAGTTGGTAGAGCATCAGCCTTCCAAGCTGAGGGTCGCGGGTTCGAGTCCCGTCGCCCGCTTGAGTCGCACCGAGGCGTCGCTCGCGTAGCTCAGTCGGTAGAGCGCATCCTTGGTAAGGATGAGGTCAGCGGTTCAATCCCGCTCGCGAGCTTCAAGAGAAGTAGCCAGCAGCCAAACCGAGGACTCGACGCATGGCCAAAGCCAAATTTGAGCGGACCAAGCCGCACGTGAACGTCGGGACGATCGGGCACGTGGACCATGGGAAGACGACGCTGACGGCGGCGCTGACCAAGGTGTCGGCGGACAAGGGCTGGGGCACCAAATACATCAGC
>DASYTT010000137.1:0-19591 GCA_036002045.1 Gemmatimonadales bacterium
GTTGATGCTCACCAGCTGCATGCCGCGCCGAGCCCAGGCCGCCGTCATCGCCACGTCGTTGGTGTGGATGGCCGGGACAACGCCATGCGCGGCGCAGGCCGCCATGGTCCGCTCGATGGCTTCGACGAGCTTGGGGTGCTCCAATTGTCCCGCCACGCCAAGGGCAACCGAGAGGTCGGTGGGGCCGACGAGTGCGGCGTCCACGCCGGGCACGGCGAGCAGCTCATCCAGTCGCGCGACCGCCTCGCCGGTTTCGATCTGCACGATGAGAAAGGTCTCCCGGTTCATCGCCGCGAGCGTCTCCGCGACGGGGCCGCCCAGGAATCCGGTATGCCCGCGCGCCAACACGGTGCCGCGGCGGCCTTCCGGCAGGTACTTCATGCAGGCTACACAGAGCTCGACCTGCTCCGGGGTGGTAACCCGCGGGAGCATGATGCCCTGGGCGCCGGCGTCGAGGGGCTGGGTGACGTGGGCGTAGGTGAGCTCGGGGATCCGAACGATCGGGGTGACCCCGACTGCTCGCGCTGCGCGGCTGAGATCGGCAATGGTCTCGACCGAGAAGGGGCCGTGCTCGTTGTCGATCAGCACGAAGTCGAGCCCCGCGTGGGCGAGCAGCGTCAGCACCGAGGGCTGGCGCAGCTCCACCAGCATCGTTCCCACCACGGTGCGCCCCTCGGCCAGACGCGCGCGAAGCTGATTGGGCGGGACGATCGCTGTGGTCACTCGTTCGCCTCCTCGGGTTGCAGCGCGGCGCGCAAGGCAAGAAAGGCGCGACCCCGGTGACTGACGGCGTCTTTCTCCTCCGGAGTGGCTTCGGCGAAGGTCTTGCCCAGCTCCTCACTGAAGAACAGGGGATCGTAACCGAATCCGCCGCTGCCGCGCGGCTCCTCGAGAATGAGCCCGGCGCAGGCGCCCTCGTACGTTTCGGGGAATGCCTTGGGGGTTCGATAGAGCACGAGCACGCAGCGATAGCGAGCCCGCCGCTTCGTTTCCGGAGCGCCGCGCAGCCGGCGCAGCAGCTCTGCGTTATTGGCCGCATCCACGACCGACTCCGGGCCCTCGACTCCGGCCCACCGCTTGGAGCGGACACCCGGTGCGCCGCCCAGCGAAATGACCTCGAGGCCGCTGTCGTCCGCCACCGTCGGCAAGCCCGTCTGCCGGGCGAAGTACTCCGCCTTGGCCCGCGCATTGGCGGCGAAGCTGTCGGCGAGCTCCAGGCGGGTTTCCTCCAGGGCGGGCGGGACCCCGGCTTCGTCGGGAAACACGACCTCGAGGTCACTGCCCGCGAGAAGCCGGCGGATCTCGCGCTGCTTGCCCGGACTGCGGGTCGCAACGAGCAGCTTCACCAGCCGAGCGCCTTACGCTGCGCGGCGAAGAGGCGGGTGATGCCCTGCCCCGCGAGATCCACCAGACGATCGAGCTCGGCGCGGGAGAAGGTGCCGTGCTCGCCGGTGCCCTGCACCTCGACGAACTGGTCCGGAGCGCGCATCACCACGTTGGCGTCTACTGCGGCATCACGGTCTTCCGTGTAGGCCAGGTCGAGGCACACCTCGCCCTCGACGACGCCGACGGAAACCGCCGCGATCAGCGCTCCGAAAGGGGACGGCAGGCCGGTCTTTTCCGCCAGCCAGGTACTGGCATCCGCCAGCGCGACGCAAGCACCAGTGATGGCCGCTGTCCGGGTACCGCCATCCGCCTGGAGCACGTCGCAATCGATCCGGATGGTGTATTCCCCGAACGCCATAGTACGCATCGCCGCGCGCAGGGAGCGCCCCACCAGGCGCTGGATCTCGTGGCTGCGCCCGCCGGGGCCGTGCCGCTCGCGCGCGGTGCGTTCCGCCGTGGCGCGGGGAAGCATGGCGTACTCCGCCGTCACCCAGCCCTCGCCGCTGCCCTTTTTGAACGGAGGGACGCCTTCCTCGACGCTCGCGGTGCAATGCACCAGGGTGCCGCCCGAGCGGATCAGGCAGGAGCCTTCCGCGTACGGGTTGCCGCCGCGTTCCAGCGCGAGGGGACGCAGGTCGCCGGCGGAACGGCCATCAGGTCGCGGCACGGCAATGCTCCACGAGCGCGGTGGTGGAATAACCCGGGACAAACGGAACGATAACGATGCGGCCGCCCGCGGCCTCCACGACATCGGCTCCGACCATGGCGCTGTAGGCGTAGTCGCCTCCCTTGACCAGGACGTCGGGACGCAGGGCGGTGATCAGCGCCTGGGGGGTGGGCTCATCGAAGAGCACGACGCAGTCCACCGCGGCAAGGCCCGCGACGACCCGCGCCCGAGCCCGCTCATCGGCCACGGGCCGTCCGGGCCCCTTGGCCAGCCCGCGGGCGGAGCGGTCCGTATTGAGCGCGACGAGCAGGCGATCCCCCAGCGCCCGCGCGGCTTCGAGATACTCGACGTGGCCGGGATGCAGCAGGTCGAACACTCCGTTGGTGAAGACGAGGGAACCGGCTTCCCGGCGCCACGCCAGGGCGGCCTCGAGGCTCAGCAGCTTGGAGCTGGTAGACGCCACTGCTACTGCCGAACGGTGACGTTCGGCTTGAGCGTCAGGACCCGATTATGAAAGGGGAGCTCGATGGTCACCCGGTATTCAGTCCGGATGCTGACGATGGGCGGTTCCTGGGTTCGCCGGATCACGAAGCGCTGCGCCTCGGGCGGCAGCTCGAGATCCCGCGCGACGCCCGCGAGCTGGCGGCGAATGTCCTCATCGGGGGTATGCTGGGCAAAGCGCGCGGCGGTGGTCATCTCGTCCTTCAGCTTGTAATACTTCCAGTACACGCGCCCGACATCGATCGCATAGTACAGCACCACCGCCGCGATGAGCGCCGAGAAGAGGCAGCCGAGGGTGCTCACCCCGCGGCGGGAGCGCAGGATCACCATTGGGACTGGGCTCCTTCGACAATGTCCGTGATGAGCTTATCGAGGGCTTTCTTGCGGCCTCCGGCCTCCTTCTCGCGATTCGGGTCGTAGTCTCCCTGCACCACCAGCCCGCTCTTCTCCCAGAGCACCTTGCCTTCGCGCTGGTTGAGGATGCGCACGTTCACCGTAATCTGCACCATCCGCTTGGTGACCTCGACCTGGTTGTTCGGCGTCTGTCCCGTGAAGGTGAGCGGCAGATCGGGATCGTAGCGCTGAATGGTGCCCCGAACCACCGCGTCGGCCTGATCTTCTCCCGCGGGACGCAACCCCAGCCGGCTTTCGACGGCTTCGCGGACCGCCCGGGTAATCTCCTGGGTGAGCACGGGCTCGGCCGTCAGGTTCTCGAAGGGCAGTACGGCCACCGTCTTCACGGCGGAAGGCAATCCTCCACCCGTGAAGCCGTACTTCCAGAAACATCCTCCCAGCGTCAGGCTAGCGACTAGGAGGAGCAGGGCGAGTCCACGTATCCGGCGCAAAAGGGCGAGCCGTCACATTCTGGTAAAAGGTCAACTCGAGCTTGGACGGTGGTCGAACGACGATCAGCCGCGAGCTGGTTGGCAAGCCGTCGGGACCGAATTTCGTTTCGACCCGGGCCAGGCGTTCCCCGCCCTGCCGCACTTCGGCGATCAGGCGGGGCACCGCGCCGTGTTCGCGAACGTACTCCACAGTATCCTGGCCCAGGCTGAATTGCCAAGCAGTGAGCGTGGCGTCCGCAAAGCGCCGTACCCCATCCGCTTGCGCAGGAACCCGAACGATGCCCAGCATGGCCCAGAAGAGCTGATAGTTCGGCACCAGCTTCTGGACATCCTTTTCCGGCTCCGCCCAGATCGCGGTGTCTCCCGCCACGAAGGCCGCCACTCTGCCGATACCCAGCGACCCCGCGGCGTCGAAGCGCACCGAGTCGGGCAGTGCGAGCCGAACGCGGCCGCGGCCAGCCGCGGTCGCGTCGTGCTGGTCCTGGAATTTCCAGCGGAACCGGAGATCCCGGTTGTCGGCGGGACGGGTCGAATCCGCCCAGCGGGCCGCTTCGGCAAGGGTAGCGGGAGCCATCCCTGTGGGCAGTGGAAGAGGAGCGAGCCCAGCACCGCCGCACGCGACCGCGAGCAGCGGAGCCAAAAGCCACGTGGCGCGGGCGCGGGACTCCATGGAGAGTGAACGTAGCGGGCTCAGTCCGCAGTCAGAAGAGTCGCAGGGGATCCGGCTCCGCGCGCAGCAGCGCGAGCACGTCTGGCGGCAGGCGGGAGAGCGAGAAGTCGGCGCCCAGCGCCAGCAGCGAGACCTCCGCGGTCGCCACCACGGTGTGGTCCGGGAGATCGAGCGCGTAGCCGAAGCTGACCCGGCGCGTCGCCGCTTCGCGCACCCAGCAGCGCACCCGGATCACCTCGTCGTAGCGCGCGGGCTGGCGGTAGCGGATGCGGAGCTCGCTCACCGCGAGGCGAAGGCCACGCTGCTCGAGCTCCGCGTAGCTCATCCCCTGGCGGCGCAGATACTCGCAGCGGGCGACGTCGAGCCAGACGAGATAGCGCGCGTGGTAGACGACGCCCATCTGGTCGATCTCGCTGTAGTTCACCCGAACGATGGTCTCGGTCATGGTGCCATCCCTGGTGGGCTCCTATTTTCGTCCGATGCCGATCCAGCGACTCATCGTGGTGGCGGACGCGCATCTCGGTGCGGTACCCGCGAGCGTCGAAGAGGCCCTGCTCCGCTTCCTCGATGAGCTCCCCAAGCTGGGCGACGGCCTGCTGCTCAACGGCGATCTCTTCGGCTTCTGGTTCAGCTACCGCCGCGCCATTCCCCGGACCGGCGTGCGGGTACTGGCCCGGCTGGCCGCGCTGGCTCGGCGGTTTCCGGTGCTGATGACCGGCGGCAACCGCGATCGCTGGGGCGAATCATTCTGGGAAGCTGAGCTGGGCATCAAGTTCTCCGCCGGGGAGCTCGAGTTTCCGCTGGGACGGGGCAAGGTGCTGGCGCGGCATGGCGACGGGATCGCGGAGCCGACGCGGCGGCTTGCGCTCAAGCACCGGATCGTCGGACATCCCTTCACCTCGGCGTGTTACCGCGCACTTCCGGCCGACCTCGGGTTCTGGCTCGGCGCGCGCATGGGCGGAGGGGTCGAGCTGAACGCGCACGCAGAGCAACTCCGGGACCGGGCCGCGGCGCTGCAGCGGCGCTGGGCGGAAGACCGGCTGCAGCACGCCGCTCCCAATACGCTTCTCGTGATGGGACACACCCACCGCGCCGTGACGGAAGAGCTCCTGCCGAACCGGCGCTACCTCAATCCCGGCGCGTGGCTCGACGGGTACCGCTATGCCAGCGCCACCGATGCAAGCGTCGCCCTCATGCAGTACCCAGGCTGACCACCTCCGCTTCGCTCACGCGCTGCCCCAGGAACCCAGCTCCCACGCGCTGGAAGCGCGCGGGATCGTCGCTGACGTAATAGCGATGGGTCGCTCCTCCGGCTGCCGGAGCGGCGGTGATCCCATGTTGCTGCAGCGTTTCCTCCAGGGTCTTTGCAGTTTCTCCTGCGCTGTCGATCAGCCGTACCCCGACGCCGATGACCTCCTGGAGCAGCGGCTTGAGCAAGGGATAATGGGTGCACCCGAGGACCAGGGTCGTGACGTTGCGGCCGCGCACGGGGGCGAGGTATTCCTCGACGACGAGCTCGGTGGCGGGATGATTGAGCCAGCCCTCCTCCACCAGGGGTACCAGCAGGGGACAGGCGCGTGAGACGATCTCGACGTCGGGCGCGAGCTGCTGGATCGCGCGCTCGTAGGCCCGGCTCTTGATGGTGCCGGCCGTCCCGATCACACCGATGGGCTGGCCACCCGAGGCGGCGACCGCGGCGCGCGCGCCAGGCTCGATCACACCCAGCACCGGAACCGGCGAGGCCGCGCGCAAGGCGTCGAGCGCATGGGCCGTGCTGGTGTTGCAGGCGACCACGATCGCCTTGACCCCCTGGCCCAGCAGCCAATGCATGATCTCCAGGCTGTAGCGCTGCACGGTCTCGGGCGACTTGGGTCCATAGGGCACCCGCGCGGTATCGCCGAAGTAGAGCGTGGACTCGTGGGGGAGCCGCTCGAAAACCGCGTGGGCGACGGTGAGCCCGCCCAGCCCGGAATCGAAAATCCCGATGGGCGACTGGCTCACGGGAGGCGGAAAGGCACGACTCCCTCGACCCCGATGCCGCGAGGGGCGGGCCGGAAGCGGACATCGGCCGGAAAGTCCTGCAGGTGACTGCTCACGAATGCTTCGAGCCCGGCAAACAGGTGATTGAAGGCAAGCAGGATGAGCCAATCCTGGCGCTCCTGCTTCTTGCTGGCGAGCCGAGCCGAGTCCGCAGCGATCCTATCGAGGTAGCGCACCTCGCCCGCCGCCTTGAGCGACATCCCGAGCGTCAGCCCTTCCCAGGCGAGAAACAGCGAGGCGGTGAGCTTGCGATCGAGCTTGGCCTGCCCCCAGCCAGGAATCAGGAGCGAGTGGAAGAAGGCCGGCAGGGGCTTGAGCAGGTGCAGGGTATCGGGCGCCTGCACGGGACTCGGCGGTGGGGCCACGACGCGAGTGGTGTCCTGCGCGCTCACGGTGACGGCGGCGAGCAAGAGCACCAGCGGCAGCCCGAGGACCCTGCAAGGAAAGCTGGCGGGAGCGTGTGGGAATCGAACCCACCGGAGCTGCCGAAGGCGTCTCCGTCGCGGTTTTGAAGACCGGCCGGACCACCAGGCCCGATCCACTCCCAACAACAGGGAACAGTAAACAGTGAACAGTGAACAGGCCCCTCCCGGCCTCTGCCGCATTGCACAGCCGATGGATTAGCGCTTTACCGCCACGACCTCGATTTCCACCAGCACATTCCGCGGCAATCCCGCTGCCGCGACCGTGCTGCGCGCCGGGCGGTGGGTCCCGAAACGCCGGGCGTACACTTCGTTCATCGCGGTGAAGTCCGCCATGTTCTGCAGAAACACCGTGGTCTTGAGCACCCGGGAGAAATCGGACCCGGCTGCTTTGAGTACACCCTCGAGGTTGCTGAGCACGCGTTCGGTCTGCTCGGCGATGCCGCCCTCCACGATCTGCATGCTGGCCGGATCGAGCGCGATCTGCCCTGCGGTGTAGATCAGCTCACCAAAGGTCACGGCCTGACTGTAAGGCCCGATCGCCTTGGGTGCCGCATCCGTCGCCACGAAGCCGAGCTCCATTAGAACAGTCCCTCGATGCGGCCGTCGGAGTGGACCCGGATCGACTCCGCGGCGGGTGTCTTGGAAAGGCCGGGCATGGTCATGATGTCGCCCGCGAGCGCCACCACGAAGCCGGCGCCCGCCGAAGGATATACGTCGCGAATGGTGATGCGAAACCCGCGCGGCCGTCCCAGCTTGCTGGGGTCGTCGGTAAAGGAATACTGGGTCTTGGCCATGCAGACCGGGGTGCCGCCGAGCCCCATGGCCTCGCACTGGGCGATCGAGCGCTCCGCCGCGGCCTGATAGTCGACGCCGGCAGCCCCGTAGATCTCGGTGCAGATGAGCTCGATCTTCTGCTTGAGGGGGAGTGCCGTATCGTAGAGCGGCGTGAACGGCGCGGCCTTCGCTGCGAGCGCCGCGAGGACTTCCTGCGCTACGGCCTCCCCGCCCGCGCCACCGTGAGCCCAGACGTCCGAGAGCGCGGCGCGCACCCCCCAACTCGCGGCCGCGGCGAGCACGGCGTCCTGCTCCTCCTCCGTGTCGGAGACGAAGCGGTTGAGGGCGACGATAACCGGCACGCCAAACTTCTGCAGGTTGCGCACGTGCGCTTCGAGATTGGCCAGGCCGCGGGTCAACGCCACCACGTCGGGCCTGCCCAGGGAGTCCTTCTTCACGCCGCCATGCATTTTGAGCGCGCGCACCGTGGCGACCACGATCGCCGCTTCGGGATTGAGCCCGCCGAGCCGGCACTTGATGTCGAAGAACTTCTCCGCGCCCAGGTCCGCCCCGAAGCCGGCCTCGGTCAGCACGATATCGGCGAGCGCGAGGCCGAGCCTGGTGGCCATGAGCGAGTTGCAGCCATGCGCGATGTTGCCGAAGGGGCCGCCGTGCACCAGGGCGGGTCCGCCCTCGAGCGTCTGCACCAGGTTGGGCAGGATCGCGTCGCGCAGCAGCAGGGTCATCGCGCCGGCGGCCTTGAGGTCGGCCGCGGTGACGGGCTGCTTTTCCCGGGTCAGGCCCACGATGATCCGGCCCAGCCGGGCCTCGAGATCCTGGAGATCCGAGGCAAGGCAGAGGATCGCCATGATTTCGCTGCCCGGTACGATCACGAAGCGATCCTCGCGCGAAGGCCCCCCGTTGAGGCCGCCCAACCCGACGATGAGCTGGCGGAGCGCGCGGTCGTTCATGTCGATGGTGCGCGGCCAGCTGATCCGGCGGACATCCAGGCCGAGTGCATTGCCGTGATGCAAGTGATTGTCGAGCAGCGCGGAGAGCAAGTTGTGCGCGGAGGTGATCGCGTGGAAGTCGCCGGTGAAGTGCAGGTTGATTTCGTCCATGGGGATCACCTGCGCGTAACCACCCCCCGCCGCACCGCCTTTGACGCCGAACACCGGGCCGAGCGAGGGCTCGCGGATGCAGACGATGACCTGCTTCCCGAGCCGTCGCAGCGCCTGGCTCACCCCCACCGTGACGGTGGATTTGCCCTCGCCGGCCGGTGTCGGGTTGATGCCCGTCACCAATACCAGGCGTCCGCGCGGCGGCCGCGCGCGGATCGCGGCCATGGTGATCTTGGCTTTGGTCGGACCGTAGGTGAGCAGCTCGTCGGGGCGAAGGCCTACTTCAGCCGCAACATCGAGGATGGGACGGAGTCGGGCTGCCTGGGCGATCTCGATATCGCTGGGGACGGTTCCGCTCAACGCCACCTCCCTCGTTGAGGGAAGAGGAAAGAGGGAAGCGAGAAGAGAGAACAGCTTTTCCCTCTACACTCTTCCCTAATCACTCTTCCCTATGCGATGTCCAAACACCCTCACCGCGTTCTGGGTCGTCATCCGCGCCAGCTCCTCCGGCGGCAGGTCGAGCACTCCGGCCAGTCGCTCAGCCACCGCGACGACGAACGCGGGCTCATTGCGCTTGCCGCGGTAAGGTACCGGCGCCAGGTAGGGCGCATCGGTTTCCACCAGCAGGCGATCCCGGGGCACTCGGCGGATCGCGTCGTCGCGCTGCCAGTTGCGAAACGTCACCATGCCGCTGAAGGAGACAAAGTGCCCGAGCGCGATGCCGGCCTCAAGCAGGCGATCCGCGCCGCTGAAGGAATGCAGAATGGCCACCGCGTCCGGCTGATTGGCGAGGATAGCCGCCACGTCGTCGTCCGCTTCCCGTGCATGGATGATCGCCGGTTTGCCGGCCCGGGCCGCCAGCGCGAGCTGGGCCTCGAAGGCCGCTCGCTGGCGGTCGCGCGGGGCGTTGTCATAGTGGTAGTCGAGGCCCATTTCGCCGGCCGCGACCACGCGCGTGTCCCGCAGCTGAATTTCCAGCCAGGCCGCCACCGCGGCGTCCCAGCGTCCGGCGATGTGCGGGTGAATGCCGGCGGTGGCGGACACCCTGGGGTCCGCTTGAGCCAGCGCGAGAGCTGCCGCGGCGGCCTCCGGCGATTCGCCCACCACCACGACGTGCCCGACACCCGCCGCCGCGGCGCGGTCCAGCGCCGCGTCCCGGTCGCCGGCGAAGGCGGCGTCGCCAAGATGGCAGTGCGTGTCGACCAGCACCGAGCTGGCAGGCCGCTAGGCTTTGCGGCCCGCCGGCAGCGGCGTGGCGGCGGCGTGGCGCAGGCCGCGCGCCTGCGCTCCCGGCCACCTGGTCTCGATATACAACAGCACCGGTGACGCGATGTAGATCGACGAGAACGTGCCGGTGAACACGCCGAAGAACATCACCAGCGCGAAGGGCCGGATCACCTCGCCGCCGAAGATCGCCAGCGCCAGCAGGGTCGAGATCGTGGTCCCGTGGGTCAGGATGCTGCGCGGCAGGGTCTCATTGATCGCGCGATTGAGCACCTGCACGAAGCTGTCCTTGGGATACTTCTTGAGGTCCTCGCGCACGCGGTCGAAGATGATGATGGTATCGTTGAGCGAATACCCCACCATGGTGAGCAGACCGGCGATGACGACGAGGCTCACCTCGAGATGCATCACGGCGATGAATCCGATGGTGGTGACGATATCGTGCGCCGTCGCGATAATCGCCGCCAGCCCGAAGCGCCACTCGAAGCGATAGGCCAGATAGGCCAGCACGGCGAGGAACGACAGCAGGATCGCGAAGAGCGCCTGCTGCCGGAGCTCACCGCCCACTTTGGGTCCCACCGCTTCGGTACGCATTACGGTGTACTTGCCGGCGCCGACGACCTTGTCCAGTGCGCGGCGCACCTCCGCCGCCGTGGCCTGCGTGTCGTTGGGATCGCCGCTGGCGGCGCGGGCGCGGACCACAAATTCGCCAGGGGCGCCGAAGGGCGTGATCTCGGAGCCGCGCAACCCTTCCGCATCGAGGCCCGCCCGAATCCGGGCGTCATCCACCTGGGCAGCTGTCTTGATCTGGATCAGAGTACCGCCGGTGAAGTCGATGCTGTATTTGATGCCCTGTACCGCCAGGAACCCGATGCCGATCAGCAACAAGGCCGCGGTCACTCCGTAGGCATACTTCCGCAGGGCGATGAAGTCGTATTTGGCGTCCTTGAAGAGCCGCAGCTTACCCAGACTGAGCGTAGTCGCGTCGGATCGCCGCTTGAGCCAGATCATGTAGAAGGTGCGGGTGACGAACACCGCGGTCACCAGAGAGGCGAAGATGCCCAGGATCAGCGTCGTTGCGAAACCTCTGACCGGCCCGGTACCGAACTGGAAGAGAAAGAGCGCGGTGAGCACCGTGGCGATGTTGGAGTCGATGATCGCGGGCATGGCGTGCTTGAAACCTTCGTCCACGGCGAGCCGCACCGTTTTGCCACGGGCGAGCTCTTCCCGCATGCGCTCGAAGATCAGCACGTTGGCATCGACCGCGATGCCGACCGAGAGCACGAGCCCGGCGAGTCCGGGCAGCGTGAGCGCGGCCTCGAGCACGGCCAGCCCACCGAGCGTAAAGAGCACGTAGAACGTCAGGGCCGCGACGGCCAGCAGACCGCCCAGGGCGTAGTACCCCAGCATGATGAGGATCACCAACGCGGTCCCGACGATGCCTGCCGTGATGCCGCCCCGAATCGAGTCCTGGCCGAGCGACGCCCCGATCTGGCGCTCTTCCACGATCTTGAGCGGGACCGGCAATGCACCCGCGCGCAGCGTCAGCGCGAGGTCCTGCGCTTCCTGCAGGGACCGATTGCCCAGGGTAATCTGCCCGCTGCGATCAATGCGGCTCTGGATCACCGGAGGGCGGCCCTGCACCCGGCGGTCGAGCACGATGGCCATGAAGTCGTTGACGTGCCGCGCGGTCTCCCCACCGAACTTGCGTCCTCCCGCGCGGTCGAGCTCGAACCGCACAATGGGGCCGTTGGTGAGCGGATCGATGGCCGCGGTGGCGTCCACGAGGTTTTCCCCCGTGATGATCGGCCGCTCGTCGAGGGCGTAGAGCAGCCGGTACTGGTTCACCCCGGCGGCGGTGGTCTGTCCCGCCCAGATGAAATCGATGTTACGCGGCCAGAGCGCGCGGATCTCGGGGAGATGCAGCAGGCTGTCTACCCGCGGGTAGGCGGTCTCGGACACGGCGTATTCGCCGGGCGTGCCCTGGAGTCCCGCGACGCCGGCCAGCTGGATCAGCGAGCTGAGCACGCCCCCGGTCATCGCGGAGTCGGCCGCGGCCTTGGCCGAATCGCCGCCGAGCAGTTGCTGCACCGCGGAGGGCTTGGCGGGCGCGGCGGGGCCGGCCAGGCCCAGACTCCGCAGGGTGCGGTCCATACTGGGAAGCGCCTTGTCGAGCGCTCCCGTCTTGTCGGTGATCCGGAATTCGAGGAAGGCGCTCTTCTGCACCACTCCCTTGGCCCGAGCCGGGTCGGTGATCCCGGCGAGCTCGACCACGATCCGGTCCTTGCCGACTTGCTGGACCAGTGGCTCGCTCACGCCAAACTCGTCGGTGCGCTTCCGGAGCACCTGAATGGCCCGCTGGATATCGGCGTTGGGATCGGCCGAGACCTTTTGCGACTGATCGAGCTCGAGGGCCAGGTGCATCCCACCCTGGAGATCCAAGCCGAGCTTGATGGGAACCCCGGTGACGCGGACATCCCGCATGACGCCATCGGGCCCGCGTTCCCGGATGGTGCGTTCGCGCGGGTAGAGGTAAAGGACCGCGGTCACGACCAGCACCGCAATGAGGATCAGTCGGTTGCGAAGGGTTCCGAACATCGTTCGCTCATCGCGCCGCGATGGGGCGCGTGGTTGAGGTCTCCGGGAAACGGCGCAATGCCTCGAGGGCCCGGTCCCGGTCCAGAGCCAGCTGTGCACGCAAAGCGTCGAGCGAGGGAAAGCGCTGAATGTCCCGCAGCCGCTCCACCCATTCGAGCCGCACCGTCCGGCCGTAGAGGTTCTCGGAGAAATCGAAGAGGTGCGCCTCGATCGATCTCGAGAGATCCCCCACGGTCGGTCGCGGGCCCTGATTCACCATGGCGCCCGCCGTCCCACCACCCCACTCCACCCGCGCGGCGTAGACGCCGTCGGGCGGGAGCGCCTTCTCACGCGGAGGCTCGGCGAGATTGATCGTCGGCATCCCGATCGTCTGGCCCCTGCCCGCCCCCGGTGTCACCCGCGCAGTGAAGCGATACGGGCGTCCCAGCCACTGGGCAACCCGGGCGAGCTCTCCCGCGGCGAGCGCGGCGCGGATCCGGGTGCTGGAGATCACCTCGCCCTGCTCGTCCGCAACCGGAGCGACGACGCTGACCGCGAATCCCAGCCGCCGCCCGAGCGGAGGCAGGGTCAGGCTGTCGCCGGCGCCCCCGTGGCCGAAGCGGTGGTTGACGCCGATCACCAGCTCCCGCATCCGGCAGCGGCCGAGCAGCACTTCCTGCACGAACTGCTGGGCGCTCAAGCCGGCCAGCGCGGCGTCGAAGCGCAACACCAGCAGATAGCCCGAGCCGAGCTCGGCCAGGACCTCCTGCCGCTCGACGGCCAGGGTGAGCCGCGCGCAGCTGCGGGCCGGCGCTATCACCGTCGCCGGGTGCGGCTCGAAGGTCACCACCACGGGGGCCGCGCCAAGCCGCGCCGCCCGCGCGTGCAGCTCGCGCAGCAGCGCCTGATGCCCGCGATGCATGCCGTCGAAGGAGCCGACCGTGACCACGCTGCCCGCGGGCAGCGCGAGCTCGGCGCCGCTCATCGCAACACCACCGCCGGATGCCACCCTGAGGGCACCGCGTGGGCAACGGCAACCAGCCGCCCGCCGTCCAGCAACGCCGCCTCTCCTGCGGTCGGTTCGGGCCGCGCGAGATCCCGCCCATGCCCGACGAGCGTCACCTCTTCCGGTGCGAGCTCGACCGCCGGCAGCTCGTTCACCAGCTCTCGCGCCGGCATTAAGGTCTCCCGGCCCGTGAGCTCCGCCAACGGATGCGCGGCCTCGACCCGCCAGGGCCCGATCCGCTCGCGCCGGAGCCCGGCGAGGTGCGCGCCGGTTCCGAGCAGCTCGCCGAGGTCGCGACCGAGCGCTCTGAGGTAGGTGCCCGGACCAACCTCCGCCTGGAGCGTGAGCAACGGCGGCTCATACTCCAGCAGCTCGAGCCGGTATACCATCACCTCGACGGGGGCCGGAGTAGGATTCTCGCCCCGGCGCGCCAGCCGATGGCTCCTGACGCCGCTCACGCGCTTGGCCGAGAAGGCCGGCGGCCGTTGCCGCTGCGGGCCGGTGAGCCGCTCTAGCGCGGCATTGACCGCCGCCCGCTCAGGCCACGTCCCAGGGTTTTGCTCGACGAGCAGCTTGCCCGTACTGTCATCGGTGCTGGTCGTAAGCCCGAGCCGGATCACCGCGTGATAGCTCTTGCGGTGTCGCTCGGCCCAGCGCGCCAAGCGCGTGGCACTGCCGAAGACCAGGATCAGCAACCCCGTCGCAAAGGGATCCAGCGTTCCCGTGTGGCCGATCGCGCGAAGCTGGAAGAGCCGCCGGGCACGCGCCACCACGTCGTGAGAGGTGGGACCCGCGGGCTTATCGACCAGCAGTGCCCCGGTCAGTCCCCGGCCTCCCGCTTGAGATCCGCCAGCACCGCGTTGATTCGCGCGGCGTGCTCGAGGCCGCGGTCGAGCTCGAAATGCAGCTCGGGAATGGTCCGGGTCGCGAGCGCTTTGGCGATCCGGGTCCGCAGAAAGCCGCTCGCGCTCTGCAGGCCCTGCAGCGCGCGGGTCCGCTCCTCGTCCTCGCCTGGAACCATGACGGCAATGTTCGCGTGGGAGAGGTCTCCGCTCACGCTCACCCGCGTGAGAGTAACCCGCCCTACTCGCGGATCCCGCACCTCGCGGGTGATCGCCTCGGCCAGGACCTGGCGGATGAGCTCCGCCACCTGTTCGGGGCGGCGACGGGAGGCCCCGCGCACGAGTCGTCCCGCCTCATCCCACCGCGCCGGCGGCGGGCTGGAGGGTGCGCTTCACCTCTTCGATCCGGAAGGCTTCGATCCGGTCGCCGACCTTGATGTCGTTGAAGTTCTCGACCCCGATGCCGCACTCGAGTCCTTCCCGCACTTCCTTCACGTCGTCCTTGAAGCGCTTGAGGCTCGAGATCCCGCCGGTATAGACCAGAGTGCCGTCGCGCACCACGCGTACCTTGGCGGTACGCTGGATGACGCCGGAGCGCACGATGCAGCCGGCAATGGTGCCCACTTTGCTGACCTTGAAGGTCTGCAGCACCTCGGCGTCACCGAGCACCGTTTCGCGCTCTTCGGGCTTGAGCAGGCCTTCCAGCGCGGCGCGCACGTCTTCGACCGCCTCGTAAATGATGCGGTAGGTGCGCACGTCCACGCCTTCCCGCTCAGCGGCAGTGCGTGCATTGGCATCGGGGCGGACGTGGAAGCCGAGGATGATCGCACCCGAGGCCTTGGCCAGCAGCACGTCGCTCTCGGTGATCGCGCCGACGCCGCGGTGCACCACCTCGACCCGGACCTCGCTCGTGCTGAGCTGGGCCAGCGCGTCGGCCAGCGCCTCGGCCGGACCGCCCTGGTCGGCCTTGATGATGATCTTGAGCTGGGCGACCTGGCCTTCCTTGAGCGCGCGGCTGAAGTCCTCGAGCGTGCCACCCCGCGCCCCGCGACGGTTCTGCGCCTCGCGCTCCAGCCGCTGCCGCTTCTGGGCGATCTCGCGCGCCTCATTGGCGTCCGCGACGACCAGGAACGTGTCGCCCGCCGCCGGCACGCCTTCGAAGCCGAGCACCTGGACCGGAATGGAGGGACCGGCCTGCTTGACCGGCTTGCCGCGCTCGTCGCTCAAGGCGCGTACCCGCCCCGAGAACTTGCCGCAGATGAAGCTGTCGCCCTGCCGCAGGGTGCCGCGTTGCACCAGGATCGTGGCGAGCGGGCCCTTGCCCGGATCGAGCGTGGCCTCCAGCACGGTGCCGTGGGCCGGTCCCGACGCATTCGCCTTGAGGTCGAGGATCTCTGCCTGGAGCAGGATTTTCTCCAGCAGCTCATCGACGCCGGTGCCCTTCTTGGCGGAGATGAGCGCCGAAAGCACGTTGCCGCCGAACTCCTCGAGCACGACGTTCTGCTGCAGCAGATCCTGCTTCACCTTGGGTACGTTCGCGGTGGGCAGATCGATCTTGTTGATCGCCACCACCAGCGGCACGCCGGCGTTGCGGGCGTGGCTGATGGCCTCGATCGTTTGCGGCATGACCTGGTCGTCGGCGGCGATGACCAGCACGACGATGTCAGTGACCTGCGCACCGCGGGCGCGCATGGCGGTGAAGGCCTCGTGGCCCGGCGTGTCGAGGAAGGTGATCTCCTTATCGCCGGGGAGCGACACGTTGTAGGCGCCGATGTGCTGGGTGATCCCGCCAGCCTCGCCCGCGACCACATTGGCCTTCCGGATATAGTCGAGCAGCGAGGTCTTGCCGTGGTCGACGTGCCCCATGATGGTGACGACGGGCGGCCGTGCCACGAGATCCTCGGCTTTGTCTTCCACCGGCGCGGTCGTCAGCTCGGCGGCATACTCATCTTCCCGCACCGCCTGGAACCCGAATTCCGACGCGATCAGCTCGATCTGGTCGAAGTCGAGTCGTTGGTTCACGGTGACCATGAGCCCCAGCTCCTTGAACGCGAACTGCACGATCTGCGTCGCGGGAATCTTCATGGTCTCGGCGAGCTCGGCCACCGAGATGAACTCGTTGACGCGAATCCGGGTCTTTTCGCGCTCCTTTTCCTCGGCGGTCCGGCTGGCGATCAGCTCGCGATAGCTCGGCTCATCGGAGCGCCGTTTGCCGCGCACGCCGCCCTTCATGCCCTGCAGGGTCTTCAGGATATTCGCCTGCACCGCGTCCTGATCGACGTAATTCTTGCGGCTCTTCTTCCCCTTCCTGCGACCGTCGCCGGTCGAGGGCTTGGCATCCGGACCAAAGCTGCGCGTGGGGGGCGCGGAGCTCGGCGGGCCGAAGCGGCTCGGCGGCCGCCCGCCCGGGCCCTCGGTTCGCTGCGGTGGCCGACCGGTCCGCGCCGGCGAACCGGGACCACTGGTAGCGCCGGGAGCACCCGGGCTGCTGCTGAACACCGGGCGGGGGCCCCGGCCGGGACGACCCGCATCGGTCCCCGGAGTGGGACGGGGAATTCGAGGTGGAATAAAGGGCGCCCGGTGCACCACAGAGGGCCCCACGGGTGTCGGCGTCGGTGGCGGAGTCGTCCGCTCCGGGCGCGCGGGTGGGGCTTCGACCGGCTCGGCTTCGGCTTCGACCGGGAGCGGCGGCAGGTCCTTGAAGAGCGCACGGGCACGCTCTTCGATCGTGGGCATCGGGAGCCCGGTCGCCTCGATGGGCTCGGGCTCCTTAAAGGCCGGACGCTCGAGATCGAAGGCCGCGGCGGCCGCTGCGGCCTCTGCCTGCCGCTCGGCCTCGTGCTGCGCTTCCACCTCGGCGACTTCCGCCGCCGTGCGCCGGCGCTTGGCGGGTTTGGCACCAGCCGGCGCCGCAGGTTCCGGTTCCGGTGCCGCGGCCACCTTCTTGGACACGCGACGCTTCGGCTTGGCCGGCTCTTCGGCGCGCTGCTTCCGCTTTTCCCGTTCCCAGCGGACGCGGACTGCCGCGATCTGGTCGTCCTCGAGGGACGACTGGGGCCCGCGCGCGAAGACGTGCATGTCCTTGAGCAGCGTCATCAGCTGCTCCGAGGGGATGCCCAGCTCGCCCGCGAGATCCTGCACTCTGGTCTTGACCACTCGATCCTCCGTCAGCCCTGCTTTTCACCGCCGGCCCGGACGATTCCGTCCGCCAGCGCGGCGTCGCGAACTCCGGCAACCATCACCGGCGGCTTCCCCAGTCCCGCGCCCAGCTCGGCGGCGGCGGGCCCGTTTACCTGCGGTATTCCCAGCGCGGAGGCCAGCCGCACCACTTTTTCTTTCGCTCGCTGACTGGCGTCTCGCGCCACCACGATGCAGCGGATCTCCTTGGCCTGGAGACTCCGGCGCACCGCGTCGACACCCACCACGACGGTCCCGGCCCGGATTCCCAGGCCGAGGTACCCCAACACACCGGTCATGGGGTCGGTGGCGCGCCCTCCGCCGGCTCCCCGCCCGCTCGGCTCTCTCCGCTCTCGCCACCCTCTTCGGCCGTCAGGTCGGTCAGGAAGGCCATGAGCTCATCCGAGGCAGCCGGAGTCATCCCTGGCACCTTGTCGATATCCTCACGCTCCAGATCGAGGATGTCGTTGAGTGTCCGATACCCCGCCGCGTCGAGAATCCCGAGCACCTCGGGAGAGAGGCCCTTGAGCTCGGAGAGCGCCACCTTGGCGACGGCGGCCTCCTCTTCTTCCAGCGGCGCCAGCGTGAACAGCGGCCCTTCACCGCCCCGCTCCAGCCACTCGCGACTCGAATAGAGGTCGATCTTCCAGCCGGTCAGCTCCGAGGCGAGCCGCACATTCTGCCCGTTGCGCCCGATGGCCAACGAGAGCTGATCCTCATCGACCACGGCCTGGATGGTCTTGTTCTCCGGGTCGGAGAAGACCTTGGCCACCCGTGCGGGGGCCAGCGCGAGCCGCGCAAAGCGCTCCGGATCCGGGGACCAGGGCACGATGTCGATCCGCTCGCCGCCGAGCTCGTTGACCACCGCTTGGACGCGGGAGCCCTTGAGGCCGACACACGCGCCCACCGGGTCGATCGCGTCGTCCTTGGAGATGACGGCGACCTTGGTGCGGCTGCCGACTTCGCGCGCAATGGCGCGGATCTCGACCACGCCCTGCGCGATCTCGGGGACCTCGAGCTTGAAGAGCGCAGAGACGAACAGGGGATCGCCGCGTGACAGCACGAGGCGCGGCCCTTTGGGCGTCTCCTCCAGGCGCTTGAGCACCGCGCGGATGGTGTCGCCCTGATGGAAATGCTCGCGGTGGTTCTGCTCGCGGTAGGGGATGATCGCCTCCGCCTCGCGGAACTTATTGAGCATCAGCACCAGCTTGCCCCGCTCGATCTGCTGCACTTCGCCGGAGAGCAACTCGCCCACCTTGTCGCCGAATTCCTCCCGGATCTTGGTGCGCTCGCCCTCGCGCACTCGCTGAATGATCCGCTGCTTGGCAGCCTGCACCGCCAGCCGGCCGAACTCGGTGAAGGGGATCTCTTCCTCGAGCACATCGCCGACCTGGAAGTCGGGATCCTCGAAGCGAGCCTCTTCCAGCGAGACCTGGGCGCTGGGGTCTTCGACGCTCTCGGCCACGGTGCGCAGCCTCATCACGCGCACCGAGCCCTGCAGCTCGTCGACGTCGAGCTCGAAGCGGACGTTGGGGCCGAACTTCCGCGCCAGCGCGGCGTGGATCCCGTCTCGCAACAGCTCGAGGAGATCCGAGCGATCCAACTGTTTGGTTGTGGTCAGCTCGCGGAACGCGGCCAACATTTCTGCTGATCCAGCCATGAAACTCCTCACCAGGAATGCCGGAGGTCCTTCGGTTGTCCTGCGAAGCGAACCCGGTTCGTGGCGGAAAAAGAGATTCGAGGACGTCGAGGCCCGAAAATAAAAATGTGGGGGAGCGCCCCACATCGAGGTCCAGCGGACCACCCACTCCCCACCCGCTCCAACGGCCGAAAAGATAGTCCCCGGGAGGGCCGGCGTCAATCGCGCGATAGGGCTAACCTATTGCCCTACAAGCGATGACCGGGTGAGCGGAGGAGCTAGGGTAGCAAGCCGAGGTAGGCGACCATGCGCCCGTCGGCCCCACTGGAGCCGCGATGGCTGAAGAACCGCCGGCTGTCGTGCTTAGCGCAGAATTGTGATGTGGAGACCTTTTCCACCCCCAGGTTGACAGCCTGCTCGGAGAGCACGGCCCGCAAATCGAGTCCGCCCCTCCCAGCAGTGGGGGAGCTAACACCGCAGGCCAGAAAGACTTCTGACGTTACCTCATAACACAAGCCGCAAATACCTATTCCACAATGCACTAACAAATCTCCCACACGAGATCCCTGCCGGATCAAGGCGTCGATGCCCTTGGGCAGGATAGCCCCCGCCACTCCGCGCCAGCCGGCGTGCAGCAGCAATACCACGTGCCGCACCGGGTCTACCACGTATACCGGGATACAGTCTGCCACGCTCA
>DASYTT010000138.1:0-53513 GCA_036002045.1 Gemmatimonadales bacterium
GAGCAAGTTGAGCGCCGGGTCCTGATTGTAGCGGATCACCTTCCCGAAGATCGGGTCCGGCACCAGATCCCAGAACGCGCTCACCGGCAGCGCGGGGTACTGGGTGTGCAGCCCGCCCTCCACGTAAAACTGACTCCCCACGCCCGCCTTGTCGGGATAGCTGTTCCAGTCCCGCTCCACCAGCACCTGGTACTGCCCCGGCGGAGGAGCGAGGCTGATGCTGACTGTGCTCGTATCGGCCTTGCCGCTCAAGGGATCGGTCGCGACGACCCGGAAGGAGCCGGCCGTCCCGCCGGCGGCATACAGTCCGGCGGCAGATATCGCT
Source organism: Gemmatimonadales bacterium (assembly GCA_036002045.1). Classification (GTDB taxonomy): domain Bacteria; phylum Gemmatimonadota; class Gemmatimonadetes; order Gemmatimonadales; family GWC2-71-9; genus JABFSM01. The sequence goes on from DASYTT010000138.1 coordinate 326, forward strand.
CCACCCGTCGCCGACCAGTTGACAGCGAGCGGAGCACTGGTCCCATTGCTGTATTGCCCAGTCGCGCTGAATTGCTGCTGCCCTCCGGAGAACATTGCCACTGATGCGGGGGTCAGCACGAGGCTGGTAAGCGTCGACGTTGCGCTGTTGATGGTCACGGCCGACGTATCCGCCAGGGAGCCACCCTGCTGGACCGCAATCACCCGGAACGTGCCCGCAACCGAGCCGGCGGTGTAGACACCCGCGCTGCTGATCGTGCCACCGGTCGCACTCCACGTGACGCTCGGGCTGCCGGTGCTCCCATTCGAGTAGGTGCCGGTGGCCGTGAAGGCTTGAGTCGCGCCTGGCGCCAGGCTCAGCGTGGCAGGGCTTACGGAGATCCCGGTCAGGACGGGCGCCGCGCTGACCGTCACATCCGCCGTGTCCGCCTTGGTGCCGGCGACTTGAGTCGCAATAACGCGATAGGTCCCAGCGACGGTCCCGGCCGAATAGAGTCCACCATTGGTGATCGTGCCGCCGGTAGCGATCCAGACGACCGAAGGTGTACCCGTACTCCCGTCGGACCAGGTGCCGGATACACTGAATTGTTTCGTCCCGGCCGTCTGCATCGACACGGTCGCAGGAGAAACTACGACGGAGGTGAGTACCGGCGCCGCCAGCGCGATGGCAACGGCTGAGGTGTCCGCGCGCGACCCGCTGGTAGAGCGGGCGATGACGCGATAGTTCCCGACATTCTGGCCTGCGGTATAGAGCCCGGAGCTCGAGATAGTCCCGCCCGTGGCACTCCAGCTGACCGGCGGCACGACCGTGCTCCCGTCGGACATGGTTCCGCTCACGCTGAACTGGCGGCTACCGCCGGGAAACAGGCTGGCGGACCCAGGCGAAACGAGCAGACCTGTCAGTGTCGGAGGCAGTACCGTGACGGTGACCAAACCCGTGTCGGCGGGCGCTCCGCCCTGTGCAGTTGCAATCACCCGGTACGTGCCGGCGCTACCATCCGCGCTATAGAGTCCCGCGCTCGAGATGGTTCCGCCTCCGGCGCTCCAGGTCACGGTCGGGGTCGCCGTACCGCCGTTGCTCCACGTTCCTGCTGCTGCAAATTGCTGCGTCGAGCCAGCGAGTACCGTGGCGCTGGCGGGATTCACACTGACGCCGGTCAGCACCGCGGGGGTAATCACAACCAGACTGGTGTCAGCGACTCCGTTGGAAGCGCGCGCGATGACCAGATACGTCCCGGCCGCCGTGCCGGCAGCATACAACCCCGTCGGAGCCACGCTGCCACCCGTCGCGCTCCAGGTGATGGCGGGGGCCGTCGAGCTGCCATCACTCCACAAGGCCGCGACCGAGAAATGTTGCGATCCCCCTGCAGCAAGGGACACGCTCGAGGGATTGAGGACGATCCCAGTCAGAGTCGCCGTCGGGTCCCCAATCGTCACCGTCGCCGTGTCCGCCAGCGAGGTCCCCGGCAGGGCCGCGATCACCCGATAGCTGCCGGCCTTGTTCCCGGCGGTATAATCACCGTTCAGGTTGATCGTCCCGCCGGTTGCGGACCAGCTCATTGCAAACGACCGGACGGTTCCATCCGAGAGCGTCGCCGTGGCCTGGAAGCGCTGGGTGGCTCCGGGAGCGAGGTTCACACTGGCCGGGGTCAGGCTAAGCGCGGTCACCAGCGGGGCCTGTACGGTCACCAGCGCGGTGTCGGCGTGGCTACCATTCCCCTCCTGGCCAATCACCCGGAAGACGCCGGGCGTGGAGCCCGCGGTGAAGAGGCCGCCGTTCGAGATCGTTCCGCCCGTCGAGCTCCAGATGGCGAAACTGGCCGGCTCGCTCGTCCCGTCGCTCCAGCTGGTGGTCGCACTGAACTGCTGGCTCTGTCCGCTCGCCACCGTCACCGCGGAAGGGTTCACGCTGAAACCGGTGACAGTCCGGGCTCGCGACCGGACCAGGATCCTGGAATCACCCTTGACGCCGTTGTTCGCCTGGGCGCTCACCACGTAGTCGCCCACGGCATTGGCCGTGAACCGGCCGCTGCCGTCCACCTGCCCCCCATTCGCTTGCCAGAGCATGCCCTCGGTCTGGCTCAGCGAACCGTCCACCAGCTTGGCGAGGGCTTCAAGCTTGAGCGCCTCCCCGGGCTCGATCAGCGTCGAGTCGGGTGAGACGATCACTTCGACCACATCCGAGGGCTGCTCCCAGACGGCTGCCCGGGCGGAATCCTGCAGGCTGGGATTGGTGCTGAGGTATGCCCTGATTACGAATTGCCCGCTGTGATCCCCGGTAAAGAGACCAGCGCTGGTGATAGTGCCTCCTACCACGCTCCAGATCACAGTGACCGGCAAGTTCTGTCCGCTGGAAGCGATACCGGTCGCGGTGAATTGGGTCGGCTGGTTGGCAGGAACGATCGAGAGCTCCGGATCGATCCGGAGGGCGACTGGGACGGGACTAATCTGATGAGGGTCTGGAGTGAGGAAATCTTTGGATTCGCCTTGCGCACAAGCGACCAGGGCCAGGAGCGTGGCACAGGCCGCGGTTCGAGCGTTTGAGATGCGCTTGGCCAGCTTCGCGAGATAGGCCATTACCAAACCCTTCAGGGTTGCTCAGAGGCGGCGGGAAAACTGCGTCACGACTTCCTACGGTCCCTTCTAAGGCAATCATCGGGCCGACAAATTTGTATAGAAATCATACGGCCGCTAATGAGGCCTATCTTCCCGTCACTAAGTACTTTAAGTCCAACTCCTAAGACTCCATAATGCGCGCAGGGAGCTGCCTGTATTGAATAAGAACGATTCGGTACCCGAGGAATGCATGAGGGCTGCAGCGGGGTGCAGAGGCGCACCCCGAGTGTGCTTCAGCTTCTCGATGCGGGGGTACCGCTAGAGCACAATCCGATAGAGCCGCTGTCCTGCGGAGGCTGCTTGAGGTAGGAGTGGCTCTACGGATCGAGCCTGTTCCCGCAACGCCGCGAGCAGGCGTTGCCGGGGATCGTAGTAGCGGGTTTCGAACAGCACGAGCCACACCGCGTGGTCGCCCTCTCCCTGCCTCAGTCTCGCGATGAAGCTCGCTAGCTGGTGCTCCGAAACGGCGGGTCCGCCCCAGCCCTTAAACGGTTGGCGCGCCCACCATGCTTCAATTCCCTCCGGAAACCCGCGTAGCGGTAGGGACACTCCCGCCTGACCGGCATGGTATTGCAGCAAGATCTCATAGTAGGGGGCGCTGACCACCACCACATCCCCCGGCCGCACGTCTGCCCTCAGCATCGCGACAACCGCCGCAGTTGGCCTGGCGACCGGCGTCCGCAGCACTCTGCCGGTTCCCGCCACATAAAGGGTCAGGGTCGCCAGCGCGAGCCCAACGGCGAGCGCGCGCCGCCGGAGGCCCAGGGAGTTGAGCGCCTCTACCAGGGCCAAGATCAGCGGGGGTACCAGCAGGATGAGGAAGCGTCGCGCGGTGATTCCGCTCACGAGCCCACCGGTTAGGGTGAGCAACCCGACGCTGAGCCAGAGCCGATTCCAGCGCAAATGTCGAGCGCGAAGTAAGCCGAAGCAGAGCGGGATCACCAGCGGAATCGCCAGCAGCGCGAGCAGCCAGGGCCTTCGCGCAGGGTATATCCCGGCGATGCTCGCGGCATTCTCGACGGCGCTTCGTAATCTGACGGCGGCATCCTGATCGGGATTGCTGTCGGTGCCATAGCTCAAGGAGGCGGGGTCCGCCCGCGCCGCCAGTTCCACCCGGCGCAGCTCGGCCTTTGCGGCGCGCTGCCGCAGCAGAACCGGCGCCCAGGGTAGTCCAAGCAGTGCGAGGGCCGTGCCGGCAATCAGCAACGGCCGAAGCGCCGCTCGGCGCCCGACCACCTCGAGTGCCCAGAACACGAAGGTGCCCGCCAGGACGAACCCGGCGATGTAATGGGTATACAGCATCGCCGCGGCGGACAGTATGAAGCCTGCCACCGCCCAACGAGAGGCAGTTTTCGCAGAGCCCAGGATCTGGTCGAGCGCGGCGAGGGCCAACACGAACCAGAGCACGGCGAGTGCATACATCCGAACTTCGACGGCGTAGTAGAACACGACCGGTGAAAACCAGAAGAGCCATCCAGCTAACACAGCGGCGGCGCGACGCCCGAAGCTGCGAAGCGCGAGCATAGCAAAAACGACACCGGCCGTCAGATTGGCTAACAGCGAGAATCCCCGCAGCGCCCAGGGGCTATCACCGAGGAGCCGGGTCCATCCGTTCAGTAGCAGGAAATAGAGTGGAGGATGCACGTCGCCGCGTACGAAGTCCAACAACCGCCCCAGCGGCATTCCAGCCAGGAGCGCGGAGTGACTCTCGTCGAGCCAGACCTCGCGAACGGGGAGATAGCGGAGCTCGAGAAACGTAGAAAGCAGGAAACCGACCGCGAGGGCGGTGAAGCTCACCGTCGGACTGATTCGTCTCCCTCTGTTCAGGGAAAGCGCACCGGCGTCGGAACCGTCCGCATTTCTTTGGTACCATCGCCCACTTGGCCGCTCTTGTTCGACCCCCAGCACCGCGGGCGCGTGCCGATCAGCCCGCACCCTACCTCACCTCCGGATTGAATCGCCGTAAACGTGCTGAAGGCCGGTCCTGCAATCGGTACAGGGATGTTGCTTTTCGTCTGGGTGCCATTGCCCAGCTCGCCGCCGTCGTTGTAACCCCAACAATAGGAATTTCCGGTCGTCGTGATGCCGCAGCCAGTCTGGCCTCGCATCTCCAGCGTCACCCACGTAAAGCCGCCAGCCACTGCGGTCGGGGTTGCCCGCGCCGAGAACGTGCCGTCGCCAATCTGCCCGGACCCGTTGCTGCCCCAGCAATACGCCCCTCCCGTGGTGCTCAGTCCGCAGGTAGAGATCCACCCACTACTGAGCATTGCAAACACCACCGAAGTCGGTACCAGAGTTGGGACGAGAACATTGCTATTAGATCCGGATTTGAAGGCGATGCTTTGTCCCCAGCAGTAGACCTGATCAGTGGCGGTTATTCCGCAGGTATGAGCGCGGCCGGCTGCGATCCACTTGAAGAGCAGTCCCCCCGTGACCAGAGTGGGCGCGATACGGCTCGTGGTGGTACCATCTCCCAGACTCCCGCTCCCATTATTACCCCAACAATATGTTTCGCCGGTAAGGGTGATGCCGCAAGCATGGTCACCACCCACACTGATTTGTTGCCAGGAAAAACCGCCACCCAATTGCGTCGGGAATCGCGTCGAATTCCCGATCCCCTGCGGAGGGGTACCATCACCCCGCTGACCGTTCACGTTGCTGCCCCAGCAATACCCGCTCCCGTCTACCACGATCCCGCAACTGAAGTTTCCGCCTGCCGATGCCTGTAACGTCGTGAAGCTCAGGCCACCACTCACGGGAACCGGATTCAGCACGGAGCTGCTCGGAGGAGTCCCGATGCCGAGCTGATTGAAGTCATTGTCGCCCCAGCAGTAGGCCTTGCCGGATTCCGCGAGACCGCAGGAGTGGCGCCACCCAGGCGCGATCTGCTTCCAGGCGTCGGCGGTAGCGGTGAGCTTCGCGGGCCCCGCGGCGGGAGAGGTGACGGACGCCTCTTGGGTGCCGATGGCGCTTCCGAGCACCCACTTGGTCTGCGCAAGGCCGTTGGCGTCGGTGGTGGCAGTCGCAGGACTGAAGCTTCCGCCTCCGACGGTCACTTCGAAGCTGACCAGCGCCCCGGGAAGGGGGGTTGCCGCCTCGTCTCTCACCAGCACGACGATTTGTTCCAGGGTGTCCTCAGCGAAGCCTTGCTGACTGTTCCCGCTGATGATTTGAATCGGATTCACCACTACCGCCGTCGCAGTGAAAACCACCGACGCGCCGGCCAAGGCCGGACTGGTCGCAGTGAGGGTGTTGATTCCCGGCTGGCTCCCCAGCGTCCAGGCCGTCAGAGTTGCCACGCCGTCAGCACCGGTTCTCTGCGTACCACCGGTCACCAACCCCCCGCCGCCGGTTACCGTAAAGATCACCTCGACACCCGAAACCGGATTGCCGGCAGCATCGCTGACCCGTACTGCGGGTGGCACGGAAAGCTCGCGGCCGATGCGGCCTGTCAGGTTGTTGCCAGCGGCCAGGGTCATCGTTGCGGGAAGACCGGCCTTTAGCTCGATTGGGTCGGATTGAACCGCCGAAAGCCCGCTGGCGGTGAACCGGAGAGTTCTGAAGCCGACGGGGCCGCTGAGAATGAGGTCGGTAAAGCTCGCTTGGCCATCACTGTCGGTCCGCACTGCAGTAAGGCCCGAGAGAGTGGCCTCTCCGTTCAGCACCAAGGCGCTGACGAGAACTCCCCGCTGGGCCACTGGCTGTCCCGCCACGTCGACCAGCTGAATGACGGGCTGCGTCGCGAGCAGCACCCCACTCTGGGCCTCTTCTGCTGGCTGAGAGGCGAGGAGCAGGCGGGCCGCCATGGCGCCGCCGTCCGTCGGGGACGTTCCGCAACCAAGGGCAGCCAGCAGCACCAGCAGCGGGCAACCCACCCTCATCGAGCGGAATCGTGGTTCGAAGCGGCCGGCTGAATCCATGAGCTGCGGACTCGGGGTAAGGGAAGTAAGCTTGGCGCTAGAGGCAGGAATTGTGCCCCAACCGGTGCTCAAGGCCCTGTCCGGAGCATGCCCAGGACTGCCTCGAAATCCACCTCGGCTACCATGCGATGAGTTGGGAGGGTGATGCATTCCTCGACGAGGGCCTGCGCACCCGGAAACGCTTCCCCGGAATTTAGCACGGGTCTCCCAAGCGCACTCAGGGTTCTTGGATATCCGGGCATCACGCCGGAGGCGATGACCTCCTGGCTCTGCAGGACGCGTCGCCTGCTGCCACGCGCCAGGATCGGAAATCGCAGCCAGCCCGGCTCCGAGCCGGGCAGGACTTCGATGACCCCTAGCTCTGGTCCGCCAGCGATGGCGCCCAGCCAGCGCATTCCATTCTCCCGCCGTACCCAGGCTTCGTGTTCGGCAACCTCCCAAATTCTGCCCACAACTGCCGCAGCGCTGGACGAGATCGCCCCCACTTGGCAGGGAGGCTGATACACCGTCTCCCCGAGCCGCAGACTTGGAATCGTGGCAGGCAACCAGAAGAGGCTCGGTCGGCCCAGCATCCAGAGCGCGCCCAGAACGACGAGATCTCCTACTCCTCTCCCCGGGCGCGGCCATCGCTGAGCATCCCGCAGCACGGCGGGAACCTGTTCCGCATCACGTACCAGCAGTGCTCCACCTCTCCCGCCCGTGCGCCCCTTACCCCTGCCGAAGCTCAGAATCGCCAAGTCGCCAAAACCGCCGACGAGCCGGCCCCGTACACTGGCGCCCACGCCTTGGGCTGCGTCTTCGATGAGCACGGCGCCCGCGCCCGCGATCTCTCCGCGCAGCGCCGCGACGTCCACGGGCACTCCATACCAATGAGCGATAACCACGGCATGGGGGCCGTGGCTGAGCGCCGCGCGCAACGATTCGACATCCGGGCCGAGCGTCGCGGGATCCAGATCGTACAGCACGACCTCGGCCTCCACCGCATCCGCCGCGGTCATCAGGTCGAAGCAGCCGTATGCCGGGAGGGCCACCCGCGGGGGCTTCCCAGCAGGGGCCGTTGCTCGGAACGCGACCGCAAGCGCGCTCGTGCCACTGTTGGTGAGCACTACCTCGGAGCAACCGTAGCTGGAGCGGATCCGGGCACTGAGCGCGTCGCGCGAGTCGGCTCCGGTCATGCTCGCCCACAACCCGGCGGTCAGCGCTGGAAGGTTGATCGGCGACCAGGCGGGTAATTGTCGCCGAAGCCTCACGGCAGGAACCGCACAATACGGGGGCCCAGCCGGTTGGCGACCGGCAACGGGAGGTACTTCCAGAGGCGAGGACCCCACGCATACGCGCCGCGCTCGGGCGAGGGAGTGGCGGCCTCTCCATTGCCGGAGGCGAGCTGATACCACCAGAGCGCTTCGTCGTGGCCTCCCCATTGCAGCTTGAAGCGGTGGGTCCCCGAGCCGGGAGTGCAACGCCCGAAATTAAAGCGGGTTAGGCCGCTTTCCACCGCTCGCTCCATGAAGGCCGCGTATACCGCCATGTTCGGAGCGATCCGGTTGCTGTCCGCGAGCGCCGCCGCCCAGGTCATCTCGAGCTCACCCGCCCAACGGAAACCGACGCCACCGGCCACCGGTCGCTCGTTGAGCCAGGCGCAGCAGAACCACGCGTCCTCTCCAAGCCGCTCCGCGATCAGCTCGAACCAGCGGCGCGGCAGCACCGGCGTGCCCAGATCCCGCATGTGCCGCGCGAAGACCTCGTAGAATGGTCCGCACTGCTCGACCCCGAAGCGTACCTCGACGCCCTCCTTCTGCGGGCGCCGGATCTGGCTGCGCAGCTTCGCAGGGAATCCCTTCCAGAGCGCGGCCCGGTCGCCCGGCAAGTCGAGCACGACCGTGATCTTGCGGTGCGAGACCTTGAGCTCGAGCGGCAGCTCGACCCGGCTGCGGAGCTCGAGCAGCTTTGCTCCGCTCGCCTGAGCCCGCGCGCAAGCCTCGGCGGCGAGCGCGCGCACCGCCTCCACCGACCCGAGCGGGCCGCCGTAATTGAGAAATGGCATCGAAACGAGGTAGCGCCCGAACAGCCTGCTGCTCACCCGCACCAGTGGCAGCACACCGCACAGCAGTCCGGTTTCATCGTAAGCGCCGAGATAGGCGCACTCGTGCCCGAAGGAATCCTCGATGATTCCCTTCCAGCCAAAGCGATGGAAATGCGTGAATCCAGGGTCCGAGCCCGCGAATCGATCCCACTCTACTGCACTACCCCGAAATGCCTCGACCCGGAGCGTCAATCCGCCACCCCTGCCTCCCCTGCCCCTCTGTCCCTCTGCCCCTCTGCCCCTCTGCTCCCGAGCCAGCGCTCAACTGAGGTAAAGCGGAACTCGTTCAGCAGCCGTTCCAGCCGCGGCAGCGTTCGCTCCAGGCCGCCATAGTGACGGAGCCGCGTGAGGGGGCCGACGGGAAGCCGCGGCTGCTCAGGATCCACTTCCCAGGGATGAATGTAGAACATCCCCGGAACCCCGCGTTCTCCCATGGCGCGGAATGAACGCTGCACCAGCCCGAGCGGCAGCTGTCGCAGGTACCCGCCGCCCGCGGCGGGGAACCGGAGCCCCAGCATCTCGAGCGTGGCGAGGGGAATCTCGAGCAGCGTGCCACCTGCTCTGCTGATCTGATGCGGAACCGGCGGTGCCGCGGGATAGCCGTAATCAGGTCGGCGGATCGGGAAGAGGCTGGAGTCATAGCTGTAGCCTTCTTCGAGGAGCACATCGAAGGCCCATTCCCCGCCGGGAACAATAGAGAAGCTCGGCGCGCGAAAGCCTTTGACTTCTCGACCGGTCAGCGTCTCGAGCACGGCCTTCGATCGGCGCGCCTCTTCCCGAAATTCCTCCCGGGTGAGCGACGTCAGTCGCCGGTGCCACCACCCATGTGATGCCACTTCGTGTCCCGACACCACGATCCGGCGTAGCAAGGCCGGCTGCCGCTCTGCCACCCACCCCAGGGTAAAGAAGGTCGCGTGAGCGTCGTGACGCGCGAGCAGCTCCAACAGCACTTCCGTGTTACGCTCCACGCGGCTCGGCTGCCGCTCCCACTCCTCGCGCGAGAGCGTACGATCGAAGGCGCTGACCTGGAAGTGTTCCTCGACGTCCACTGAAAAGAGATGTGCCGGGTTCGGCATGGCCCAACGGTGGGCAAGCGGCGTACCAAAAACAAGAGGACCCGGCTGGTGCGGCCGGGTCCCCCTGTTCATCCTTGACCGCTGGAAGGATCAGGTGCGTGTCACCGACTGCGTCTCGCGCCGCCGCCGGATCAAGCCTACACAGCCCAGACCTACCAGGCCGCTCGCCAGCAACGTCATCGTCATCGGCTCGGGAGCGTGGGTGGTCTCGAGGAGCCCGCAATGGGGATTATTGCTCACCGCGCACGAATACCCGCTCGAACCTTCCGCAACGCCCTGCCCGTGGAAGCCGAGCCTGGTCGCCGGATCGAGGTTCTCGCTCACAAAGGTCGCTCCGACTTGGAAGCTGAACTGTACCTGCCCGCTATGGGTGGCGGTCACACCCAGATTCTCGAGTCCGATCGCCGTGAAGCTCGCGTTCGGATCAGCATTGCTGGCCGGCAAGCCGGAAAGGTTCCAGCTCCGCAGCGCGATCCCGCCGTCGGCAGCCAGGAACAATTGCGAGGAGGCGCAAGTCGAAAAAGCGGCGATACCGACACCAGCATGGCTGCAGACCGGGTTCCACGTACTCGTTCCGAGGGCCCAGGCAGACGGGGCTAACCCCACTGAAGCCAGGGCAACGAGCAGCCGCGTTCCTTTCATCATTCCCTCCTTCCACGTCCACTGCCTGGCCATTGGAAGCTGTCCCGCTTCCAATCACAAAGCTCAAGGAGAGGCAACCTTTGGCAATTCCCACGCCAACGTGTCTAATTTTTTATGGGAAGCCGACCCCACCTGCAAATAAATTCAAATACTTCACAATCAATTATTTAGCTTGGACAACCTGAGGTTATGCAAGAGGATGCAGAGCGGGAGGACTTGTAGCGTGACGAGGTAACGCCACAACACTCAACTGGACAGAAATCCCCGTTGCGTCCTTCTTCCGTCCCCATGATCCGAAAGGCAGCAGCGCCAGGCGAGCCCTCACCATCTCTGTGGTTCTGGCGACTCATCGCGGGAGTCGCACTGGTGGGAATACTGCTGGCGACCCTCACCCCGATTCCGGGAGCGGCGGAGCGCAGCGCGCTTACGCCGGTGCTTTGTCTGGTTTGTGGGGAGGTTGGTGCGGTCGATGTGCTGAACAACCTGTTTCTCTTCCTCCCGCTGGGCTTTGCCTTGCGTTTAGCTGGCATGCGCACCGTCGCGGCAGTGGCGCTGGCGGCTCTCACCACAATCAGCGTAGAGGCGGCGCAATACTGGATCGTCCCGGGCCGTGACGCTTCCTTGAGCGATGTCCTTACCAACACAACCGGTGGAGCGGCGGGCGTCCTTCTAGCCAACGCGCTGCCCAGCCTGCTCCGACCTTCCGGGCGGACGCTCACCTTGCTTCTCTCTCTTGCCGGCGCGATTCCAACCGGGATCCTGGCTGCATCAGCCTGGCTGCTGCGCCCAGCGCCGCCCCACTCCAGCTGGTTCGGTCAGTGGGCACCGGACCTGGGACAGTACGAGCGTTTTCGCGGACGGATCTTGACCGCCTCTCTCGGTGGACGATTCATGCCGGGAGGTGCTCTCCGCGCATCCGACAAGCTTCCTTTGGAGCTTCGCGCGACCTTCGTGAGCGGGCCGCTGCCTCCCGACCTGGCCCCGATCGTGAGCGTCTTCGATCAGCACCAACGCAAGGTGATCTTGCTGGGACAGAACGACCGGGACTTGCACTTCGAGGCCCGCACTCGGGGAGAGAATTACCGCTTTCGGCCCCTCGCGCTGGCGCTCGCCGGCGCGCTTCCCGCGGAGCCGGGAGACACGCTAAACGCCATGGGCCGGTACGACGGCCGAGCGCTACATCTCGAAGTGAGCGGAACTGCTGCGACGAGGGAACGAAGCCTGAACATTTCGGCGGCGCTCGGCTGGGCGCTGATAGCGCCCTGGGAAGGGCCCCTGGGATCGCAGACGAGATCCCTCACCGCGCTTTGGCTGCTGCTGCTCTGGACTCCGTTGGGTTTTTACTTTCGCAGGGCGGTCCAGTCGCAAAAACGCCACGCACTGCTGGCCGGTATCGCTGGCGGCGCAATGCTCATCACCACCGCCAACACGCTCCTGGCGGGCTTCCCCTTGAATCACTGGTCCGAATGGGTGGGCGCGGCGCTCGGCGTCTCAGTGGGATATGGAGTGAATCGCGCTCTCGATTAGAGCAACGTCACATCGCCCAAATCACGAGGCTTCAAGACCCACCCGCCCTGACCGTCGGGCACCAGCAACCCCTTTACGATGATGGAACGGCCGGGCCGGAAATTGCTTCGCACGAAGTTGAGATTTCCATCGAGAATGATCGTTAGATCACCGGAGCCATCGCTGGCCACTACGCGGAAATCCGGAGCCACCGTGCTGGTATCACTGATGAGCACGCTAGTCACCTGGACCAGGGCGGCATCGAGCAAGCCGATATTGGCATTCGCGGCGGTTCCGCTCGAAATCGCGAGTGCTTGGGGTGGTGGTCTGGTTGATAGCTTGGAAATGGCCGCTTCGTCCAGGGTCGGCTGTCCGGCACGGGAGCTCGTCTCGCCAATCACGCTCACGCTGTCGCCGGGGTTGGTCGTCGTGAGTCCGCCCCGCAAGGAAACTCTGGTGAGCCGGATCTGCCCCGAGGTATCGGCGACGTGCGTCGTGCTGTCGCGGAACAACGCCCCTCCCAGCACCTTCCCGCGGATGAAGACCCGTTTCCCCGCCGGGAGCGCCCGGGCCTCGCGAATCGACACCTCCGGATAGCCGAGCCGGATGAGCACAACCGTGTTGGTGTCGACAGCGCGCACCCGGATGTTGGCCGAGTCGATGATCTGCTGCACTTCGATCGAGTCGCCGATGCTCGCGGGAACCACCGTCACCCGATACTGTCCCAACGGCACCTTGTCGAACCGGGCGGTTCCCACGCTGTTGCTCGTCACCGCCTTCAGAGTGTCGCTCGAGCCCGAGATCAATAGGGCGACGCGCGCACCCGCGAAGACCGTGTCCAGCGGGGTGTAGGTAAGCGAGCCGTCGCGGTCCAGGAAGAGATTGACGGTGACCGCGTTGGTGGTCGTGGGCCCGGGGCCCAAGTCGCCCCCGGCATTGCTGCAGGCGGCCAATACCGCCACGAGCCCGCAAGCGGAAGACCAGGAGAGGTATTCGCGAAGCATCTCAGTAATCGATCCCGAGACCGATTCGCACCACTCGGGGCTCGCCCCGACGGCTGAGAAGGGTCCCAAAGCGAGGATTGCCGAAGAGGGGACTAGTCACCGCGGCGGTTCCCTGTCCGCCCAGCGCCTGATTCGGATTCACCAGCACCAGCGCACGGTCGACCAGACCGGTCTTGCTGGATACCACATTGAACGCGTCGACCGTGAGCGCGACTCTGCGGTCGCCGCTTGCCTTGACCGGCAAGGCGACTGAAAGCCTGAGATCGAGCGACTGGAGCGACTCCTCGCGACAACTGTTCCTCGGAGCGAACGCCCCCACCAGCGCGTCGCCACAGCTGGCGCGTGTCAGTGCTTCATTCAGGCCCGGGATGCCGGCGTCCAGAAAAGCGGGGTCATTGTTTCCGCCGCCGTCGCCATTGGCGTCCACCCCCGATCGGAAACCGGGCGTGAACGGAATCCCCATTCGCCAGCGGTAGCGAGCGGCAACGGAAACCGGCGTTGCACCCGCCGTGCGATACTCGAGCGTCGCGGCGACCCGATGCGGAATGTCGAGGTCCGAGCGGCTCTCGTCCCAGCCGGCGACACCGATTCCCTCCGGAAACGGCGAGAGCTGATCGGCGGGATCCGGCTCCAGTGCCCCCACCAGGTTGTCGCGGGTGTGCGAGAAGGTGTAGGACGCGTTGAAGGAGAGCCCGCGAGTAACCCTCCGATCCAGTGAGGCGGTCACCTCATAGTTGTCGGAGAACCCGGTTGGTGCGAGCGCCGACACCTGATCGAAGCCGCTGAAGCGCCGGTTCGAGCCCGGCTCAGCGCTGAGCATTCCGCCCTGCTTTACCAGCGTTCCGAAGACCGGGCGGCCTTCCTGGGTCTCCGCGACAGAGCTTTGCACGCGATTCTGGTCGATACGCCGCAAGAGGAAGTCGGTGTGCCGGTAGCTTCCGACCACCTGCAGCAGCGCGCCACCGCCCAGGCTCCGCGAGATCGCGAGATCTCCCTTGGTGGTCCGGGGAGCCCGGTAGTCATCAGTGAAGTAGGTGAGCGCAGGCCCCTGGTCGGGCGCCAGCGCGCTGCTCGGCTCACCCGGCCAGCTCGGGAAGCTGCCCTGTCCCCGTCGCACCGTCACCCCACCGTCGAAGAGCAGCGCTTCGGCAAAGGTGGAGGCCTCGAGACCGCTGCGGATAAGCCCCCCACCGCCACGAATGATCCACTCGCTCCGATTCTGCACATTCCAGACAAAGCCGACCCGGGGAGAAATGCCCCGCCGATCCTTCGGGGTGTTGTCATTCCGGATCCCGCTTAAATCGAGCCAGTCCTGACTGAGGGTGATCTTATTCTTGGGAAGGAATTGCGTCTCGTACCTGAGCCCCAGCAGCACCTGCACCTCCGGGGACGCCGTCCAGGTGTCCTGCAGGAAGACCGCGGGCTCGCTTGTGGTGAACTTGGGTGCACCGGTGACAAGGACCGTTTGATAGTAGGTCCCCTCCGCGGCGCCGAACCCATCCAGATCGCCGAAGCGGAAGCTGCCCGTCGCGCCGTAGCGGTAGTTCTGGAGGTAGCTGGTGAAGTCCACGTCGGCGCCCACTTTGAGCTGGTGCGGTCCCGTCGTCAGCTGCAAAGCGTCCGAAACGGAAAACGTCTTGCTGTCGAAGAACCCGGGCAGCGCGGGTCTTCCCCCGATAGCCACTCCTTCGGCAACCAGCTGGGTCGCGGTCACCGCGGGGTTGAGCCATTCCCGCCGGGCGGCGGAGAAGCCCAGCCGCAGCTCGTTGGCAAGGCTTGTGGTCGTCGTGGTCATCCCGAACGCGCCCGAGATATCCCGTCCCTTGAGGCTGGTTCCGCTCCCGTTGCTCGCATCCCGGCCCAGCAGCGGGCTGTTCTCGGTCCAGCTCGCAAAGCCCAGGCGCACCATCACCGCATTGGCGTCCGAGAGCTGCCAGTCGACCCGTCCCAGTCCGTTGCCGCCTTTCCAGGTGCGAACCACCGGCGCCGCGTAACGCCCCACCGGAGTGCCGAAGCTGTCCACGCCGATGCTGGGGATCGTGGCGCGCAGCGAAACGCGCTGGCCGAGATAATTCGCAGAGTCCTGCTCCCAGGGATTGGCGCTGGGCAATTGCAGCGATTGGTAGCCGCCCTGAATCATGAAATGGGCGGTATCGGGGACGAAGGCGCCGGTGAGGGTGGCGCCGAGCTGGAGTGATGTGCCGGAGCTGTCGCCGGGATTCTGCTCGCTCTGGCCCCCAAGCTTGGCGCTGCTGAAGGTGGCGTACGGCGTCACCTGGAGGCGCTTGGCGCCTTGGCGTGACTGCGCCCCGAGTAAAACACCGGGAATGCCGCGCCATTCGGCATCCACGGCGGTGCTCATCACCTGCACCTGATCGAGTGCGTCCCGATCGAAGATCGGCGCGCTGGCAGGGTCGGACGGCACCCCGGGATGCCGCAGCAGCAATTCCGGAACCCCATCCACGAACAAGCGGTTCCAGCCTGGCCGGAGACCGGCGGCGGCCGCGGCAAAGCCGTCGCGGCCGTCGCGGGGTGCATCGACTTCGGTAATCCCGCGCGACAGGTTGGTCACGTCGCGCCGGTAGTCGAAGCCGTGGATCTCGCGTCCTGCCAGCAGCCGCCCGATGGCGCTGCCCGCCGTCGCACCGGGCTCGTCGATCTCGGTCGCCGCGGTGATCGGAGGCGGCCGGCGCTCGAGCGTGATGGTGACGGAGGTCGCCTGGCCGGCGCTCACCAGAACTCCGCTCCGTCTGACGGGCTGGAAGCCTACTTGCTCGGCGAGGATGCGATAGGCTCCCGGCGCGAGCAGCGCGATCGCAAAGCCGCCGTCGCGGCCGGACTCGAGGAGCCGAGTGCGCCCCCCTTCCACGGCTTCGACGGTCAGCTGCACCCCCGCGAGCGGCTCACCGGTCGTGCTGAGGATCGTGCCACGGAGCGAGCCGGCGGTGACGCTCTGCGCCCCGGCCGTGGCTGGGACGAGCAGGAGAACCAGGAGAAGCCGTCGAAGTCTCGGACTGTAGCGGCGCATAGGCTCCCGTGGAGAGTGCCAGGCAGGGTTACGGGCTCAATCCCGGCTGATTCCGCACGTCCGGTGCCACCGAGGCATGGCGGGGCGCGTGCCGGTTCCCGAGTGGGGGGAGATCTCCTTGCTACCAAACGACTAACGACCCAAAACCGTGCAACGGAAATCGCAGGCTGCCGGGCCGCAATATATCCCTGCTCACGGCAATTCCGCGGCATTGTTGCGCCGGGGGTCGCGCGACGGAAAGCGATCAGTCATTCTTTGGGCATGCAGAGCCGTCCGCGCTGAGCCGCCCGGGTGCCCATCCTTTCGTTCCGAAACCGCATTTTGCTCGCCCTGCTCCTCCTGGGGGCGCTCCCCTCGGCGTTCTTGAGTGCGGCGCTCGTGGTGACCCTGCTTCGGGGTAATCCGGCACGCTCCAGCCAGGCGGCCCTGGCTCCAGTGCGAACCAGCGGAAAAGCCCTGCTCGAAGCCCTCGACACCACTAAGCTCAACCCGCGCGAACACCGCGCCCTGCACGATCACGTCCGGGCGCTCAATACGTCCCTCACCCTGTCCCGCCGCGGTTTCTTTTACGTCCGTTACCGAACGATTGGCGTCGCGCTGGTGGTCTCGGTGCTCGGTGTGCTGCTGCTTTACGCTGCGATTCTGCTGGCCCGCTCGTTCTCCAAACAGCTCGCCACCCCGATCGATGAGCTGGTCGGCTGGATGGGACGCATCCGGCGGCGCGATCCCTTGCCGCCAGAAGAAGTCCGGCGCGGCGCGCCCGAATTCGCCGTGCTGCAGACCGCCCTGCGTGAGACGGCGGCCTCGCTCGAGCTGGCCCGATCCTCCGAGCTCGAGTCGGAGCGGTTGCGGGCCTTCCGAGAAGTTGCCCGGCGCGTGGCGCACGAGATGAAGAACCCGCTCACCCCGGTCCGCTTCGCCATCGGCCAGCTCGGGCGCAGCAACCTCCCCGACCAGCAGGAGGCGCTCGAGGTCCTCCGCGCCGAAACCGCGCGGCTGGAGCAGCTCGCGCGGGACTTTGCCAATCTCGGGCGGCTCCCCGAGGGCCCGGCCGCCGAAGTGGACCTCGGCGAGCTGCTCGGCGAGCTGCTCCACACCTCGGTTCCCCCGGAAATGCGCCACTCGCTGCAGGTGAAAGACGGCACGCCCCACATCGTGGGCCATTACGATCCCTTGCGTCGCGCCTTCGGCAATCTGATTCGCAACGCGGTGGAAGCGAGCGGCGGCAAGGGCACCATCGAGGTCTTCATCTCACCCGACGGCGAGGGAGTTCGCGTCGCGATCGCCGATCACGGCCCCGGGGTCTCCCTGAGCCTGCGTACGAGGATTTTCGAGCCCTACGTCACCGACAAAGTCGAAGGGACTGGGCTCGGCCTCGCAATCGTCAAGCAGGCCGTCGAGCTCCACCACGGCACGGTCGAGGTTTCCCAGACCCAGGGTGGGGGCGCCACGTTCATTGTCCGGCTACCGAAGAGCGCCGCCGAGGCTCAGCCCAGTCCCCTGCCCAAACCCACCGATGAGCGACGCGTCGCCGACCGCCGCCGGAGAATCCCATGAAGCCGCGTGTGCTGATCGTGGACGACGAGGCCAACATCCGGCGCATGCTCGCGGCGCTGCTCAAGTCGGAGGGCTTCGAGCCCGCGGAAGCCGCCAACGGAAACGCCGCGTTGCTGTCGCTCGATCAGCTCCACCCCGACGCGATTCTGCTGGACCTGCAGATGCCGCCCGGCCCCGACGGGCTGGAGACGCTGCGGCAGCTGCGCGAGCGGGACAATTCCACGCTGGTCATCATGATGAGCGGCAAAGCTCAGCTCAACGATGCGGTCAGGGCGATCAAGCTCGGCGCGTTCCAGTTTCTCGAAAAGCCGCTCACGCCGGAAGCCGTGCTGGTGGCGCTGCGGAGCGGGCTTGAGCTTACTCGCGCCCGCGCGGAGACTCGCGCCCTGCGCGCCCAGCTGGGACCGCGCGCCGAGCTGGTCGGCCATAGTGCGAAGATGGAGGAGGTGCGCGCCCTGATCGCCCAGGTGGGACCGAGCGAGGCGCGCGTGCTCATCATCGGAGAGTCGGGCACCGGCAAGGAGCTGGTGGCGCACGCGATCCATCGGGCGAGCCAGCGTGCCGGTCGCCCCATTGTGTCGGTCAACTGCGCCGCCATTCCCCGCGACCTGGTGGAATCGGAGATGTTCGGTCACGAGCGCGGAGCGTTTACGGGGGCCACTGACCGGCGCCTGGGCCGATTCGAGCTGGCCGATGGCGGCACGCTGTTCCTCGATGAGGTCGGCGATCTCAACCTGGAGGCCCAAGCCAAGCTGCTCCGGGTGCTCGAGACCGGCGAAATCCAGCGGCTCGGCGCGGAGCGCGTCCAGCGGATCGAGGTGAGAGTGATCGCCGCAACCAACCAGCAGCTGGAGCAGGCGGTCGCCGCCGGCACCTTCCGGGAAGATCTCTACTTCCGGCTCAACGTCTTCCCGCTCCAGCTCGCCCCGCTGCGCGACCGGCTGGAAGATCTGCCCGAGCTGGTGAATCATCTGGCGGAGCGGCTGCGGCGCCACCACCCGCCGACCTTCACGACCGATGCACTCGCCCTGCTCACTTCCTATGACTGGCCCGGCAACGTGCGGGAGCTGGCCAACATCGTGGAACGGCTCTCGATTCTGGGCAGCGGCGAGATCGATGCCGCGCTGGTGCGTCAGGTTCTCCCGCGCAGCGGCTCCCTGCGGTTCGATGCACCCTCGGTCACGACCGACTCCGGCACGACTTACTCGGTTGCGGATCTGGGTGGCCGTTCGCTCTCCAACGTGCTCGACGATTACGAGCGGGCGCTGATCGGCGCCGCGCTCAAGCGCGCGGCGGGGAACGTGGCGGAAGCGGCGCGCGCACTGCAGACCGACCGGGCGAATCTCTATCGCCGCATGAAACGGCTGGGCTTATGAAGCACTGCCACACGGCCGCACTGCGGCACTGCCTCACCGTCGTCGCGTTGCTGGGTGCAGCGGTATCTCAGGCGGCCGCTCAGGACACCATCCAGGTCATCCATCCCGAGGCCAAGCCCGACTCCACGCACCGGCCGATGCTGCCCCCTGAAATCCTGCAGGAGGTGCTGCGCGCGTGGAGCGATTCGGGGACCACCCGCATCGCGGGGAGCTTCTTTCTTCCGCCTGGAGCCCGACTCACCGCGCCGGTCGCGGTCCTCGGCGGGCCGCTTCGGGTAGCCGGCGAGCTGATCGGCCGGGTGACTGTGATCAACGGCAACCTAATCATCGATCCGGGAGGAATGGTACGGGGCGAGGTGCTGGTGGTGGGCGGGCACGTTACCATCCGGACCGGCGGACAGTTGGATGGGAATCCGCCTCGAGCCTTCCCCATGCAGGCCCCGGTGGAACGCACGCCCGACGGCATGCTCGCCGTGCGCGCACCACCCCGCCCGTTGGGAGAGCTTGCCACGGTTGGCGCCAGCTTCCGCACCGGGTACTTCACGACCCGGCTTTCAGTTGGAACCGGCCGGGCCTATAACCGCGTCGAAGGCCTGCCGATCGAGTTCGGACCCAGCGTAACGCGGGAAGGTCTGCCCGACCTCGACGCCCGCCTGGACTTGCGTGGCATCGTGTGGACCGCGCCGGATCGCACCGACCGCCGCGCCGATTTCGGCTACCACGGCGCGCTCCAGTTCCGCTTCGGCAGCTCGCGCCGGCTGACCGTGCGCGGCCAGGCCTATCGCAGCATTAGCACCACCGAGGATCAGCCGCTCTCGGCGACGGAAGCCGGCTGGTCGGCGTTCCTGCTCCAACGTGATTACCGCGATTACTACCAGACCACCGGCCTCGGCGGGTATGTCAGCTACCGCCTCGGCCACGGGCTCTCGCTCAATACTTCGCTGCGGCGGGATGCGGAGGTCAGCCTCGCAGCGGGGGACCCGATTTCGGTATTTCGCAACGCCGCCTGGCGACCGAATCCGCTGGCGGACGACGGGCACTACACCTCCTGGCGCATCGGCGTCGATTTCGATACCCGAAATGAGCGCGAGACACCTGCGTCGGGCTGGCTGGTTCGTGGCTGGTGGGAGCACAGCCGGAGCGATGATGCGGCGCCGCTCTCGCTGCCTCCGGAGGTCCGCGACCCAATCGGCCCCGGCAGGTACTCCTTCTCGCGGTTCTGGCTCGATGCCCGGCGCTACACCCGTTTCAGTCCCGGGATTCGTACGTCGGCCCGGTTGATAGCTGGCGGCTGGCTGAGCGGCGACCCGCTGCCGGTGCAGCGGCGGATCTCCCTGGGCGGGCCGGACATTCTGCCCGGCCATCCCTTCCGCAGTCAGAATTGCTTGCCGCCAAGCCTGGCTGATCCGGCGCGGCCGGCGCTCTGCGATCGGCTCATTGCGCTGCAGCTCGAGATTCGCGGCCGCACCAGGGTCGGCCTCCCGATCCCGTCGCCCGATCCCTATCTCACGGGCCTCCAGCGCCTCTTCGCGATCCGCGAGCCCGATATCGTCGTCTTCGGCGACGCCGGCAAGGCATGGATTACCGGCGAAGGACCGGGGAGAGTCCCCAACAACCGGGTGCCGGTGCTGCGGGAGTGGGATTTTGACGTCGGCGTCGGACTCGATGCGGGCGGACTCGGCTTCTACCTCTCGCAGCCCCTGAATCGCGGGTTGCCCCTCAGGTTCACCGTGCGGCTGCAACGCCGGTTCTGATGCGCCGCACCGCGTTCGCTCTTCTCGCCCTGGGGCTGGGGCTGGCATCGTCTGCCGCGAGTCAGACCCGCGTCGGCCTGGTGGTCGGCCTCTATCAGCAGCCGGAGCCCAACGGCGCGCGGAAACCCCTCGTGCAGGTGCGGGACCTGTTGGCGGACGTGCGCTGGTCGGAGGCGCTCAATCAGTCCTTCCCCATCAGGCTCTCCTACCGGCTGGAGATCTGGCACTCGCGCGAAGGCTGGATCGACGCCTTCCAGCGCGCCACTGAGTGGAGCATCGTCATCCAGTGGGAACCGCTGGAAGACCAATACCTGGCCCGCCGGATTCTGCTTTCGGGTACGGAGGAATTCCGGTTCACCAATCGGGAAGAGCTGGATCGCTGGGTCCGGGGGATCAATCTGGTCGATGCGTTGCCCCAGGGCACCGGGACTTTCTACTACAACGTCAAGCTCCGCATCACCGCCCTCTCGGATGAGGACATGGAGGAGCTGGAGCGCTTCCTGGCCGGCCAATCGGCGGCCGAGGCCCGTCCTGAACGAAGCTCGATCGGACGTTCGCTGCGACGCTTCCTGCTGCGGATGGCGGGGCTGCCCTGGGAGGAGCTGGAAGTGAAGTCCGGGAAGTTTACGGTACGGCGGCGGTGAGACAGTGTGGCAGTGCGGCAGTGCGGCGGTCCGGCGGTAACAGCCCACCCACTGTCGCACTGCCGCACTGCCGCACTGCCACACTTCCTCACGCGCGTATCGCGCGCAGCGCCGCCTCCCCGTAGAACAGCCGGATGTACTTCGCCTGGGGCGCGGTCAAGCGACGCACCGCCCACGCCAGATGCACGAAGTGCGGCTCGACCGGGACATGCATCGGATGCATGCCGCACTCCTCCGGCAGCCGGTTGCCCTTCTTGGTATTGCAGCTGCTGCACGCGGTGACGCAGTTGGTCCAGGCGTTGTTCCCGCCCCGGCTCATCGGCACCAGATGATCGCGCGTCAAGCACTCCCGCGGGCGCAGCTGGATTTGCGCCCGGTGACAGTACTGACAGCGATAATCGTCCCGCGCGAAGAGGAAGGTGTTGGTCACCTGGCGGCGGAACTTGCGGGGGACGTGGACGAATTTCACGAGGCGGATGATCGCGGGCTTCGGCAGGGTGATCCGCGGACTTCTTATGGGATCTCCCGTGTCCGCCTCGACGATCTCCGCCTTGCCATCGATCACCAGCCGGAGCGCCCGTTTGACGGGCACCATGGTCAGGGGTTCGAAGGACGCATTGAGCGCGAGGCAACGCACGGGAACGGCTCCGCCGAGGGAACGCTGCATTCTACCGACCAACCCCTTGTTCCATCAAGCGGGGGCACGCCGATGGACCATCCGGCCTCCCAGCACCGTCAGCCGGACATCCTGAGGAGCGGCCTGTAGCACCGCACGGATCGGCGCGGTCCGAGCCGCGCCCCCCGCAGGCTCCACGGCGATCAGGTCGCCCCATTTGCCCCGGCTCAGGCTGCCGATTTCCTGCTCCCGAGCAAGCGCCCGAGCGCCCTCCAGTGTGGCGAGCGCCAGCGTCTGCTCGTCGCTGAGCTTCGCGATCGCCTGGGCCGCCCTTGCTTCGCGGAACAGGTCCAGCTGACCCACGCTGGCGACGGAATCGGTCCCGATCCCTACCCGGACCCCGGCAGCGCGAAGCGCCGCGAGCGGAGCCGTCCCGTGTGCATGCGCCGCATTCGATACCGGACAGTGGGCGACGGCAGCACCCCGCTCCGCCAGCAGCGCAATGTCGGAGTCGTCCAGCTCGATCGCGTGAATGCACAAGGTATCCGGTCCCAATACGCCGTGATAATCGAGCAACCCCACCGGAGTCATCCCGGTCCTGTCCCTCTGTCCCTCCGTCCCTCCGTCCCGCTGCCCCAGCGGAATTCCGCGCGCCGCCCATGCTTCCGCGAAGGGTCCGGTTCCCTGTGAAACGAACTCCCGCTCCGCGCGCGATTCCGCGATGTGCACTGCGAGTGGCAGCCCCTCGCGGTGGGCCCACTCTGCCACTCGGGAATACAGCGGGCCGCTCACGGTGTACGGCGCGTGGGGAGACACGCCGAGCTGAACCCGGTGGCCGGCATGGCGGGAGAGCTCCGCGATCCGGCGCCTGACATCGGAGAAGGTCTCCTCGAGCTGATCGGGATGCGGTCCGAATACCTCGTGGTAGGCCACGCCGCTGCCTTCGAGCTCGTCGAGCGCTTGGATGACGGCGCCGGAATCGCCGGTGTCGGCGATGGTAGTGACGCCGCCGGCCCAGCACTCCAGCAATCCGCGCCGTGCCGCCTCCAGGAATTCTTCGGCCCGGCGGGCCTGTTTCAGGCGTCGAATGCTCAGAATCCAGCGGCGAAAGTCTTGCTCGGAAGCGGTCTGCTGAAAGCCGGTGAGCTCGAGGTGGGTGTGGGTGTTGACAAGGCCGGGGAGCAGGATCCCCGCACCGTAATCGAGCGTTTCGGCATCGGGGGGCGTGGGAACCGACTGTGCGGGGCCGATGGCCGCAATGCGTCCATCCGCTCCGATCAGAACCGCCGCATCCCGAATTGGGGCGGCATCGATCGGCAGAGCCCAGAGACCCTGGACTCGGAGTGGCCTAATGCCGGTGCCTCCCCGAACCTCCCAAGCCCATCCCCCGACCCCCACCTCGAAACGGACTGTGCAGCGGACACTGCTCGGTGGGCTCGGTGCCGGGGTAATAGACCTCCTGACGCACTTGGTCGGGGGGGCAGAACTGCGTGGCCAGGTAGCCCGTGCCTTCGTCGATGGAGGCGCTCAGAATACCCTCTGGCATCGGCCACCCGGCCGGGGCGGGCCGCCGCTCGTAGGCCTCGCGCATCATCGCGGCCCAGGCCGGTGCTGCCAGGTGGCCGCCCTGCGCATCGCCCTTGATGACGGTCTTCTTGTCGAAGCCCATCCAGACCCCCGTCACCAGATCGGAGGTGAATCCGATGAACCAGACGTCCATCCCGTCGTTCGTGGTACCCGTCTTGCCGCCCGCCGGATAGTGGAACCCTCCCCGTCCCATGATCGCCCCGTTTGCAGTGCCGCGGCGAATCACGTCGCGCATGCCATCGAGGACAAGCCAGGCGTGCTGCGGATCCATCACCCGCGCTTCCCGGGTTTCCGGCTGCCACACGATGTTCCCCTGGCGGTCCTCCACCCGGAGAATCGCCAGTGGCGTGGTCACCACGCCCAGGTTCGCGAAGCCGGTGTAGGCGGCGATCAGCTCGAGCGGAATCACGTCGGCTGAGCCGATGAAGATCGAGGGCACCCGCGGAATCCGCGTCGTGATGCCGAAGTTGGAGGCCTCGGCGATCACCGCGTCTTCGCCCAGCTTGAGCCCGACCTTCACCGCGATGGTATTGCGCGACATGAAGAGGCCGCGCCGCATCGTCATGGGCCCCTCGAACTTGCTGTCGTAGTTTTTGGGTTCCCAGGTGGGCTGATCGGGGATCTCGACCGAGACCGGCGAGTCTTCGATGATGCTGGACCAGGGGAATCCGGCATTGATCGCCGCGGCGTACACGAAGGGCTTGAAGGCGGAGCCGGCCTGGCGAAGCGCCTGGGTCGCGCGATTGAATTTGGAGTCATCGAAGTCGCGTCCGCCGACCAGCGCACGGATGTACCCCGTCTTGGCCTCCAGCGTGACCATGGCGCCCTGCAGGTAGGGCGTGAACGCATTGTCGTTCTCGGGTGCCTGTTCACTGCGCCGGTCGAGATACTGGCGGTAGGTCAGATGCCGGTAGCGGCCGAGGTCACCGTTCTCGATGGCCGTGAGCTGCGCCTCGAGGGCGCGCTCGGCGGCTTGCTGCAGGTCGAGATCGAGCGTCGTGTAGATCCGGAAGCCGGCACGATAGAGGTCGGCCCCGAAGCGCGCCTGCAGGATCTGCCGCACGTACTCCACGAAATACTCGGCGACACCGCTGTAATCGGAGCGCGAGGAAAGCGTCAGTGGATAGGCTTTCCACGCTTCGGCGGATTGCGCGGAGACCTTGCCCCACTTCTCCATCAGGCCGATGATCAGATTGCGCCGCTGCACCGCGAGGCGGATGCTCCTGCGCGGGTTGTACCGCCCCGGCGCTTTGGCCAGCGCCGCCAGCGTCGCCGCCTCCGCCACGTTGACGTTCCGCGCCGACTTCCCGAAGTAGCGCTGCGCCGCGGCCTCGACCCCGTACGCGCCATTGCCCAGGTTGATCTGGTTGAGATAGAGCTCGAGGATCTTGTCCTTCGAGTAGTTGCGCTCGATCTCCAGAGCCATCCGCGCCTCGCGCAGCTTGCGGGTCAGGCCCGCCAGGCCTTCCCGCTGGCTGCGGTCGATCTGCTCCGGCCAGAGGTTGCCTGCCAGCTGCATCGTGATCGTCGAGAAGCCCTGCTTGTTACCCAGCAGGGTGGATTTCGTCGAGCCGATGACGCGGATCCAATCGATGCCGTGATGGCGATAGAAGCGCTGATCCTCGACCGCCAGAAAAGCCGCCACCACAGCGGGCGACATCTGCTGCAGGGCGACCACTGTGCGGCGCTGGTTACCGTAGTCGGTAATCAGTCGGCCGTCGGCCGCGTAGAGCTTGGAGGCCTGGTCGGGATCGTAATTGCTGAGCCCGGCGATCGAAGGACAGGCGCCGCCTCCGCAGACCCTGCTCCAGGCACCGGCCAGGAGGGCAAAGCCGAAGAGGCCTCCCGCCAGCAGGCCCAGCAGCACTTTCCTGCGCCGCCGTGGGTAGTGCCACCACCGCGTGGGGCTGGTAGTCGCGTGGTCGATCATTTTGGAAAGTTAACAGCTATGGGCTATGAGCTATGGGCTAGGAGCTTTACCAAAAGGCTTTTGTCCCATAGCCAATAGCCCATAGCCCATAGCCCATAGCCAATAGCCCATAGCCCATAGCCAAACCGTTGACGCTGTTCGCCCTCCGACCTACTCTCCCCGCGTGTCCAACCTCCTCACGACGCTCACCGAGCGTGGCTTGGTGCACGAGGCCACGCCCGGCCTCGCGAAGCGCTTGGAAACCGGTCCGCTCACCGCCTACGTCGGCTTCGATCCTACCGCGAGCTCGTTGCACGTCGGCAATCTGGTGCCGGTCATGACGCTCGCCTGGCTGCAGCGCCTGGGCGGGCGTCCGATCGCGCTGGTCGGCGGCGGCACCGGAATGGTGGGGGACCCGAGCGGCAAACGCGGTGAGCGGCCGGTCCTCTCGGTCGAAGAGATCGATACCAATGCCGCGGCGATCCGCGCTCAGCTCTCGCGTTTCATGGCGTTCGAGGGTGTCAACGCGGCACGGCTGCTGGACAATGCGGCCTGGCTCCGGCCGCTCCGCTTGATGGACTTTCTGCGCGATATCGGCAAGCACTTCACCGTCAATTACATGCTGCAGAAGGAATCGGTGAAGAGCCGCATGGAGACCGGGATCTCCTTTACCGAATTCAGCTACATGCTGGTGCAGTCGTACGATTACCTGCACCTGTATCAGACCGAGCGCTGCGAGCTCCAGATGGGTGGCAGCGACCAGTGGGGCAACATCACCGCGGGCATCGAGCTGATCGCGCGGCGCGAGCAGGCCGAGGTGCATGGACTGGTTGCTCCGCTGCTGACCACCACGGCCGGCGGCAAGTTCGGCAAGAGCGAAGGAGAGAACATCTGGCTCGACGCCGAACGCACCAGTCCTTACCGCTTCTATCAGTTCTGGCTCAACAGCGACGATCGGGACGTGGAGCGGCTGCTCAAGCTCTTCACCTTCCTTCCGCTCGACGAGATTACTCGGGTCTGCTCTCAGCATCACGCGGATCCCGGCCGGCGGACTGCGCAACGACTGCTGGCGGAGGACATGACCACGCGGGTGCACGGCGCCGAGACCTGCCGCCGTGCGGTCGCCGCGAGCGGCATCCTCTTCGGAGGCGGGGAGCTCTCGAGCGCCGACGCCGAGACCCTCGCCCTGCTGGCCGGTGAGGTTCCCGTCCAGCCGGTCCCACGGGCCGAGCTGGAGAAGGGGCTTCCGGTGGTCGATGCGCTGGTGACCGCGGGCTTGGCCAGCTCCAAGGCCGATGCGCGCCGCGGTCTCACGGCCAACGGCTTCTCGCTCAACGGCGAGCGGTTGGACGCGGAGCGCGTGGTCGGCACGAACGACTTACTGGCTGGACGCTATCTCGTGTTGCAGAAGGGCAAGAAGAACTACGCGATGCTGGAGGTCCGCCCATAAGGCGCCTGACCGTCCGACCGCCTTCCAAGGAGACCAACATGCTCAAGGAATTCCTCGCTTTTCTCAAGGAATACGGCGTTATCGGCCTTGCCATCGCGGTGATCGTAGGGGGCCAGCTCAACGAGCTGGTCAAGGCGCTGGTGGATGGAATCCTGATGCCGCTCGTCACGCTGGTGCTGCCTGCGGGAATGGCCTGGCAGGAGTGGACCATCGGAGTGCTACTTCCGGGCAAGGTGCTGGCCGCCCTGCTCAACTTCCTGATCGTGGCCTGGCTGGTCTTCTGGTTTTCGAAGAAGGTGCTGCGGGAGGAACAGGTCGCTAAGAAGTAGCGGCACCGCTCAGCAGCTCCGCCACCCGCTGCATCTCCTCGATCGTGTTGTAACAATGCGGCGAGAGGCGGAGCGCCCCTTCGCGAACCGACGCGACCACCCCGGCTTCGCGGAGGGCGCCCGCCGCGCCCGGCAGCTCGGCCGCCGGCAAGCACAGCATTCCCGACCCCGCCGCTCCCTCGGGAGACACCAGTCCCATCCCCCGCCGGTAGGCCCACTCGCGGATCGGCTCGCCGATCGCCGCGAGATGTGTCTCGATGTTTTCGATTCCCAGCTCATCCAGGAGGTCGAGCGCGAGACTCATACCGAGCAGATCCTGGAACGGCAGCGTGATCAGCTCGAAGCGCCGGGCATCCGGCCGCAGCGCCCCGCTGTAGTCGCAGAGCGTGGCGAAGTTGTCGGTGCCCAGAAAAGCGCTCCAGCCGGCAAAGGGCGGCACCAGCCGAGGCACCAGCTCCTTGCGTACATAGAGGAAGCCGGATCCCCACGGTGAAAGCAGCCACTTCTGAGCGCCGCAGGCCAGCACATCGACCGGCGTCTCCCGCACGTCGAACGGAATGTGGCCCAGCGCCTGGATGGAATCCGCTATGAGCCAGGTCCCGCTCGCGCGGGCCGCCGCGCTCAGCGCGGGCAAATCGACCTGGTAGCCGGTGTGAAACTGCACGTGCGAGACCGCCAGCGCGCGCACGCGGGGATCGCGCATCCGCTCGAGCATGAGCGCTTCGTCGGGCCAGCCCCGAGCGGTGAGCGGCAGTAGCTCCAGCCGCACTCCCCGATCGCCCAGCTGCCGCCAGGGAAACACGTTGGCGGGAAACTCTCCGTTACTCACGATGACGGTGTCACCGGGGTCGAAGGGAAGCATGCGCGCCGCGAGGTTGAGCCCGAAGCTGGTATTGGTCGCCAGCGCGATCTCACCCACCTCGGCGTGGATCAGCCGCGCCGCGCGCGCCCGTGCGTCGGCGAGGATGCGCTGCAGCTGCTCGTCGGGGAGCCGGAAGTCCGCGCGCGCGTCGGTGAACGCGTGCAGCGCGCGGCGGGTGCGCTCGGGAAGCGGACCGGTCGAGGCGTGATTGAGATAGATCCGCCCGGCGGCCCAGGGGAACTCCGCCTCTCGCAGCGCTCGAACGTCGTAGCCGGCAACCGGACGGGCGGGAAGCGGGGTCACGGGAGTAATATCTCTGAATGGAGCCTTCCCCTCAATTCACGCTGGTGCTGGGCGGCGGAGGGCTCAAAGGCCTCAGCCACATCGGGGTGCTCCGGGCGCTGGAAGAGAGGGGCATGGTCCCGGCCGCGGTGATTGGGTGCAGCATGGGCGCCTTGATCGCGGCGGGATGGGCGCGCGGCCTCTCGATTCGCGAGCTGGAGGATCGCGCGCTTGAGGTAACCCGCAAGGACATCTTCCGCATCGCGCATTACGACATGGCCTTCAAGCGCATGCTCGCCCCGGCCATTTATCGCTCGGAGCCGCTCGACCAGCTGATCAAGAGCCTGGTTGCCGACGCCGTTTTCAGCGAGCTGCCGCGCCGGCTGGTCGTCAATACCGTCGACCTCAACACCGGCCAGCAGGTCCTCTGGGGACTGCCCGGACTGGACCATGCCTCCGTGGCGGACGCCGTCTTTGCGTCCTGCTCGCTCCCCGGCATCCTGCCGCCGCGGGTAGTGGCCGGCCGGGTCTGCATCGACGGCGCGGTCGTCGAGAACCTGCCGGTGCGGGCCGCGCTCACCCAGGGTCGCCACCCGATCATCGCGATCGATGTCGGTGGCACCCGGGTGGAGCGAAAGGCCGTCGAGCGAAAGGGCTTTGTCACCGTCTACAGCCGGGGCCTGGAGATCGTCATGCAGACGCTGGCGTCCAGCTATCTCCGGGACTGGACCGACCCGCCGGTGGTGCTGGTCCGCCCGCGTGTCGAACGGGTCTCCATGTTCGCCTTTCACCGCACCGCCTTCCTGATCGCGGAAGGTTATCGCGCGCTCAACGAGGCGCTCGACCTGCTGCCCAAGCAGCTCGCCGAGCTGCCGCCGGGGCTCCACCCGCAGCGCGAAGTGCTCGTGAAAGTCGTTCGCGAGCGGTGCGTGAGCTGCGGAGCCTGCGCGGCGCGCGCCCCGGAAATCTTCGCGATGGGAGCCGACGGAATCGCGATGGTGAAGAGCGAAAAACAGTGGTGGTCACCGGCGGCGGACGCGCTGCTGGGAATCTGCCCGACCCATGCCATCACCTCCGAGCAGCTCTCCCCGCCTCTCTAGCTGCCTGACCTCGGCTTCCGACCCACGGGATCCACAGATTTCACAGATGACACAGATTGTGATAACGCCGAAAGGTTCGGTCCCGCAAAGCGTCGGAATTGAAGGGACGCAGAACCGAAATTCAAAAGCATTCCCCTGCTGAGTTTACTGGCGACCAGGTAATGGATGATCTGCATTTCCTCAATTGTAGTCAGCCTGTGTAGCGCCTTGAGTTCGACGAGGATCTCCCCAAAACAGATGAAGTCAACGCGATATCGCACATCTAAGAGTGTTTCCTTGTAGCAAACTGCCATCTCCGCTTCACGAACATGAGGGATTTGTTGTAAACCGAGTTCCAGCTCGAAGGCTGACTGGTACACAGGTTCCAGGAAACCCGATCCGAGCGCCCGGTGCACCTCCATGGCCGCACCAATGATCTGGTAAGTCTGACGATCCCGAATCCTTTCATCCTCCAGACCAACAATCTGTGTCATCTGTGTAATCTGTGGATCAACCGACAAGGATTCGAAACCAAACGCCTGCCTGCTGGAGCGAATCAACGCGAATCAGGCGACGGGGGCCAGGCCTTCCAATACTTGCTTGAGCCGATGCATGTAGGTGTGTCGAGTAAGTACCCGGCGGCGTCCCGCGTTACCCAGCCCGGCGGCCGCGGCGGGATCCTGCAGGGCCGCCCGGACGCTCTGGCGGAGCTCATCGGCGTCGTGGAAGACGAGCACCTCCCGATCCGGCTCGAAGTGACTGGGCAGGTCGCCGCGATAATCCACCACCTGCGCCACTCCGATAGCCGCGACCTCGAACAGCCGCTGGTTGAGGAAGGCCTCGCCCGAACCGTTCCCTCCCGCCGTGTGATGGATGTTGACCGCCACGGACGCTCCGCTATAGGCACGGACGTATTCCTCCGTGCTCGGCACCTCGCCCCGGCAATAGTCCTTGAGCGGCGTGCGCCGCCACCCCGGACCCCAGAGCGCGAGCCCGAACTCCACCAGCCCGCCGAGCAACGCCACCCGCCTGGCCGTGGCGGAGCCGGCGAACACGACATTCGCCCGGTACTGATCGCGCGAGCGCAGCGGCCGGTAGATCGATGGGTCGGCGGCGAGCGGCACGACCGGGATCGGACGGCCCAGAGCCGCGCCGACCCGCTCGGAAACATCCGACCCGGCCACGAACACACTGTCATAGGCCACCGCGCGCTCGATGACCCGGTCCACCGTGCGGACATCGTCGGGAAACCAGTTCACCCAGGGAACCGCCGTGGCCCGGGCGAGCTGTTCGACGAGGGTCCGGTCGAGCTCGTTTCCTCCGATGACGAGCACGACCTCGGCTCGGCTGGTCTCGACCGCCTTGCGCAGCCGGGTCCGCAGGTCGCTCCCCGCCATCCGCCCCAGGAAACCGGGCCGCTTGAGGAGATCGAACGCGTCCACCGTACAGCCGAGTCGTTCCAGCGCGCGGCAGCGCTGAGCGGCGTGGGCGTGATGGGCGTCGTCGAACTCGGCCACCACCAGAATGGTCGGCATGTTCATACCAGAAGCTCGGCGCCACGGAATTGCAGCTCGAATAAGCGGCGGTAGAGCCCGTTCTCCGCCAGCAACGCCGCGTGGCTGCCCCGCTCCACCAGTCGCCCACCGTCGAGCACCAGGATCTCGTCGGCGTCCAGCACGGTAGCCAGCCGGTGCGCGACCACCAGCACGGTGCGCTGCCGCATCAGCCGCGCGATCGCGTCCTGCACTTGCCGCTCCGACTCGGTATCGAGCGCGCTGGTCGCTTCGTCGAGCAGCAGGATCGGCGGATCGCGCAGCAGGGCCCGCGCGATCGCGAGTCGCTGACGCTGGCCTCCGGAGAGCCGGGTGCCGCGCTCGCCCAGCAGCGTATCGTAGCCGTCGGGGAGGGCGCTGATGAATTCATGCGCGTTGGCAGCGCGCGCCGCCGCGGCCACCTCCTCGCGCGTCGCGGAAGGCACGGCATAGGCGATGTTGGCGTGAACGCTGTCATTCAGGATCACCGGGTCCTGGCTCACCAGGCCGATCAGCGCGCGGAGCGACCGCCGGGAAATCCGGGGAAGCGGGACACCGTCGAGCCGGAGCTCTCCGCTCGCTGGCTCATAGAACCGCGGCAGCAGCTCCAGCAGCGTCGTCTTGCCGGCTCCCGAAGGTCCTACGATCGCCAGCACCGTCCCGCGCGGGACCGTGAACGAGACCTCCCGCAGCACCGCCCGGCCCGGCTCGTATTCGAAGTTCACCCGGTCGAAGACGATGTCCTTCGCAAAGACCGCCGGCAGCGCATCCGCCGGATCGGTTTCCGCCGCAGGGCGGTCCAGCACGTCGAAGACCCGTTCGGCCCCGGCAAGCGCGAGGGTCCACGCCGCGGGAAACTGCGAGAGCTGCTTGATGGGCGACATGATCTTGAGCGCCGCCACCAGAAACACGATGGTGACCTCGGGCCCGAGCCGCGCGCCCGCCAGGGTCGGGGCGGCCGCGGCCCAGACGATCAGGATCAGTACCAGGCCGCCGAAGACTTCGCTCACCGGGCTCGTCATGGAGGCGTAGCGCTGGGTGCGTTGCACCCGTTTGCGATAGCGCTGGGTCTGCGCGGCGAACGCCTCCGCTTCCTGCGCTTCCCCGCCGTAAGCGCGCACCAGCTTGACCGCGGCGAGTCGCTCGGTGACCGTCGCGGTGAGCTCGCCCTGTTCCTCGGTCCAGAGCCTCGCGTGGCGGCGGAGCCGGCGCAATAACACGCGGATTCCCAGCACGAGAAGCGGTGCGGTCGCCAGTGTGATCAGAGTCAGCCGCCAGGAAATCGTCGCAAGAATGACCAGCGTGCTGAGAATGAGCATTCCGTTCTGGAACAGCGTGGTCAGTGCGGCGGACACCGCCTGTTTCACCCGGTCCGCGTCCACCAGCACCGTGGCGATCAGCTGGCCGGCGCGAGTGCGCTGAAAGAAGCCAAGCTCGAGACCCAGGAGATGCCGGAAGAGCCGGACCCGCAGGTCGCGCACGATGCCTTCCTGCACCGCCACGGAGAGCTGGTTGGACGTGTATTGCAGTGCGTTCTTGAGCAGCAGCCCGGCCAGCAGCACGAGCACCAGCCGGAAGGCCGCCGCTGGGGGCGGAATTCCGCTCACCAGCGGGGCCAGCAGCCGGTCGCTGACCCGCTCGAGCGGAGACACCTGCGTCGCCAGGACGCCCGCGGTCCCGAACAGGGCTTTGAGCAGTGGGATCAGCACGACGATGGTGACGCCGTCGAGCACCGAAGCCAAAAGCGTGGCGAGGAGTCCGAGCAGGAAGCGTCCGCGATAGGGTCGTGCCGTCTCGAGAAGTCGACGCGTGGTGCCTGCTGCCATGCGAAGAAATTAACGCCTACATTCCCGCTGTGCCGCCGAACATTCTCCTGGTCCGTTTCAGCGCGATGGGCGACACGCTGCTCATGACCCCTTTGATTCGCGCGCTGCGCGTTCGGCATCCCGAGGCAAAGCTCACGGTGCTGACCCGGGAGGCTTACGCGCCGTTGTTCGAGCACAATCCGCGGATCACCGCGGTGATCGGCTGGCGGCAGGGCAGCTCGCTCGCCGCGCTGGGCGGCCGGCTCCGAACGGAGCGCTTCAGCCACCAGCTCGACCTGCACGGCAGTCTGCGCAGCTACGCGCTGCGCTTGCGGGTCGGCGGGCGCTGGACCAGCTATCCCAAGCATCGCGCGGCGCGTACGGCACTCATTCGCACCAAGCGCAATCTCTACCGCGACCGGCGCCCCGTTGCGGAGCGTTACTTCGACGCGGCACGCGAGCTCGATGTCGTACCGGACGCCGGCTCGCTGGAGCTTTTTCTCCCCCGCGCGACGCTGGAAGCCGCCGAGCGGTTTCTCGCCCAGCGCGGCATCGGTACCCGCCGGCAGCTGATCGCCGTAGCGCCGGGAGCTTCTCGTTTCACCAAGCGCTGGCCCCCGCATCACTGGATCGCCCTGGTCCGCCGCCTGGTCGATTCGGGGAACGACGTCATCGTGGTCGGTGGCGCGGCCGAGCTCGAGCTCGCGGAGGAGATCGCTGCCGCCGGCGGGGCAGCGGCGGCAAGTTCCGCGGGCAGCTTTGACCCGGCGGGTACCGCGGCGCTGCTCAAGCGGGCCCGCGCGCTCATCTCCGGCGATACGGGCGCGATGCATCTCGCCACTGCCGTAGGAACGCCGGTCGCCGCCCTGTTCGGCCCGACCGTCGAGGCATTCGGGTTCTTCCCCTATCATGCGAAGGCGACGGTGCTGCAGCGCGACCTGGCTTGCCGGCCCTGCAGCGCCCAGGGCAGCGCCGCCTGTCCGCTCAAGCACCACCGCTGTCTCCAGGATCTCCAGCCTGAAGAGGTCCTCGAGGCGCTGCGTAAGCTGCCCCGATGAGTCTGCTCACGCCGGCAGGCGCGGCGCTGGTCGAGCTCATGGGCGAGATGCCCCGCGGACCCAAGCGGGAGGGCATCTTCGCGCTCTGGCTCACCCTCCGTGTCGCGGAGGATGTCTTTCTGGTGCCTCCGCCACCGGAGCGTGCCATGCGCCGCCGCGTGGCTACGCTGGAGCAACGGCTCTCGAGCCTGAGCCTGCCTGCACCGCTCCGTCGTGCCCTGGCGGCCGCGCTCAGCGAGCTCGAGGATCCGCGCCGCGAGGCGGCGGCGCTGGTGCTGCAGCAGCTGGTGGCTCCCGCGCGCGAGGTGCTGGGAGTCGAGGCGGGTGACGCAATTGGCAAGGCAGCGCGGGCCGCGACGCAGCGGGCCCGGGAAGCGAGCTGAGCCCGCTTGCTGGCTGCTGCGCTGTCCTTCCTGCTCGCGTGGCAGAGCCCGGCTGGCACGGACGGCGCACGGCGTGTTATTCGGCAAGCTACCGCAGCGATCGAAGCCGATAGCGCCGGCGCCCTCCGCGCACGCTGGGACGCCGACCTCCGCCGTAATCCAGCCGACCGCGCCGCGCAGCTGGGGCTCGCCACCCTGGCGCGGCTCAACTACCTGTACGACTCCGCGGCCGGGGCCTATCGGCGGCTGCTCAGCTCACCGGGCCTGGATCGCTTCCGCGTGTACGCGCGCATCGGTCAAGCGGAGGCCGACCGGATCCACGGTCCGCTGGATTCGGCAGCGGCCGGATTCACCCGCGCGTCTGCCGAGGCCGCGACGTTGAGCGACCGACCCGCGCAAGTCGAAGCCTTGATAGGACTCGCTCTCACGGTCTCCCGCCTCGAGCGGATCGACTCTTCCCTCCGGATTCTGACGCGAGCGGAACGCCTGTTGCCCCGCGGCGAGCCCGCCCTGGAGGCCCGGCTCCGCTGCGCTCGTGCTCCGCTGTTGGTGAGCTCGGGGAAACCCGGAGGACGGGAGGAGGCAGCAGCTGGGCTGGCTCTGGCGCGAAGCACCCGCGACGCGCGGCTTCAAGGCCAGTGCTGGCAGGCGCTGGGCTCCTGGGCCTTCGTGAAGCTGGACGACCCGGGTGCAACAGCTGCGCCGTTCGATAGCGCGGAAGCGCAGCAGCGACGCAGCCGGGATTTTACGGGGCTCGCCGAGACCCTGGCGTGGAGCGGCCAGGATCACCTGAGCTACGGGGACAACGGCCGCGCGAGAGAGGACTTTCGCGAGGCTCTGAAGCAGGCTCAGCGCTCCGGGAATCGGGCCGCGGAAGCCAGAGCCAGCCGCCTGTCCGGCGTCGTTGCCATGTTCACAGGTGTCCTTCCCATCGCCGCGCGGGAGATGCAGGCGGCTGCGATGCTGGCGCGGAGCCGTGGAGACCGGGCCGAGCTGATGCGCCTCGGGAGCCGGTTGGGCGATGTCGCCTCGGGGTTGCGGCGGATTGCGGAGGCTGAGCGCGCCTACCGAGAGGCGCTCGCTGCTGCAGAGCATTTCGGCGACATCGTGCTGACGGCGGCATTGCGCCAGAAGCTGGCCTGGATCGCGGGGGTCGGGGGCGATTGGGCCGGCGCGGCGCAACAACTCGCAGCGGACTTCGAGTTCATGCGCCGACACGGTCTCCACGCCCTCATCCCGAGCTTCCGCTATAGCGAGGGCGTTTTCGCGCTTCGCGTCGGCAAGTTCGACCGAGCTGAAACCATCCTGCGGTCCTCTCTCGAGACCGGTAGCCCGACCGAGTACATCGCCCGTTACCAGATTCGCTCGCGACTGGCAGAGATCCAGCTGCGGCGTGGCGAAGTGGACAACGCGCTTGCCGAGCTCAGAGCCGCCTCCGATCAGCTCGATTCGCTGCGCGAACAGCTGAGCGCCAAGGACCTTCGCAGTCTCGCATTTCAGACCAGCTGGAGTAACCTCGAGCCACCGGACCATGGGTTCGCAACATTGATCGCTGGATTCGCCGCCAATGGCAGGACCGCAGAAGCATTCTCGCTGACCGAGCGCCGCCGCGCTCGCGAGCTGGCCGACCAGCTCCACCGGGCCAGCGCGCCGGCCCAGCCAACCGACCGGGATACGGCGCCATTCCGCCCGCAGCTGTTTCCTACCGAGATTTTCGCAGTCGAAGACTCGACCGCGCTCCTCGAGTATGTGGCCGGCCGGGTGAGCCAGCCGACCACGGTCTTCGCTCTGGTCGGAGAAAAGCTGTCGGCCTACGTGTTGCCCAGCATGGATTCGCTCGCTCCCACGATCGAGCGGTTTCTCGCGGTGCTCCAGTCCGGTGGCGACGCGGGGCCGCTCGGCACCCGCCTGAGAGCAAGCCTCCTGGATTCCGTACTGCTCCGGCTTCCTGCCACCGTGCGCCGGATCGTGATCGTTCCCGACGACATCCTCCACCGCCTGCCCTTTGATGCCTTGAGCCAGGAAGATGGCCGTCCGTTGATTGTTCGCTACGCGTTCGGCCTGGTCCCCTCGGCTGCCGTCGCCTCATCCCTGCGTGCTCGTGTTCAGACGGGGACGACAGCCTCGATTCTGGCTTTCGGGGATCCTGATTTTTCCGCTCGGTCACCCGAACGCGGCAGCGGCGAGCCAGCGGAAGTCGCCGCTGCCTTCGAGGAGGCGGGCGGACTCGGCCAATTACCGTACGCGGCCCGCGAAGCGCAACTGGTCGGCCGGTTCGCCCGAAACAGCACGGTACGGATCGGCGCGGAGGCGACGGAGGCGTTCCTCAAGCGGGCTTCCCTCGAGCGAATCGGCGTACTGCACTTCGCCACCCATGCGCTGGTAGATGACTGGAGCGCGGAGCGGACCGCGCTGGCCCTGTCACCCGGTCAGGGCGAAGACGGGTTCCTCAGTCCGGCGGAGATTCTCGCGCTCAAGATTCCCGCCGACCTGGTAATGCTCTCGGCCTGCCGCACCGGAGCCGGGCCTATCGTGCGAGGGGAGGGAGTGCAGGGACTGACGGCGCCGCTGCTTGCGGCAGGCACCCGATCGGTCGTGGCAACCCATTGGCCGATCAGGGACCGTGCGACGCTCTCAATGGTGGAGGCGTTCTATGAGCACCTCGCCAAGGGCGCGCCGGTGGTGGATGCGCTCCGGAGCGCCAAGCTCGAAGCGATCCGGCGCGGCGCGCCAGCCGGAGAATGGGCCGGCTTCACCGTTGTGGGCGATCCGTTGGCTCGGATTCCGCTCGATGCCCCGGAAAGGCCGCGGCTCGTGTGGCTGGTTGCGGTAATGCTGGCCCTCGCGGCGGCGATTATCCTGCTCCGCCGCCGGCGACTCGACACGGCCCCCCTCGTTCAGCGCTAGGGCTTCCGGACCCAGGCGGGCGAAGCATTATTGGCGCCCGGGGTGTTGGTCAGGCGGACCAGGCCGGAGCCATTGGCGCTCATGAGGTAGATCTCTTCGGAACCGTTGCGATTGGTCATGAACGCGATCCGAGTACCGTCAGGCGACCAAACCGGATCGTTATCCTCCGCCCCGTTGCTCGTCAGCGCGACCGGGCTCGACCCGTCGGCGTTCATTACGAAGATCTCTTCAGTGGCATTCAGCGCGGTTCGGGTGAACACGATCCTCGCACCGTCCGGTGACCACGACGGTTCCTCGTCGTCCGTGGCGCCGCTGGTGAGCTGTTGGATGCCGGTCCCGTTCGCGTTCATGACGTAGAGGTGGAAGAAGCCGCCGCCCCGGCCGCTGCTGAAGACGATCCGTCCATCCGGTGACCAGGCGGCATCCTCATCGTCCGAGGGTTCGTTGGTGAGCCGGTTGACTCCGCTTCCATCGGCGTTCATGACGTAGATCTCCCGGTTCCCATCGCGCTCACTCCAGAAGACGATCCGCTGACCGTCGGGCGACCAGTTGGGCTCCCGGTCGTTGGCGGGGTTCCCGCTGAGGTTCAAGATGCCGCTGCCGTTGGCATTCATCACGTAGATCTCGTAGTTCCCACTGCGGTCACTGACGAACGCGATCCGCGAACCGTCAGGCGACCAAGCCGGCTCCCGGTCCGCCGCCGGGTCTACCGTCAACTGTGCCAGGCCGGAGCCGTCGGGCTTGATCACATAGATCTCATCATCCCCGTCCCGGTCGCTCTCGAAGGCGATGAACTCCGTGGCCGCGGCAAGGTCGAAGCGGGCGGTAACGCTGAAGGTCACGTCACCGGTGCTGTTGTAGGTGAGCACGCAGGTTCCGGCCGAGCTCGAGGAACAGCCGGTCCAGCCGCCGAAGGCACTCCCCGGACTCGGCGTGGCGACGAGGTTGAAGGTCCCGCTGCCATCGCTGTCCGTAAAGCTCTCGTCGCACACCCCGGACTTGACGCCTGCCGTACTGGTGCAGGCGATGTCCCCAGCGGGAAGACCGGACGAGGTCACCTGCCCGTTGCCATTTCCAGCGCCACTCACCCCAACCCGGATCGTGGGCGGCGTGGGGGCGGGCGGCGCCGACTGCGCGGTGGCCGCAAAGACTACGGTCGCATTGGGAGCGCCATCAACGGTAGCGCGAACGACTTGCTGGCCGATGGAAGGGCCGAGCGTCCAAACGACGCTGGCCTTACCCGCTGCGTCGGTACGAGTCTGCTGCGGTGCTACTGAGCCACCTCCCTGTTCCACCACCCAATTGATTACAATGTCCTCTTTCACGCTTGAGTCCCGCTGAGCAGTATGGATGTTCCGGGTTACGATCCAATACTGAACCTCCAGAGGTTCTGGGAGAGTGGCTCCGGCCAGACCTGTCTGTCCATCCCCCCCATCAAAGGGGATATGCAGCGCGCTGGACCTGAATTCATCCGTGGTGCAATCACTAGCGATTACAGCGGCTGCCGAACAAGCCGTTGCTTGGCACCTTACCAATGCCAATGCCACCGACAAGGCGAGGAGTAAGGCGGCGGAAGGGCACTTTCGCACGGCGAGATTCCTCCATACACGGGATGCGTATCGGCGGATCTGACTCTGACACGGTTACCGTGTAACGAACAGACGGGGCCTGATGTCTCACCAGTCATTTTGCCGCTGCTACTCCCCCGCCGTACCATTGGTCCGATGCCGGCCCAGACCGATCCCCAATCCTC
Organism: Gemmatimonadales bacterium; assembly: GCA_036002045.1. Taxonomy (GTDB): domain Bacteria; phylum Gemmatimonadota; class Gemmatimonadetes; order Gemmatimonadales; family GWC2-71-9; genus JABFSM01. The sequence goes on from DASYTT010000138.1 coordinate 39,083, forward strand.
TGCACTCGAAGCCGTGCTCCGCCGCTTCGGCCGTATGGTCCGCTCGGTCGGTGCGAAACACGGCCTCGACGATCGCGACCTCGATGAAGTCGTGCAGGACGTGCGGATCCGGCTCTGGCGTGCGCGCGAAACAGGGACGATCGGGGCGCTCTCATCGTCTTATGTCTATCGGACGGCTCGATCGGCGATCCTCGATCTCATGCGCCGCCGCCGTCTGCCCCGGGAGGTGTTGGTGCCGGGCAATGATTCGCTGGGAGTCCAACTGGTGCATCCTGACCCCGCTCCCGATCGGTCGGCGGAGGAGTCTGAGCTGGCGGCAACGATCCACCAAGCGGTGGACGATCTGATCGAGTCGCGCCGCGTCCCGGTCCGGATGCACTTGCTCGGCTACCAGTCCCGAGAGATTGCCGCGCGGCTGGGGTGGTCGGGACCGAAGACCCGGAATCTCCTCTCCCGAGGAATGGCAGACCTCCGCGAGCGGCTGCGCGCTCGCGGGATCGGTCCGGAAGGGTTCTCATGAACGATCCGCGCCTCTCTGAGCTCTACGCCGAGGCCCTCGCTCGACGAGCGGATGGCGGGCGCACCGCCTGTCCCTCACCCGAGCAGATCTTCGCGCTGGCGGAACGCACCCTCCCCGAAGCCGAGCGGCTTCGTCTCTTCGATCACGTCATGGCGTGTGAGGACTGCCGGCGCGAATACGCTCTGGCGGACGCGGCGGTCCGCCCCGGGCGCCCGTCTCGGAAGACCCTCATCTGGGCAATCGCAGCGACTCTCGCCTTGGTAGCCGGTGTCAGCCTAGTTCGACGAACGAGCTTCGATGCCGGGCGATTACGCGGTGGTGGGAACGAGGTGATCCTCTTGAGTCCGGCCGAGGCCGAGGTGCTTTCGGTTCCAGCAACGTTCGCATGGCGCCCGACCTCAGCAGGCGCGGAGTATTCCTTTGAGTTGTTGGGTCCGAGTGGGGATCCGGTCTTCCAGGTACTGACCTCGGATACGATCGCTGTCCTGCCGGATACGGTCCGCCTGACCACCGGCGCAACCTACCGATGGGGGATTCGGTCCCGACTCCCCGATGGCAGCGAGTCGGTTTCGTCCCTGCGCAGCGTGCGAGCCGCACCCCGCTGACTGGAGCAGGGTCGTCCGCGGGCGCGTTGCTGGAACCCCTTGTGATCCCCATATTTAGGCCGACAGCGAGGGCTCCCGCATGGCCGGCCACAGCAAATGGAAGCAGATCAAGCACAAGAAGGCCGCGGCCGATTCCAAGCGGTCGGGCGTGTGGGCCAAGTCCATCCGCGAGATCACCGTGGCGGCCAAGGCCGGCGGTGGCGATCCGGGCGGCAATCCCCGGCTGCGCACCGCGATCGACGCCGCCCGCGCGGTCAACATGCCGAACGAGAACATCGAGCGCGCCATCAAGAAGGGCACCGGCGAGCTGGCGGGCGAGAGCTACGAAGAGATCACCTACGAGGGGTATGGACCCGGCGGGGCCGCCATCCTGATCGAAGCGACCACCGATAATCCCAACCGAACCGTGGCCGAGGTCCGCCACGCTTTCAGCCGGAATTCGGGAAACCTTGGCGCCAGCAACTCGGTCGCCTGGATGTTCGAGCGCAAAGGCCAGATCTACCTCGACGCGGCCAAGTATCCCGAGGATCAGGCCCTGGAAGCGGCGCTCGATGCCGGCGCGGAGGACTTCTCGCGGGAGGGGGAGCTGTACATCGTGACCACGCAGCCGGGGGATTTCCACGCGGTCCAGGATGCGCTGCGAGCCCGCAACTACAAGATTGAATCCGCCGAGCTCGCGATGCTCCCCCGGAGCACGGTCAAGGTCGAGGGCGCCGACGCACCCCGGCTGCTCAAGCTCATGGAGACGCTCGAGGAGCTCGATGACGTCTCGAAGGTCTTCTCCAACTTCGATATCGACGCGGCGACCCTCGCGGAGGCAGGCGCCTGAGCGCTTCCCGCCCATGAGGGTGCTGGGCATCGACCCGGGTACCGCGACGGTCGGCTACGGCGTGGTCGAGCGCTCCGCGAGCCTCGGGTCGGCCGCCCGGCTGGTCGAATGCGGCGTTCTGCGCACGCCCTCGCGCGAATTGCTGCAGAACCGGCTCGCGGTGATTCATGCCGGCCTGTGCGAGCTGATCGAGCGGCATCGACCGGATGTCCTGGCGGTCGAGGACATCTTTTACGCCACCAACGTGCGCACCACGGTCGTGCTGGGCCATGCGCGCGGCGTGATCCTCCTGGCCGGCGCCCAGGCGGGAATCCTGGTGGCGGAGTATTCCCCCGCGCTGGTCAAGAAGACCGTGGTCGGGCGGGGCGCGGCGCTCAAGCCGCAAGTCGGCTTCATGGTGGCCAAGCTGCTCAAGCTCAGCGCGGCACCGAAGCCGGCGGACGCCGCGGACGCGGTGGCGGTGGCGCTCACGCATCTGCTCACCGGCTTCCGCCGGAATGGGCGATGATCGCCACGCTGAGCGGAGTACTGGCCGAGCGCGAGGGCGAGACCGTGGTGATTCAAACCGACGGGGGCGTGGGCTATGCCGTCGCGGTGCCGCTGGGGGTCTTCGAGCGGCTGCCGGCTCGCGGCGGCCGTTGCGCACTTTACACCGAGCTGGTGGTGCGGGAAGACGGCTGGACCCTCTTCGGATTCGATTCTCCCACCGAGCGGGCCATCTTTCAGCGCCTGCTATCGGCGAGCGGACTGGGACCCCGGCTCGCGCTGGCGATCCTTTCCACGCTGGGACCGGACCGCGCGGTGCGCAGCATTCAGGGAAAGGACGTCGCGGCCTTGAGCACGGTGAGCGGAATCGGAAAGAAGCGCGCCGAGAAGCTGATCGTGGAGCTCTCCGACCGCTTCGCCGATCTGGCAGTCGCTCCTCCCGCGCCGGGCGCTTCCGCGCGGGGCAAGAGCTCCGACGAGGCGGTTCGCGCCCTCGCCGCCCTGGGCTACACCACGGCCGTGGCCGATGAGGCAGTGCGTGCTGTGCTGGCCGCCGGCAGCAGCGACGGGGTCGAAGCGCTGGTGCGCCGCGCCCTGCAACACCTGACCGCCCCCAAGGGAGGACGCCGATGAGAGCGGTCTCGAGCAGCCCGCACGTAACGGCCGAGTGGCAGTGTACCCGCTGCGGCGCGACCAACCGGAAGTTCGTGTCCGCCGCGCTGACCCGGACTCTGGATCGCTGTGTCTCCTGTCACGCGAAGCACGAAGTAACCCGCGCAACTCGGCCGGTCCGCTGGAACGCGCGCGCGGTGGGGCGGGCGTGAGCCCCGGTTCCCGATTCACAGTTCACGGTTCACCGGTATGACTCGCATCGAGATCACCACCCCTGCCGCGCTTCCCGAGGAGGGAAGCGCCGAAGCGGCGCTGCGTCCCTCCCGGCTCGATGAGTTCGTCGGGCAGGCCGCGGTGAAGGCCTCCCTGCAGATCGCCATCGACGCAGCCAAGGCGCGGGGCGACCCGCTCGACCATATCCTCTTTTTTGGTCCGCCCGGCCTTGGCAAAACGACCCTGGCCGCGCTGCTCGCCAAGGAGATGGGGGTCCAGCTGCGCACCTCCTCGGGGCCCGTGCTGGAAAAGCCCGGTGATCTGGTCGGGCTGCTCACCGGCCTGGCCGCGGGGGATGTCCTCTTTATCGACGAGATCCATCGGCTGCGCCCGCAGCTCGAGGAATTCCTCTACCCGGCGATGGAAGACTTCCGGGTTGACGTGCGGATCTCCGATGGGCCCAATGCCCAGACGATTCCGATGAGCGTGGAGCGCTTTACCCTGGTCGGCGCCACGACGCGCTTCGGGCAGCTTACTCCGCCGATGCGCGCCCGCTTCGGAATCGTCGAGCGTTTGGGCTTCTACCCGCCGGAGGACCTCACCCGGATCGTGAACCGCTCGGCGGGCATCCTCAAAGTGAAGATCGAGGCGGCCGGCGCGGAGGAGATCGCGCGGAGAAGCCGGGGCACCCCCCGCATCGCGAACCGCCTGCTGCGCCGGGTGCGCGATTACGCGGAAGTCCGCGCGGATGGGGTGGTCACTGCCCCGGTGGCCAGAGAAGCGCTGGCTCGGCTCAATGTCGACGAGCTGGGTCTGGACGACATGGATGCCCGCATCCTCACGACCATCATCGAGAAATTCGGCGGCGGACCGGTGGGAATCGGCACCATCGCAGCCGCCGTCAGCGAGGACGCCGGCACGCTGGAGGAGGTCTACGAGCCGTACCTCCTGCAGCAGGGCTTTCTCGAGCGCACCCCCCGCGGCCGCGTGGCCACCGCCAACGCCTACCGGCGCTTTGGAATCACGCCGCCCCCCTCCGGAAGCCAGGCGACCTTCTTTGACGGCTGAGCCACGGGTGTCGCTGCGGACCTCCGATTTCGATTACGATCTTCCGCCAGAGCTGGTCGCGCAGTTCCCGACGGAGCGCCGCGGGGAGAGCCGGCTGCTGGTAGTGCGGCGGTGCGGCAGTCCGGCGGTGCGGCAGAATAAAACGGCGGCGGAAGGGGGTGGGCAGCCACACCGCCGCACTGCCGCACTGCCACACAGTCACCATTTCCCCGACCTACTCGATCTTATCCCCCCTGGCGACCTCCTCGTCCTCAACTCCACCAAAGTCCGTCACGCGCGTCTGCTCGGCCGCCGAGCCTCGGGTGCCCCGGTGGAGCTCCTGCTGCTCCATCCCGACCTGGCGGACAGCTGGATCGCCCTGGGAAAACCGGGCAGCGCCCTCAAGCCCGGCAAGCTGATCGAGCTTGGTGCCGGGATGAGCGTCGAGATCCTCGAGCTGCTGGAGGAGGGCTACCGGCGCGTGCGCTTCGTCGGGGGCACGGCCGAGCAGGCAATGGAGCGAGTCGGCCGTCTGCCGCTGCCTCCCTATATCGAGCGGGACCCTACGCCGGAAGATGACACCCGCTATCAGACCGTCTTCGCGGAGCGGGAGGGTAGCGTGGCGGCGCCCACCGCCGGATTGCACTTCACCCCCGAGCTGTTGCACGCGCTGGAGGACCGAGGGGTGCAGCTCGCCCGGCTCGACCTGGAGGTCGGACCCGGCACCTTCAAGCCGGTGGAGGTCGAGGACTTTGCTCGGCACCCGATGCATCCGGAGCGCTACCACATCCCGGCGGAGACCGCGCTGGCGGTGCGGGAGACGCGAGCGCGTGGCGGAGCCGTGTGGGCGGTCGGCTCGACCGTGGTTCGGGCTCTGGAGTCGGCGGCGCAGCAAGCCGGCGTGGTGGCCCCGGGAAGCGGCGAAACACGTCTCCTGATCACCCCGGGCTTCCGCTTCCACATAGTCGACCGGCTGCTCACCAATTTCCATCTTCCCCGGTCCACGCTGCTGATGCTGGTGGCGGCGTTTGCGGGTTATGAAGAGATCATGGCCGCCTATCGGCTGGCGGTCGAGCAGCGCTACCGCTTCGACAGCTACGGCGACGCGATGGCGATCCTCTGATGTTCGAGTTCACCGTCCTGCGCAGCGAGGGAGCGGCACGCGCCGGCCGCCTGGCCCTCCCCCACGGCGAGGTGCTCACCCCGGCGTTCATGCCCGTCGGTACCTACGGCGCGGTCCGTGGGCTGCATCCGGATGAGGTGGAGGGGGCCGGCGCTCAGATCATCCTCGGCAACACGTACCATCTTCACCTGCGGCCCGGCGAGGAGACGGTGCGGGCGCTGGGGGGGCTGCACCGTTTCTCCAGCTGGCCCAAGCCGATGCTCACCGACTCCGGCGGATTCCAGGTCTTCTCGCTGGCGGGCTTGCGCACCATCTCGGAACAGGGCGTCGAATTCACCAGCCACATCGACGGCTCGGTTCGCACGCTGACTCCGGAATCCTCTATGGAGATTCAGTGGGCTCTGGGCGCCGATGTCGCGATGGCGTTCGACCACGTGGTGCCCGGTCAGGCCTCCTGGGAGCTGGCGGAACAAGGCATGGAGCAGACCCTGCGGTGGCTGGAGCGGTGCAAGCGCAGGCACCAGCAGTTGGCAGACGGACAGAGCGGCGGAGGGGCAGAAGGGTGGTCTGCCGCGCTGCCGCACCGCCGCACCGCCGCACAGACCTTGTGGCCGATAGTCCAGGGCGGCACCCACGCCGACCTCCGCCAGCGCTCGCTCGACGGCACCCTGGCGCGCGGCCCCTGGACCGGCCTCGCCATCGGCGGGCTCTCCGTCGGTGAGCCGAAGCCAGTGATGCACCGTGTGCTCGAGTCGCTGGCGAGTGCACTGCCTGTCGAGCGGCCCCGTTATCTTATGGGCGTCGGATTCCCCGACGATCTGGTCGAGGGGATTACCCGCGGGGTGGATCTCTTCGATTGCGTCGCGGCGACCCGCAACGGACGCCACGGCAGCGCCTGGACCTCGACTGGCCGGGTAAATATCCGCAAGGCGGCCCACCGCACCGCGGACGAGCCGCTCGATCCGGCCTGCGATTGCGCCACCTGTGCGCGCTTTTCGCGGGGTTATCTCCGCCACCTGTTCGTCGCGGAAGAAATGCTGGGGCTGCGGCTGGTGTCATTGCACAACGTGCGGTTTCTGCTCCGGGTGGCGGAGCAGGCGAGGAGCGCAATTCTGGAGGGTGATTTCGCTCGCTGGAGCGGGTCGTGGCTCCGGCGTTATTCCGGACAAGAGGACCGATGACTTCACCGCTGCTGAGCCTGATGGCGCCGAGCCAGGGAACCCCGTCGTGGTTTTTCCTGCTGCAGATCGGCTTGATGATCGGGATCTTCTGGTTCCTCCTGATCCGCCCCCAATCGCAGGCCCGGAAGAAGCACGCAGCCATCCTTGCCGCGCTCAAGAAGGGCGACGACGTCACGACGGCCGGCGGCATCGTCGGCAAGGTGAAGGACATCAAAGACGACCGGATCACCATCGAGAGCGGCAGCGCTACCTTGGTCGTGGAGCGCGGCCGCATCGTCCGGGTGGGAGAGGCGGTCTCGCCGCAGGCTTAGCATGGCAATCCTCGATTTGCATCTGCTCGGCTCGCCGGTCCTGCGCCAGCATAGCTCGGAAGTGACCGAGGTGGACGCCGAGCTCCGGCAGTTCATCGCCGACCTGTTCGAGACGATGGACGCCGCCAAGGGGGTCGGGCTGGCTGCGAACCAGGTCGGCGTCGCGCGTCGCGTCGCGGTCGTCGGGATCGAGCAGGAGCGACTGGCCCTGGTGAACCCCGTCATCCTGAGCGCCGAGGGCCGTGCCCGGCAGGAGGAAGGCTGTCTCTCGATCCCGGAGGTCTACGGCGAGGTCGAGCGCCCCGAGCGGATCGTGCTGGAGGCCTTGGGACCCGATGGGAAACCCTATCGGCGCGAAGCGAACGGCCTGCTCGCCCGCGCCATTCAGCACGAGATCGATCATCTCGACGGCATTCTCTTCTTCGATCACCTGAGCGTGCTCAAGCGCCAGCGCCTGTTGGCACGTTATAAAAAGGAGCATCGGGGCGAAGGCATCATCAAATCCCTTCGCCCGGAGCCCGTTCGGCAGCGCTGATGCGCATCGTCTTCTTCGGCACGCCCGATTTCGCGGTGCCGAGTCTCCAAGCGCTGTTGGCCGAGCGCGCGCAGGTGGTCGGCGTGGTCACTCGCCCGGACAAGCCGAAGGGCCGCTCCTGGTCCACCCTGCTCCCCTCACCCGTCAAGCAGCTCGCCGATCGACACGGCCTTCCCGTCCTGCAGCCCGAGCGCCCCACCGGAGATGTGTTCCTGGCGGCGCTGCGCCATTGGCATCCCGAGCTCGGGGTCGTGGTCGCCTATGGGCATTTGCTGCGCGCCGAGGTCATAGCGCTCCCCACGCGCGGGATGCTCAACGTGCACGCCTCGCTGCTGCCCCACCTCCGGGGAGCCGCCCCGATCAATTGGGCCATTCTGCAGGGCGACGCGGAGACCGGAGTCAGCATCATGCAGCTGGACGCGGGGCTCGACAGCGGCCCCGTGCTGCGCCGCGCCGCCACGCGGATCGGTCTGAACGAGACGGCCGGGGAGCTGCGCGAGCGGTTGGCGGAGCTGGGGGCGGAGACCCTGATCGAAACCCTGGCGCTGCTGCGCCTGGGGCGCCTTGCCCCCGAACCGCAGGACCCGGCCTTGGCCACCTTCGCTCCCAAGCTCGACCGGAAGGTGCGCCGGATCGACTGGACCGAGACAGCGGCAGCGGTGGCTCGGCGGATCCGCGCCTTCGATCCCGCTCCCGGGGCTTGGGCCACCCTGGAGGAACAGGAGGTCAAGCTGTTCGGCGCGCGAGTCGTCGAGGGCGACGGTCGGCCGGGTGAAGTTCTGGACGGTCCCGACACCCTCCGAGTGGCGACGGGCCGCGGAGTCGTCGAGATTGCCGAAGTCCAGCCGGCGGGGAGGGGCCGCATGAGGGCGGCGGCGTGGAGGCGCGGGCGCGGGCCGAGGCCGGGTCAGCTCCTGGCATGAGCCCGCTCGTTCGTGTGCTCGCGGTGACCAACGATCCGATCTGCCGGGGGCCCGATTTCTCCGCACGCGCTGCGGCGCTTGCCGGAGCGGGGCCGGGCCTCGGACTTCTGGTGCGGGCGCCCGACTCGACCACGGCGCAGCAGGCCGGCTTCGCCCACCGGGCACTCGTGGCTGCTCGGCCCGGCGGGGCCTCTGTTCTGGTGCATGCGCGGCCCGACCTCGCGCGGGCGCTTGGCGCGGCTGGTGTGCAGCTCCGCCGCCACGACCTTGCTCCTGCCGACGCACGGCGCGTGCTGGCGGTCGGCTGGATCGGAGTCTCCGTGCACAGCCGCGCCGACGCTGAGGTCGCAATCGCCGAGGGAGCGGACTTTGTGGTGGCGGGTAACGTCTTCGCCACGACTTCGCACCCGCACCGGCCCGCGCGAGGCTTGGCGTGGCTCGAAGCTATCTGCGCGCTGGAGCGGCCCGTCATCGCGATCGGCGGCATCACGCCGGAGCGCGCTCCCGTGGTTCGTGCTGCCGGTGCCTGGGGTGCCGCGGCGATCTCCGCTCTTTGGGATGCTGCGGATCCCGCTGCCGCCGCGCGCGCAATGCTCGCGGCCTGGAACAGTGCCACATGAATGAGCTGAGCTTGACCGTGAATGGAGAGCTCCGGCGTGTGCGCGGCGTGCCCACGCTCGCCGGTCTGCTCGAGCACCTCGAGCTCGACCCGCGCGCCGTCGTCGTAGAGCTCAACCGCCGGATCGTGCGCCGCCCCGAGCTCGCGAGCACTCCGCTCAGCGACGGCGACTCGGTGGAGCTGGTGCATTTCGTCGGAGGGGGATGAGCGGATGAGCGAAGTGATCACCGCAGCCGAAACCGTGCTCGACGAGCCGCTCGTCATCGGGGAAAAGCGCTTCCGCTCCCGGCTCTTTGTCGGCACGGGGAAGTACCCCAACAACGCAGTGATGGTCGCGGCTATCGAGGCGTCCGGCGCCGAGTGCGTGACGGTGGCCGTGCGCCGGGTAGATCTCGACCGCCGCAAGGAGGAGGGAATCCTCTTTCATCTCGATCCCGCCCGCTACTTCCTGCTGGCCAACACCGCCGGCTGCTACAACGCGGACGACGCGATTCGTTACGCGCGGCTTGGTCGCGAGGCCGGATTCAACGCCTTCATCAAGCTCGAGGTGATCGGCGACCAGGAGACCTTGCTCCCGGACGTGGCTGGACTGCTGGTCGCCGCGCGACAGCTGGTGCGCGAGGGATTTACGGTGCTGGCCTACACCAACGACGATCTGATCACCGCCCTCAAGCTCGAGGACGCCGGCTGCGCTGCCGTCATGCCGCTCGCCTCACCGATCGGCAGCGGGCTCGGGCTGCTCAATCCGTATTCGATCCGCACCATCAAGCGCAGGCTGAGCGTGCCCGTGATCGTCGATGCCGGGGTCGGCACCGCGTCCGATGCCTGCCTCGTCATGGAGCAGGGTGTGGATGGAATCCTTCTCAACACCGCGCTCGCCCAAGCCCAGGATCCCCTGGCAATGGCCAAGGCGATGGGCCTCGCGACCGAGGCGGGACGGCTGGCGTTCCTGGCGGGCCGGATGCCGAAGCGGGAGGTTGCCGTCCCGTCGACGCCGGTGAAGGGGATGTTGCCGTGAAGAGGGAACCGTGAACAGTGAACGGTAACTGCCTCGCGGGGGAGTCCCACCTCGCAAGGTGGGTCCCGTTCACGCTTCACACTTCACTCTTCACAGTCTTTTGACATGGCGACTCCCGGCCTCGCTCCCCGCACCGCCGCCTGGCGAGTCCTCCACGACTTGCAGCGCGGGATTCCCTTCGACCTCGCGCGCGAGCGCGCGCTGGCTCAGCTCTCGGAAACGGATCGCGGGCTCGCCCACGAGATCGCCGCCGGCGTGCTGCGCCATCGCAACGTCCTCGATGCCGCGCTCACCCCGCATCTCAAGCAGGGTACCGGCGGCGTGCGCAGCGATCTCCTGGAGATTCTCCGGCTCGGCGCCTATCAGCTCCTCTTCCTCGAGCGGGTTCCGCCACACGCCGCGGTCGACACTGCAGTCACCCTCGGCCGCCGGATCGGTGGAGCCAGCGTGGGTGGATTTGTCAACGCGGTATTGCGCAAGGTGGCGGAACAGCCCAGGGAAGAGCGAAGCGGGAAGGGTGATCCCGCTTCTCTCGCAGCGGAGTACTCCCACCCGGAATGGCTCGTCGCGCGCTGGGCGGCGCGCTTCGGGATCGAGGAAACCGAGCGGCTCTTGCGCGCCAACAATGCGCGCCCTCCTCTCGTCATTCAGCCCGCGCGCTGGAGTCTCGAGGCGCTGACCGCGAGCCTCGATGTCTCGGGCGTTCTCTGGCAGCGTGCGCCCTACGACGCGGGCCTGGTGGTGTCCGAGCGGCGACCTCGCGAGCTGCCTGGCCTCGCGGCGGGAGCCTGGTACGTGCAGGACCCTGCGCAGGCGCTGGTCGTGCGCTACGCCGCGCTCTCCCCCGGTGGCATTGTCTTCGACGCTTGCGCCGCGCCAGGCGGTAAGTCGGTCGCCCTGGCGGAGCAGGCCGGGTTTCTCGTGGCAGCCGATCTCCGCCCGGCCCGCACCAAGCGCCTCCGCAAGAATCTGGATCGCGGCGGAGTCGAGCGCGCCGCGATTCTCGTCGCGAACGCAACCGCCCCCCCACTCCGGCCGGTCGACGCGGTCTTGCTGGATGTCCCCTGCCTCGGCACCGGGACCTTCGCGCGCCATCCCGACGCTCGCTGGCGGGTTACCCTGGATGCGCTGGGTGTCCTCGCGGCCCAGGGAGCCGAGCTGCTGCGGGCGCAGGCCGAGATCGTGCGGATGGGCGGGCTGTTAGTTTTCTCCACCTGTTCGCTCGAGCCGGAGGAGAACGAGTTGCAAGTCGAGGCCTTTCTCGCGGGGGACCGGCGGTTTCGCCGCGAGCCGCCCCCCCCCGAGGGCCTGCCCGCGGAGCTGTTGACATCCGCCGGTGATCTCTTCCTGCTCCCGCACCGTCACGGCACCGATGGCGCTTTTGCCGCGCGGCTCCGGCGCGTCGCATAGATGAACGTGCGCTCGCTCTGGCCGGTGACGGTCAAGGGACGCGACCGTCTGTGGACCGTGGTTGTTCTGGGGAGCGCCGCGCTGGGGGGCTACCTCCTGACGTGCCTGGCCTATCCAGCGCCGCTCCTCACCCGCGACCATCCGGTCGCGCGGGTGCTCGGCCTTCCGGTGGCGGAAGCCGAGAAGGAGCTGGCCGAAGCGGGCTTGAAGCCCAAAGTGGACGCCGAAGAAGCTGACCCCGTGATCCCCGCGGACCACGTGACCTGGCAAGATCCGCCGCCCGGCACCGTGCTCCCCCGAGGGGCGATCGTGCGCCTGACCCGGAGCACCGGCCCCGCGCCGGTCGCGGTGCCCGACGTCAGCGGATTCGAGGTCGAGCAGGCCCGCCTGGTGATCGAGGCAGCCGGGCTGCGGGTTGGCGAGGCCGACGCGGTCCCCAATGTCGCCGAGGCCGGAGTTGTCGTGTCGACCCGCCCCGCAACCGGCGCAACCCGAGCACCGGGGTCGAGTGTCGATTTGATCGTGAGCAAGGGGCCCGCCGATATCCGGGTCCCCGACGTCGTAGGACTCGACCAGGCCGAGGCTCGCAAGCGGCTGGAGAGCGCCGGCCTGCGCATCGGCAAGATCAGCAACCGCTCCGGCCGCGGCCGCGCCGGCGTAGTATTGCAACAGCGGCCCTCGGCCGGCGTCTTCAGTCCGCACGAGAGCCGGGTTGACCTTGTGATCAGTAACTGAGTCCGAACCGGGAGTCCTGGTGAGCCTGCGTATCGCGCCGTCGATCCTCTCCGCCGACTTGGGCCGCTTGCGCGAGCAAGTCGCCGAGGCCGAGCGCGGGGGCGCAGACTGGATCCACGTGGACGTGATGGACGGCCGTTTCGTGCCTAATCTGACCTTCGGGGCGCCGCTCATTCGGGCCTTGCGGGACATCACCCGGCTGCCGCTCGACGTGCACTTGATGGTGCTGGAGCCGGAGCACTTTATCGATGAGTTCGCCGAGGCCGGCGCGACGCTCTTCACCTTTCATCCCGAAGCGACCATTCATCTGGAGCGCCAGCTGGCGCGGGCGAGGGAAGCGGGGATGCAGGTCGGGCTCTCGCTCAACCCGGCCTCGCCGCTCGCGCTCATCGAAGAGGTGCTCGACGAGCTCGACCTCGTGCTGCTCATGAGCGTGAATCCCGGCTTCGGCGGGCAGCATTACATTGAGGCCGTCACGGACAAGATCCGCCGGGTCCGCCGGCTGCTCGACGCGCGCGGCAGCCGGGCCGCGCTGGAAGTGGACGGCGGCATTACAGTCGAGACGATCCGCCGCGCCTGGGAAGCAGGCGCCGATACCTTTGTAGCCGGCACCGCGGTCTTCGGGGATTCGGACCCCGCGGCCGCCATCGGGCGCCTCCGGCAGGCCTGTACGATCGCGGTGTGAAGGAGTGAGCATGTCGAAACAGTGGGCACTGGTCATCGCCGTCGTTGCCGGGCTCGGGCTCGGCGCCGCCGCTCTGGTGAAATTCGGACCCAAGATTGAAGGCGTCGACATTGGCAAGCGAGCGCCCGACTACCGCATGGCGCGGCTCGGCACCACCGATTCGGTATCCATTCACCAAGAAGCCAAAGGTCAGGTCACCCTGATCAACATCTGGGCAACCTGGTGCATCCCCTGCCGCGCCGAAATGCCCGCAATGGAAAAGCTCTACCAGGAGCTCGGACCCAAGGGGCTCCGCATCCTCGCGGTCAGCATCGACGAAGGCGACGCCAGGGACGTGCAGCAGTTCGTGCAGGAGCTGGGGCTCACCTTCGAGATCCTGCATGACCGGAGCGGCGGCATCCAGCGAGTGTACCAGACGACCGGCGTGCCGGAGAGTTTTCTGCTCGATAAGAACGGCATGATCGTGAAGAAGGTGATCGGCGAGCACCCCTGGGGCTCCCCCTCCAACCAGCGCATCGTCGCCAACCTGCTCGGTGGCGACGAGTAGACGCATCCTCGGTATCGAGACGAGCTGCGACGAAACCTCGGCTGCAGTCCTCCGGATGGAGGGCGACCAGCCCCTCCTGGCCAGCCTCGTCATTCTCTCTCAGGACATCCATCGCGTCTTCGGGGGCGTGGTACCGGAGCTCGCCAGCCGGGAGCACCTCCGCACCATCGGCCCGGTGGTGGACCGGGCGCTCGCCGAAGCGGACCTCGAGCTCTCCCAGCTCGACGGCATCGCCGTGACGGCTGGACCCGGACTCATCGGGGCGCTGCTCGTAGGCCTCATGTACGCCAAGGGACTCGCCTACGGGCTCGGGAAGCCGTTTATCGGCGTGCATCACCTCGAAGGTCACCTCTTCGCGCCCTGGCTCGAGGATCCTTCGCTCACGCCTCCTTTCATCGCCCTGCTGGTGAGCGGCGGTCACACCCTTCTGCTCGATGTCGAAGCATGGGGCCGCTATCGCCTGCTCGGGGAAACCCTCGATGATGCCGCGGGAGAGGCCTTCGATAAAGTCGGCACGCTGCTCGGGCTCCCCTACCCCGCTGGAGCGCTGATCGAACGCCTGGCGACCCGGGGCAGGCCGGGTCGCTTTGCCCTCCCGCGACCCATGCTCCGTGACGGCTACGCCTTTTCCTTCAGCGGGCTCAAGACCGCTGTGCTCCGCGCGGTGCGCAGCGGCGGTGCTGAGGAAGCGCAGCGCGCCGATCTGGCGCGGGACTTTCAGGATGCCGTGATCGAGGTGCTGGTCGAGAAGACCGCCCGCGCCGTGAGCGAGCTGGGCCGCGAGACCGCGGTCATCGGCGGTGGCGTCGCCTGCAATCACGCGCTTGGAGAAGCCATGCGCGCGCGTTTGGCCGGGGAAGCGCGCGTGGTCATTGCACCGCCCCGGCTCAACACCGACAATGCCGCGATGATCGCTGCCGCCGGCGGCTGGCGGCTCAGCAGGGGAGAGCAATCCGGACTCGAGCTGGACCCCTTCGATTCGGGGCCCCTGCCCGGATTACATTTACCGCCCTCATGACCACCGTCTACCCC